>CAJUJI010000243.1 GCA_910586875.1 uncultured Anaerotruncus sp. | reverse complement strand
GTTTCCTATTTCATAGTATAATACAGCCAATGAAAACCGGTTCGGATCTATGCAAAACATCTAATGTCTTGCATACCAACAGCAGGAAAATCAAAAGCCGTTTGATTGTTCAAGCAGGCTATCAGAAAGGATGTGCTCTTGTGCCCAGAATCAACGATTATGTCAAATTCGGTATCAGCCCTTCCATGCTCTATCCGCCTTCCTTTGAGGACGATTACGCCCATCTTGCAGCGGTTTGTGCCTGCTGCGAGCTGGACGGCTATGAGTCGATGGAGACCTTTCTTCCGGATAATGCCGCCATCCGCAAATTTGAAATTCAGCGGATGCAGCAGGCTGGCGTGACCCTGCATTATAACACCGGTCTGATGTTTCAAATAGACGGTCCCTGTAACGCTGGCAGTGATGACCCCAGTGAGCGCGCGGGCGCGCTGGCCGCTATGAAAAATCAGATTGACTACGCCGCTGAAGCGCAGGCCCCATTGATCGTTGTAACCGGATGCCCCGATAAAGGGCCGGAGAAACGTCCTACCATTCTTGCACGCTACACCGAATATTTTCTAGGTGTCTGCGCACATGCCAAACAATATGGTATCACAGTTGTTCTGGAGCCAATCGAGCGCGATATCTTCAAAAAGCTGCTGCTCGGCCCCACCCCTGAATGTGCTGCATTTATCAAGCACGCGCAGGAGCAGGGTTACGACAACGCCATGCTGATGCTGGATGCTGCGCATCTGCCACTGATGGGCGAGGAGTTCGAGCCTGCGTTGGAGCAATCGCTTGCGGTTGGGCTTTGCCATATCCACATGGGCAACGCCGTTCATGATCAGAACAGCGTATTTTATGGACATACCCACCCGCCCGTCTGTGTGCACGGCGGCGCCTTTGGATTTGAGGAGCAGGCTGAGCAGTTCTATCTGCTGTTAAAACATGGCTTCATTCCCACCGAGCCGGGCGCAAAACGTCCCAGCATTTCCTTGGAGGTTCGGCCGTATCCTGGTGTTTCCGAAAAAACCTCCGCACAGTTTATGTATGAGACGATGAATTCTGCGTTCCTGAAGGCGCTCGCACGCTTCCAAAACGGCTGAGCGCTGCATTCTATCA
>CAJUJI010000242.1 GCA_910586875.1 uncultured Anaerotruncus sp. | reverse complement strand
AGCGTGACCACCGAGCTGCCTGCGTCCGAAAGGTTGTTGAACGCATCCGCAGTCACCGCAATCGACGCTGTGAGCAGGCCAGCTATGAACTTTGCTGCAAACAGGCACAAGTTCAGAAAGATGCCCACCGCGCCTGCCAGCACGCCGTACCGCTCCCGCACCGCAGGGTTCTGTGTCTGCTCATATTCTTTTATAAAATGTCTTAATAAAAATGTGATCATAGAATACACTTACCCCTATTTCTGCTGTACTGGCAGGCGGCCGTTTAGTTGTTCCCCTCCCACAGCGCCTCCAACTTGCGGCGCAGCCGCACCCGCCGTGCTTCGGTCTGCCGGGCATCTATCTGCCAGCCGTCCGCCTGTGTAAAAATCAGCACATCGCCCTCCTGTGCGTCAGACGGCAGTTGCTCCCGCGAAATATCCTGCATCTCACCGTTTTCCAGCTCCACCACTGCAAAGCTTTCCTCAAACCGGTCGATGATTCCTTCCATATTCTCCTCCTATGCAAAGCAGGGCGGGAATGTTCCCGCCCCGCCCGATTTCGTCTTTCTCACCGGCGCAGCCGGACCGCCTGTGCAATCAGCTCAACCGTTCCATCCAGCCCGAGCAGGCTGCTGTCAACCGACAGATGATAGCTTTGCAGCGCGCCCCATTTCTTATCCGAGTAGGAGTTATAATACGCTGCCCGCTTTTTATCGGTTTTGATCACCTGCTCCTTCGCTTGCGCCTCATCCAAGCCGCTGCGCTCCATCACCGTTTGAATACGATATTCCAGCGGTGCATGAATAAACACATGGAACACATCCGCAAAGTCCCGCAACGCATAATCTGCACAGCGCCCAACAATCACGCAGTTTTGCTCACGGGCGAGCTTCTGGATGGCCTCAAACTGCGCCAAAAAGAGCTTGTGGCTGATCGGCAGCTCCGGCACTCCTGCAATACTCCCCATCGAGTAGGGGTTTACCGAAAGCGAATAAAGCAGGCTATTCACTGGTTTTTCGTCGTGATATTCAAACAGGTCGCGGCTCAGTCCGCTGTCGCGCGCTGCAACCTCCAAAAGTTCCCTGTCAAACAGCTTAATCCCCAGCTTATCCGCCAAACGTTTGCCAATTTCATGGCCACCGCTACCAAACTCCCTGCCTATTGTAACCAAGATCTGTTTTGCCATACCAATTCGCTCCCTTCAATCACAGCCGGTGCTGGTTTCTTGTACCATCAGTATAGCATAATTTTAGCGATTTGTACAGCGGGCAGAAAAAGTTTTGTCTTTTGCTGCGCTATGCGCGGCGCGAGCGGTGCGTTGTCACTTTCTTGCTCGTGCAAGAAAGTAACCAAAGAAC
>CAJUJI010000241.1 GCA_910586875.1 uncultured Anaerotruncus sp. | reverse complement strand
GCTTTAAAATCAGTCATAATAGGACTATAATCTTGTTTTAAAGGTGTTGGGCGTATGGAGGAGCTAAAAATTTCCAAACGGACAGAACCCGCCATGTTTACCATCCGCGTTGACAAATCGCTGGTGGATTTTTACGATCATCTGGCACAGCAAACCAACCGCAGCCGCAATGAAGTGATCAGTATGGCGTTGGAATTTGCTCGCGAGCATATTCGGATTGATGAAAATGATGGTGGAAAATAACACAAAAAAGCAGAATCACCCAAGGCCAAATGCCTTGGGTGATTCTGCTCTTATAGGGGGGTGAGGGTGTGAAGATGTCAATTTGAAAGGATTTCTCCTTTGGTTAAACTATAACACATAAGTGCATAAATTACAATACTTTTTCAGTAGAAATCAAAAATTTAGCAATTTACCTAAGAAACATGCGCTTATTGTTACTTAATTCCAGCAAAAGAAAATTTTTATACTCTTATATCTCCTTTCAATGATACATATTTGCCAATGCACCCATCGTATAGTAATCCTTGCTGGATGGTACATTATCAATATCTGCGGGATCGATGGTGATGGTCGTGCCATTGCCACGCCGCAAAATCAGGGTCACACCGCTGTTTTGTAAGGTGCGCAAAATTTGGGTGGGCATGGTTGTGCGGCTGCCAGTGCGCACATAAATTGCGTTGCCGCTGGTGGTCTGTTCAATGGCGTTCTCCACCTTTTTCCAGAAATCAGTCATCTCCCCCGCCTTGTCTGCTTCAGCTTGTTCATCGGTTTCACGCAGCAGCTGGAACGAGCCCAACGAACGGGTGATGAAACGCACATAGTTCTGCTTGCGAACCCGCACCAGCTCGGTTGAGATTTTCCCATCCAGCCCCTTTATTGTATACGCCCAATCGGTGGAAACATTGTCCGGCAGCGCCACCTGTAACACAAACGGACCTGCTGGACGCTGGTTTGAGGTCGCATAAAATTGCAGCACCACCTCCGAATTGGAGGGCTTGCGCTGCTCCAGCTCGATGACGACCCCCTTGCCAGCGGCCGCGGCTGCACCATAGGAAATACATTTATCCGGTATCTTCTGGCGGCTGAGAAAATCTTTGCTGTGCACCTTGACCGACTCGCTGTAATATTGGTTATAAAACTCCCCTAGCCGGCTGATGGTCTGCTGGTCCAGCAGCTTTTTCTCCCGTGTGCTTAGCTTGCGCAAGGCCGACGCCAAGCGCTCTACCTGCTCCTGTTGTGCATCATCCGGCAGCTCTTCCACCGCCTGCACCAGCGCCTGCGCTGTCGGATAGTCCGCGTCCGCTGCGGCAACCGGCAGACCGGAACTCAACATTATCCCCAACATCCCTAAAATCAATATCCGTTTGTACCTCATTTGCAAAACGCCCCTTTCTTCTTTCAGGATCAAGCTCCTATATATTTCATAT
>CAJUJI010000240.1 GCA_910586875.1 uncultured Anaerotruncus sp. | reverse complement strand
GGTTCTGCTGCGGAATCCTCCGCATCCGGCTCGATGGATTCGTTTGGCGTAACCACAAAGTCCGCACCGCCGATGTCCAGGATTTCGCCGTCGACATCTACGATATCCGGCAGCGTATCCATGCCGCTCAGGTCGTCCATGGCAAACGCCGGCAGCGCCGAGGTGAACAGTGTCGCCGACGCCAGAACAAGTGCCAGCACACGCTGGGAAAGCTTTTGTTTTCGATTCATTTTCTACCGTCTTTCTCTGTTCCTGAAATAGAAAAAGCTCCCAATTAAGGGGTTTTCTGCTTTATTTCTTATCCTCTTTTATGGTGCTTACTTCGGTAAATTCATAACGGAACCACCACTAAAATTACGATTGGAATTGCAGCTTTCAGAAAAAGTTTCATTGCACACAGCACTCCTTTTCGAGATATAAAAATAAGCCACCCTTTTGGATGGCTTATCAAAAAACCGGATATAAAAAATCCTCAATATTGAATAGGGTTTGTCCATTTGCGCTTTGTGGATGGCACGGAAATAGGGTAATTTCTATCCCTTGATAGGGGAAACTTTGGGAGAGTTCTGTCAACACCTCCACATATTCTGAGTGGGCATACTCGGATGCAATCCAAAATTGCCGTACATTACAACATGCCAATAAAAATAAGACCATCTTCTTAAATAAGCACACCGCTTCATAGGTTGCTGACTCTATGGAGAAAATGCTGCCAACAAATAGCTCTGACAGATTGACTTTTGCGCCCTTGCACAGCTTGCTGCCTGCGCGGTGTGCCTGAAAGGAGATAGCCGAGCTGGTGATGCCAAACACTTCTCCCACTGCTTTTTGCGTCTTTCCTCCCAACAGCTCACGAAGTATGAATTGCTCCTTTTCCGACAAACAGCTCATGTGCTCTGTAATGGCCTTGGCAGTTTCTTTGCTGGTTATCTCCAGTATAGCCAAACCACGCTTTTGCACATATGAAAAATGCTGCTGTTCCGGTGCGAAAAAAGCGGGATACAGGTAGCAAATGAGGTGGGTAGAATGCTGAAAGGTCCAGCGCATCAGCTTTTTTTGGCCTGCGGTAACGTCGCTTTCATTTTTCGGGGCGGGAATCGACGGAAAAATCAGCCTATCATAGAGGCAAGACGGGATGGCGGGGGATGCCTTTTCCGATTCCAGGGCAATCGTGATTGTGACAGTCTTTTGCGGATGGTGCCGCTTTGCATTTAACGCCGCGAGGATGCACAAACCATAAAAGCCTCTTATCTTGGCAAATAGAAACTCCACCGCATCATTTGCCTTCACAATTTGGTAGATGGCTTTGAGCACTCTTTCGTAGATATCTCGGTCGTACACGTCTCTATGTCCTAAGAATGTGCAGGTTAGCATATATTTCACCTTCATTTAGCGATCAGTGTTCTATGTCAGCCAATTTTTATCCTTTTACAATCATTATAT
>CAJUJI010000239.1 GCA_910586875.1 uncultured Anaerotruncus sp. | reverse complement strand
ATTTATAATCAATCAACTTTTCCTCCGTAATATCCGATTATTTCCCTTGGGGTATTCTTGGTGGTTCACCATGAACCAGGGGCAGGTCCATGTCAGGGCGCACTTCGCCCCAGGTGTGGACTTTTCCTTTGCGGCTCACAGCTTGATCCGATACAACCACGAGCTTCGTCCGCCGTTGTCCCGAAATCGCGCCTCGCGCACCACGCGTCCTGCCGACTCCAGGTCGGCCAGGGCGCGTTTTACTGTGCTGCGGGACAGCTTCAAATCCCGCGCAATCGTGTTGATGCCTGGCCAGCAGCAGTCCGTTTTTCCCGCGCGGTCGCGAAGATACATGTACACCGCAACCGCCCGATGCGGCAGCACGCTTTCATATACCGCGTCAAAGTAGGACATCTTCTTTACCTCCCAGCCGGATTGGGACCGGTCTGCGCGGCGGCAGAGTGGGCCGCTTCTGTGCCGGATACTTCTGCTCAATCGCCTGTTCCAGTGCTTCCTTGTCCGCATATCGGATGGGACGCACAGCCTTTTCCGGCAGCTCAAACGGCTGCTCCAAGGTGATTCCCCATTTTAAGAACAGCCGCAACTCGCTTCGCATCGGGTGTGTTCCGGTTTTCATCACGATGAAATGCCCCTTCGGAATCGACTTTAGCTCATCCGGCGTCATAAGCGGACGCCCGATCATCTGCAACGACTGACTGGGGTCGTTCTTGCCGCGGCTCACCGAGCCGGAAAGCACCGTTTGCTCGCCTAGCGCCTTGGAGAGCCGCTCCGCAGCGCTGCTGTTGGGCGCAAACCCGCCAAAGATCAAATCCTGCGCGTTGTCAATGATGATATCGCTGCCCTCTTTTCCATAGTTGCGTTCCAGTTGCGCAAATGACTGGATGATTGCAACAATCGAAACCCGCCGCGAGCGAACCGCGGAGAACATCATCTCTAAGCTCTCAATTTTGGGGATGGTGCCTATTTCATCCAGAAACAGCATCGCCCTATTTCCGAGCTTTCCGCCGTTCTCATCAGCTACCGCAAGGATCTCCCGATAGAGCTGCTGTACTACCAGCGACACAATAAAGTATTCAGTAGCTGGAATTGGTTCTTTCCCCTGGTTTTCGAGGGTGCAAGCAAATCCTGAATCAGTTTAAACGCACTGATAATATGGCGCTTCTCCGGTTCACAAAATTCTACAATCAATAAAATTACCGAGGTTAAAAGGCCCTCATCAGCATCATAAAAATACGCATTTTGCCCATGGTCGCCATCGCCGCCAGCGTTGATAATCGTCTTTGCAGTGATTTTCGCGAACTTCTCCGCCTTGGCCTTTTAGGTCAGCTCATACGGGTTTTTCTTGTGCAAATCCATGTACTTGTTAACCAGATGCAGCAGGTTGTTTCCGTCGCTGCGGGGCGGGTTGCGCAGATCCAACACCGCGACCTCATACCCATACACATCCCGCGCAATCCCCGCGTAATTCCGATAG
>CAJUJI010000238.1 GCA_910586875.1 uncultured Anaerotruncus sp. | reverse complement strand
ATGGAGTCTCCTCCGAATGCTTACTGGCCAGCTGACTGGCTTGAGAGCTATAAAAGTTTTATTAACAAATTTTTACAAATGTCAGAAATAAAATATTATGTTTATCACTGTAAATCTTAAGATTTGCGTGGTTTTTTGTTTGGGAATATCGCCGGACCGCGGTCCGGCTCTTGGACGAAAAAGATGCGTTTCGTCCCCCCAAAAAAAGAAAGCCCTTGCGGGCTTTCTTTTTCTTGGGGACAATCAGAGGCGCCGCCCCTGACCCCGCCGCCTTTGAAAAGGCGGGCGAAACTTTTGATGTGCTATTGATGAAGGTTTTGCTGGGCAAGGGGGCTAGTTTTCTAGTTCCTTCAGCCACAAAGCGGCGACCGCATCACTGGGCATCCGCCAATCGCCGCGCGGTGACAGGCTCACTGAGCCTACCTTTGGGCCGTCCGGCAAGCAGGAACGTTTAAACTGTTGCTGGAAAAAGCGACGGTAAAAATTCTTTAACCAGTGCAAAATGAACGGTTCTTCATAGTTTGTAAACGCGAGTTTGGCAAGCCGCAACACCTTTTTGGGCGAAAACTGCCAACGCAGAATATAATACAGGAAAAAGTCGTGCAGCTCATATGGGCCGACCAGATCCTCTGTTTTCTGCTGGATTTCCCCTTCCTTTGGAGGCAGCAGCTCGGGAGAAACCGGTGTGTCAAGGATATCCTGCAAAACCGCACAGAGCTGTTTATCTGTCGTGCGCTGCGCTTCATAGTGCACCAGATAGCGCACCAACGTTTTAGGAATCGACGCATTGACCCCATACATTGACATATGATCGCCATTGTAGGTTGCCCATCCCAGCGCAAGCTCGGACAAGTCCCCCGTGCCAATCACCAATCCTTGATAGCGGTTCGCAAGATCCATCAGCACCTGGGTGCGCTCCCGCGCCTGTGCATTTTCATAGGTCACATCCTGCTTTTGCGAGTCATGTCCGATATCTGCAAAATGCAAATCCACCGCGACTTTAATGTCAATCTGCTGCAACTGCACGCCTAAACGCTCACAAAGCAACTCTGCGTTTCCCTTTGTGCGGGCAGAGGTGCCAAAGCAAGGCATTGTAACCGCCAAAATATCGCTGCGCGGCCGCCCCAAAAGCTCCATTGTCCGCACCGCTACCAACAGCGCCAGGGTGGAATCCAATCCGCCAGAGATACCCAATACCACCTTCTGTGCATGGGAATGCGCGACCCGCTTTTTCAGTCCCAACGACTGGATTCGCAAAATCTCCTCACAGCGGTCGGAAACCTCCGCCTTTGGGACAAATGGATATGGCATAATCGGACGGGTCAGCTCGGTTTGCTCTATCGGCATCGAAAAGCCGACATGCAAACAGCCCTGATTCTGGCGGGGATAGGTTGTCATGCGGCGGCGTTCACTGGCCAGCCGGTACACATCAATTTCACTTATCAAAAGTCCCTGCTCAAATCGGCTCTCCGCAAGCAGATTTCCATTTTCCGCAATCAAGTTGTGCGCACCGAAC
>CAJUJI010000237.1 GCA_910586875.1 uncultured Anaerotruncus sp. | reverse complement strand
CTATCGGAATTACGCGGGGATTGCGCGGGATGTGTATGGGTATGAGGTCGCGGTGCTGGATCTGCGCAACCCAACCCGCAGCGACGGCAACAATCTGCTGCATCTGGTCAACGAGTACATGGATTTGTACCAGGAAAATCCGCAGGAATTAACCTATAAAGCCAAGGCGGAGAAGTTCGCGAAAATCACCGCAAAGACGATCATCAACGCGGGCGGCGACGGCGACCATGGGCAAAACGCATATTTTTACGACGCGGCGGAGGGGCTCTTAACTTCGGTGATTCTGTTGATTGCGGAGTTTTGTGAGCCGGAGAAGCGGCATATCGTGAGCGCCTTCAAGCTGATTCAGGATCTGCTGGCCCCCTCGAAAACCAGAGGAAAAAATCAGTTCCAGCTGCTGATTGAGAAGCTGCCGCCGGAGCATAAGGCGCGCTGGTTCGCGGGGGCGGCGCTCAACACCGGCACCGAAGCGATGGCCTCGGTGCTCTCCACTGCGATGTCGCGCCTCAACCAATTCCTTGACAGCGAATTGGAGCAAATTCTTTGCTTTGATACTGCGATTGACGCGGAGCGCTTTTGCAACCGGAAATCTGCGGTGTTCATCGTCCTTCCGGAGGAGGACAATACGAAGTATTTCATGGTGTCGTTAGTGGTGCAGCAGCTCTATCGGGAAATTCTTGCGGTGGCCGATGAGAACGGCGGAAAGCTCCAAAACAGAGCGATGCTGTTTCTCGATGAGATTGGAACGATTCCCAAAATAGAGAGCTTGGAGATGATGTTTTCCGCGGTTCGCTCGCGGCGGGTTTCGATTGTTGCGATCATCCAGTCATTTGCGCAGCTGGAGCGCAACTATGGAAAAGAGGGCAGCGACATCATCATTGACAACGCGCAGGATGTGATTTTCGGCGGGTTTGCGCCCAACAGCAGCTCCGCGGAGCGGCTCTCCAAGGCACTGGGCGAACAGACGGTGCTTTCCGGCTCGGTGAGCCGCGGCAAGAACGACCCCAGCCAATCCTTGCAAATGATCGGGCGTCCGCTTATGACGCCGGATGAGCTAAAGTCGATTCCGAAAGGGCATTTCATCGTGATGAAAACCGGAACACATCCGATGCGAAGCGAGCTGCGGCTGTTCTTAAAATGGGGAATCACCTTGAAGCAGCCGTTTGAGCTGCCGGAAAAGGCTGTGCGTCCCATTCGGTATGCGGACAAGGAAGAGCTGGAACGGGCGATTGAGCAGAAGTATCCGGCCCAGAAGCGACCCGCTCTGCCGCCGCGCAGACCGGTTCCAATCCGGCTGGGAGGGGAAGAAGATGTCCTACTTTGACGCGGTATATGAAAGTGTGCTGCCGCATCGGGCGGTTGCGGTGTACATGTATCTGCGCGACCGCACAGGGAAAACCGGCTGCTGTTGGCCTGGCATCAATACGATTGCGCGGGATTTAAAGCTGTCCCGCAGCACGGTAAAACGCGCCCTGGCCGATCTGGAGTCGGCAGGACGCGTGGTGCGCGAGGCGCGATTTCGGAACAACGGCGGACGAAGCTCGTGGCTGTTTCACATAAAGCTGTGAGCAGCAAAGGAAAAGTCCACACCTGGGGCGAAGTGCGCCCTGGTGTGGACCTGCCCCTGGTTCATGGTGAACCACCAAGAAT
>CAJUJI010000236.1 GCA_910586875.1 uncultured Anaerotruncus sp. | reverse complement strand
ATATATTCCCAAAATGTCTTTGAACGACTGGCGGAATATAAGGCAGAAACACCTACTTTACCCGCCGTCCAATCTATTGTTGCAGAGTGGCAAGAGTATATTTCTGAAAACTTCTATCCCTGTTCGGATGATATGCTGATGTATCTGGGCGAACTCTATCAAACAGACGAACGGTTTGCCGAGTACATCAACAGATTTGCTACATGGAATGTTGCAGAGTTTTTTGGTGAAGCAATTAAAGTCTATTGCTCTAATCGCTAATAACCTATTGTATCTACCTGGCGGTGGAAAAGAAAAACGTTGCTAAGCAGCTCCTTTCCCACGCTCCTATTACATTTTACTGACGGTGGCTTTAAGAAATCAAGACCGCCATGCCGTTTTACTATAGCTATGATAAGGTTTTTTTCTTTTTCTATCTTCATGTATAAAGATTTCAGCGTTCCAATGGAACGCGCAGCCATCACCGCAGGTGATGATCTCAGGGGCTTGGGGACATGTCACCAACAAGCATTTTGGCAGGAATACCGGAAACGGATTCCTGCCAAAATACGCAATCTTACGGAAGATTGCATTGCTTGCCATTTAGTGGAACTCCAGAAAAAGTTCTTGCACCACGCAACGACATTGATAGACTGAAAGAAAGGCGGTATAATAAGGATGCAGCAAGTAACATAAAAGCTGGAGTGAGATAAAAATACAAATATAGTTGGAGTAGGTGGTGAAACGATGTTTAGAATAGGAGAATTTTCAAAGCTGGCGCAGGTATCTATTCGTATGCTTCGCTACTATGACGAGGTAGGACTTCTGACACCGGCAGAGGTTGACAAGTGGACAGGACACCGACTGTATTCAGTAAAGCAAATACCGCGTCTAAATAAAATTCTGTATCTGCGGGATAGTGGACTGAATGTTTCGGAAATTGCGCTTGCTCTGACGATGGACGAGCAATCACTTCTTGCGCAGCTCGACAAAAAGCGCATAGAGATAGAAAATGCAATACAGGCCGAACAAGAAAAACTGCGGAAGATCGAACTTACAAAAAGTGAAATACAGGGTGGTAAAGGAGAACTGCACTATAACATATCCGTTAAGTCAATCCCGGCGTATCAGGTGCTATCCTTGCGGGAAATTGTACCGAATTACTATTCCGAGGGCGACTTATGGAAAGAACTTTCTACTTTTACAGAAGCACAAAAAATCGAAATAACGGGCAATACATTTTCCATTTATCACGATACAGAATTTCGAGAGACAGATGTTGATATTGAGCTATGCGCCCCGGTAAAGAAAATGGGAAAGGCAAAAGAGCCATTTTGTTTCCACATGACAGAACCAGTCCCGTATATGGCTTGCACAATGGTCTATGGCGATTTTGCAAATATAAAAGGCGCCTACCTTGCCTTTGCCGAATGGCTGCAGACAAACAGCGAATACAAAATGTCTAACCCGATGCGTCAGATCGTGCATAGGGGCCCGTGGAATGAGAATAACCCTGAAAAATATTCGATTGAGCTTCAAATACCGCTGGAACACGCATGATTGTATAGACTTTGAAATGTCCTGCTAAAAATGTAGGGCATTTTTAATTTTCCCTATTGCATCTCACATGATGTGAGGTCTTATACTGGTTTTACCAACAAAAGCAAGGAGGAAAAATATGACCTATCAATTAAAAGCCATTGGCAAAGTAAAA
>CAJUJI010000235.1 GCA_910586875.1 uncultured Anaerotruncus sp. | reverse complement strand
ATTTTGTTTTATTTCAACAGGGATTCTTTTAAAAGGATGAATTTTCCCAATCTGTCCAAAATAAGGTTTGAAAGATACCCTAAAATACGATATAATATTGATAGCGGCGGCTGGTTTCGCGAGGATGAAGCAACAAAGGCTTTTTTCGCTTCAAGGTTTCTGTCCAATGGGGCAGGGCTGAAAATAAAGGAGGGCGTCCCATGGCTACAAAATTTATTGTTCCCTTACAAAAACTCATCAAGGATTTCAACCTGGAGGTCCTTTATCTGCCGGAGGATGCAAGCGGAATTGTAATTTCTACACCGGAGGTCAACCGGCCGGGCTTGCAGTTGAGCGGCTTTTTCGATTATTTTGATAACCAGCGTATTCAGGTATTGGGGAAAAGTGAATTTGCATTTTTAGAAAAATACCAGGAGCAGGAAAGAATTACACAGGTGAGGAACTATTTCTCCTACAAGCCGCCGGTTGTAATTGTTACCCGCAATATCGATGCGGAGGATTGGGTCATTGATCTTGCGAAGGAATATCGGGTTTCGCTGCTGCGCACAGCAGAGGGAACCTCCGAATTTATGGCGTCGCTGATTGGCGAGCTCAATGTCGAGCTGGCGCCGCGAGTGACCCGTCATGGCGTGCTCGTGGAGGTTTATGGCGAGGGAATTTTGTTGCTAGGAGAGAGCGGCGTTGGTAAAAGTGAGACTGCCATTGAACTGGTCAAACGCGGCCATCGGCTGATTGCAGACGATGCGGTAGAAATTCGTCGCGTCTCCAGCAAGACGGTGGTTGGCTCCTCGCCGGAAAATATCCGTCACTTTATGGAGCTGCGCGGGGTGGGCATCATCAATGCGCGCCGTTTGTTTGGTATTGGTGCGGTGAAGATGACCGAAAAAATCAACATGATTGTGCAGCTGGAACAATGGGATGCGACCAAGGTTTACGACCGCATGGGGATGAATGATGAATATATTGATGTGTTGGGCATCAAGGTGCCCGCGCTGACCATTCCGGTAAAGCCAGGGCGCAATCTTGCAATTATCATCGAGGTCGCGGCGATGAACAACCGTCAGAAACGCATGGGCTACAACGCCGCCCAGGAGCTATTGGAGAAGTTGGGCATGGTGGAGCCGGACGCCCCCGAATCGTCGGTGGATTGGAGTGATTTTTGATGCCAGAGGTCATTGCAGAAACCCACTGTCATACAAACGCCTGCGCTCACGCATATAGTACATTGTATGAAAATGTACAGGAGGCAGCGCGCCAGGGGCTGCGCTTTCTCTGCATCACCGAGCACGCACCCAGCATGGATGATGGACCGCATCAATGGTTTTTTAAAAATATTGTGAAGGTCGTGCCGGAAGTATTGGATGGAGTAGCTGTGCTCAAGGGTGCAGAGGTGAATATACTGGATTATCAGGGACAGCTGGATTTATCCGACGAAATACTGGAGCGGCTTGACTGGGTGATTGCCTCTTATCATATCGTCTGTTTAGAGCCAGCAAGCAAGGCCGCGCATACCGAAGGATGGCTTGCTGTTGCGGAAAATCCGCTGGTAGATGTGATCGGGCATTGCGGAGACGGGCGGTATCCATTTGATCGGGAACGGGTGGTGCAGGCATTTGCAAAGCATAATAAAATTGTGGAAATCAATGCCCATTCTTTTGATTGCCGTCCAGGTTCTTTGGAAAATTGCCGCGAGATTGCACTGTTGTGTAAAAAATACAGGGTGCCGGTGGTGTGCAGCTCGGATGCACACTTTTTCACCCAGATTGGAAGGGTGGGAAGATCGCTGGAGCTGCTGCGGGAAATTCAGTTTCCAGAAGAGCTGATTTTGAATACCGATTATGAACGGTTTCTAGCGGTTGCACGGG
>CAJUJI010000234.1 GCA_910586875.1 uncultured Anaerotruncus sp. | reverse complement strand
TAATTAGTGTTATCATATCATCAGAAGAAAAGCGACTGTTTGAAAGGATGTTTTAGAATGCGTGACCCTGGATTGATTAAAGCCGCAGCCTTTGGCGGTTTTGACAAAAAATCTGTACTCGCTTACATAGATAGTTTAAATGAAGAGTTTCATGCGGCGGAACAGGACTATCAAGAAAAGCTGGATTCCTATGAAAAAGCGCAGGACTCTCAACTGGCGCATATTCAAACGCTGGAGGCGCGGCTTTCCGAGCAGAATGCAAAGCTGGAAGCGCTTGCACAGCAGATTGAGCAGGAGCGCGAGTCGATGCGGCAGGCACAGGAGCTGGTGCGAAAGCTAAACGAGCAAAACCGCGCGCTGGAAAAACAGCATGACGATGACCAGCGGGAACTGCAAATTCAACTGGAGCGCAACCGCCAGCTGCAATTTAAGATGGAGGCGCTTGATCACAAGAGTAAAAAATATGACGAGGTTTCCAACCAAATTGGGGAGGCGATGATTGAGGCACACCAGAACGCCGACCGGATTATCGCCACCGCCAATTCTCAGGCGCAGGATATGCTGGGCTATGCAAAGGTGCAGCTGCGCGGTTTTTATTCCGAGCTGGACAGCTTCAAAGGGGACGCTGCCCGCCTGCGCAAATCGATAGAGGAAATCCTGTTTGTGCTCAACGACCGCATTGACGTGATGCAGGAGATTGTGACCCAGGTGGAAAAGCGCTTTTCTACCGATGGAATCAAGCTGGACTTTTGCAGGTCCGAGGAGAAGGAGCCATTTACTGCACCTGCTGATGAGGCGGGCTATCTGGGAGGAAGCGAGCATGACAACCTGGAAGATTGACGCACAGCAGCTTCATGAACAGGCCGCCCAGCTGCGCGCTGGCGACCGCGTGCTATTGACCGGAACCATCTATACCGCGCGGGACGCCGCGCACAAGCGCATTTTTGCTGCGTTGGAGAATGGCGGACCGCTGCCGTTTGCGCTGGCAGGTGCAAGCATCTATTTTGCTGGTCCGACCCCCGCACATGCGGGAATGGCGATTGGCTCCTGCGGCCCAACCACCTCCAGCCGAATGGACCCGTTTACCCCGCGTCTGATGGATTTGGGGCTGGCCGCTACCATTGGCAAGGGCGGCCGCTCCCAGGCGGTATATGATGCAATTGTTCGCAACAAAGGGGTCTACCTTTGCTCGATTGGTGGGGCTGGCGCATTGGCGGCCCAGTGCATCCAGAAATGTGAAGTGATCGCCTATGAAGATTTAGGCTGTGAATCGGTCAAGCGGCTTTGGGTATCGGAATTTCCGCTGATTGTTGCCGCTGACTGCCAGGGGAATCAACTGTTCCAGATGGGCCGCGCCGCCTATGCGCAGTGAAAGGTGAACTGCTTAGACGCTTTCTTGCGCTTGCAGAGCCGCTGCTTTCCAGCGGTAAATAGTGCGTTCACTGACATCCAAAAGACTACACGCCTGACTCATGGAGATTTTTTGCTTGCAGAGCAGCTCGATAATCTGCTCTGCATCGCTGAATTCCGACATCCGGTTTGGCCGGCCAAACCGAACCCCACGCTGTCTGGCGGCGGCAATTCCGTCCGCCTGCCGTTGACGAATGGAAATGCGTTCATTTTCTGCGACAAACGAGAGCAGCTGCAATACCAAATCGGAAATTAGCGTCCCGACCAGATCGCGGCTGGCGCGGGTATCAAGCAAGGGCATGTCAAGAACAACGATGTCTACTTCCTTTTGGCGGGTTAAAATCCGCCATTGCTCGATCATCTCCTGATAGTTTCGCCCCAGGCGGTCGATGCTGGTGACAACCAGAAGATCCCCTTTGTGCAGCTTGCGCAGCATCCGGCGGTAGGCCGGCCGGTTAAAGTCCTTGCCGCTTTGATGGTCTACAAAGAGGTTTTGCGGGAGGATGGCATATTCCTCCATAGAAAGTAGCTGACGGTCCTCGAATTGGCTTTTGGAGGATACGCGCGCGTATCCAAATGTACGTGTTTGCATGATGACTCACCTTTCTGATAGAAATTTGGAAATTTGCGCGCATTCTATAG
>CAJUJI010000233.1 GCA_910586875.1 uncultured Anaerotruncus sp. | reverse complement strand
CGGTTGGCTCTGACCCGCTGCTGGAGCTGTCCGGCGTGCTGCTGGAATCGGTTGGCTCTGACCCGCTGCTGGAGCTGTCCGGCGTGCTGCTGGAATCGGTTGGATCTGTGGAAGAATCCGCAGCATCGCTGCTGTCCTCACTGCTTTCGCCGTCACCCTCGCTGCTTTCCGACGCGTCGGAAGAGGAATCCTCCTCCCCATCGCCGCTCAGGAAGGTTGGCAGGCTGATTTCCGGCATTTTAAACAGATTCGCAGCGTTCAGCTCCTCACCCGCGCGCCAGATGAAAAACGCGCGCACGCCGAGTCCCAGCACTGCAAGCAACAGTAAAATTAGAATCAGCTTGATCAAAATACCAGATTTTTTCTTTTTTCCGTCCTTTGCCGCTTTCTCTTTCTTAGCGGCCTTTTCCTTTTTGGGTTTCTTCGCTTTTTGTGGTTTCTCCTTTTTTGGCTTTGGCATAATCGCCTTTCCCCCTCTGCTCTCTCAAAAACACTGGCGGCAACTGCTTATTTAAGCGCCCTGCGGATCCGAAACAACCGGCGGCGCCCAGAAGGACGTGGCATTTCGGGTGATGGTCTCCGGCCGCGACCAGGGATACTGTATTTGATAATTCAGCGGTACCAACATCTGTGTACGGTTGCCAGATGTTTCGCCTGCGGTGGTGGTGCTGGTGAGGCAGGAGAATCGAAACATATTCTTGGTCATATAAGCGCGGTAATATTCCAGCGAGAACGGCGCAAGGTTATGCCCTGCGGTCTCATTCGGAACCAGGACATCTCCGTTCACAAACGCCTGACGCACCTCGGGAATGCCCAGATAAACGCCGTTGACATCCCGCAACATCAGACGATAGGTGGGATCGATCAGCACCCATTTGCCCATGTCATAGGACCAGGCGTGTACCAGAACATGGCAATCCTCACAGGGGTCGGTATAAGGCAGGCACATCACCGGCTTTGCGGGGATTCCGTAGGCGCGCAGGATGGCTGAAAACATCGCGGAAAGCCCGCGACATTCAATGCCGCCTTTCGCAATGGCGTGATCTAAAATCGCGTCCAGGTCGGTCTGCTCCGGCATACCCGATGCCCCATCATGGCGGAAGGTGTCGCAGAACTGCTCCAATAACGCGCGCATCAGCTCGGTATCCCAATTATAAGTTCCGTTTGCAACCCCTTCAAAATCGGCCATCGCCAACAGCCGCGCGGTTTTCTGGCGGTCCAGCAATTCATAGGTAAACGGGATGGGGTTGCCGCCGGTGCCAAAGGTGGCGTAATCCTTCAAATACCCCTGCCAGATGCCGATTCCCTTTTCTTCAAAGGTGAACTGCGGCTCCCGATATTTCATCACCGGTTCATCAGAGGTTTTTTTCATCACAAGCGGGTATTCCCTGCCGTACTGGGAATAGGTCCCCACCAGGGTTGCGCCGTCCTCCTGTATCTCCAGATACACGCTGGCAACCCAAGGGCCTTCATTGAACGAAAAGCTCACCGTGCCGGTCCCGACCGACCACCCTTGCGGGATGGTGTATGCCGACTCATAGGAGCGGATGGTCAGATACATGCGCGGCTGATTGGCGTCGTCAATAAAGTTTAGCTCTATTGGATCATCAAAATAGGTCATTTCGGTAAGACTGGTATGCAGCTTACCCTGCCAGGTGCCGTTGAGCGTCTCGCAGGTAGGTCCGGACGAGCCGGAGGGAAAGCCCTGTTTATCCAGCTCCGACTGCACCTGCTCGGGCTGCTGTAAAGCATCGCTGGCCGATGGTTCCTGGGCGAGCACCGCCCCATTTAAGCAAAGCAAAGCGGCGGCTGCCGCAGCAATCAAGCAAAATAATCGCCGACAAGTTTTCACTTGTGTATGACACTCCTTTCCAAAAGCAATTGGTACTATTTATCTAGTGTAACAAAAACCGGAAAGTACTTCAAGTGGAAAAACGTTTTTTGCAAACGTAGTTTTCCCACAATATCTGGGAATGTGCCATAACGCAAGTTTTTGCCATGCTGCGCGTGGCGGAGACTTAGGGTTGCCGCCTGCGGCGGCGGGCTTATGCAAAAGTTTCGCCAGCCTTTTCAAAGGCTGCGGATTCCAAAGGCAGCGCCTTTGGCCGCTCACCGCAGTGAGCGGAACTCCTTAAAAGCGGATTTTTGCGGTTGCCGCCTGCGGCGGCGGGCTTATGCAAAAATTTCGCCAGCCTTTGTAAAGGCTGCGGATTCCAAAGGCAGCGCCTTTGGCCGCGC
>CAJUJI010000232.1 GCA_910586875.1 uncultured Anaerotruncus sp. | reverse complement strand
CGCTGCCTTTGGAATCCGCAGCCTTTGGAAAGGCTGGCGAAACTTTTGCATAAGCTCGCCGCCGCAGGCGGCAAAAACCTGTGTTAGCCGCCGGTTCCGGTCAGAAACCGAAAGCCCTTTTGGCTAAAAAACCGCTGGTAATCCTCCAGCTGCATAAACTCCGGCTCATCCTGATAATAGCACCCAAACCAATACTGATAGGACCCGATGAAGCCTTTTTGCGCGATATCCGCGCGCACCCGCTCTGCAAAGTCCGCGCCATGCAGCAGCTGCGCTCTACGGCAAAGCTGCTCCACCAGCTCCGGACGCGGCGGAATCTTCTGGTAGCGATTTTGCTTGCGGTAGGCGCGATAGGCTTGCGCATCCGAAAGCGGGCGATACCGTTCGTCATGCACCAACACCGCCGGCGCATACTTTGGCGGCTGCTGATGCGTCACCCGCGGATAGCCCAATGTCAGCATCAAGACTGGCAGCACCAGCTCCGGCAGCTCAAGCAATGCACTGACCCGATCGGCGCGATGGATGATATTCCCGTTGTAGCAGCTTGCGAGCCCCTCCGCCTGCGCCGCAAGCGTGATTGTCTGGGCGCAGATGGCGCAGTCCACCAGCCCCATCCAAAAGCTGGGAAAGCTATCCGGCTGGTCAAACGGCGCCGGCTCGGTCTGCATCACCTGGCGCATCCGATAAAAGTCGATGCAGAACACCAAATTGACCGGCGCCGCAGCAATAAACTTCTGACCGCGGCTGCATTTCACCAGCTCCTCTTTGGTCTGCTGCTCGCTCACCTTGACAATGGATAGGGTTTGAAACCCGCCCCCCGACGGCGACCTGCAACCAGCCTCCAAAACCCGCGCAAGCACCTCCTCTGGGATGGGCTTGCTGTGATAGCTGCGGCAGCTCGCGCGCTCATTTATCAGGGAGTAAAGGGCTTTTGCAGTCCTACCCTCCCCCGCGGCGGCTGTGTGATCATGCTCCATAAAAAACCTCCCGTTTGCACCGACAAGGGCAGCCCCTGACAGGCTGCCCTCTGGCTGTATGCTTGTTATTTTTTGCAGAATGGTTTCCAGTCGATCTCATGACCGAAGCTCTTGGGTCCGAATACCTCCAGACCGCGCGGTGTGCGCCACTCGTCCGGAGCGGGCAGCACAATAATAGAAACCTTCATGCCGGCCTCACCATAGGGATTGAGCAGCGGCTCACGCGCGTCATCGTTGAACACACAGACCAAATCCGGCACGGTCGCATAATATTCGCCGTCCATCCATGTGATGATATTCTCATTCTGATACCAGATTTTGTACTCCTTGCCCGCATAGTCGCCCACACCTGCAACCGTCATTGTGCCCAGTGTAAAGCCGTCCTCGGTGCCCCAGTCATTGGTGTGTACCTCGCCCTGGAAGATCTTCACACCGCCGCCAGCCTGTGCGACCGCCTGTGCGTAATCCTCGCCCGCCTCTTTTGCCTTGCGGAACGCCTCGCCGATCTTCCAAGCGTGCGAGATCGCGCCCTTGATCACCGTATCCTTGAGCGCGCCAACCGTATTGACATGGTCCACAACCGCAATATTGTTCTGGCTGACCACCGCGAGTGCGCGTACAAGATCCTCTGCGCGGAAGTCGTCAAAAATGCGGGTGAATACAGCGCCCTCGCCGAATTTATTCATAACCGACATCGGATAGATGGGGACATTGTGCAAAAAGTAGGTGGAGTGCTGAAGCCCAGGTACCGAACGGCCGGCGGGGTCACCGTCCACAATCAGCTTGTCCGCCATTGCGCCGCAGTAGAAGGCCGACGCAGTATTGCCGCCGCCCAGCTCGGTAGAGATGACCGCCTTCAGCTTTTTGCCCAAAAACTGTTCCATCTGCTCCATGGCAAGCACATGCGGGCTTTTCTCAGAGAGCGGCAACCGCTCATATTTTTTGCGCTCCTCCTCGGAGATGGGCGAGATTGCGCCACAGGAATACGGGGTGCACATGTAATCGTCAGGCGATAGCTCATCGAAGGAAACCAGCTTAAACTCCTTGCCTTGCGCCAGTGCGTCATCGATCTTAGCGATTCCCGCAGTCAGGCTGCCGCCGCCGCCGGTCCCCAGGATGGTCGCGCCGTACAGAATGTCCAACAATTCCTGTCGATTAAGATTTTTCATGAAATGCTCTCCTTTATGATTATTTCTCCCCTGCGGGAGATGATTAGGGTGCGCAGGAGTTTTGGCCCCCGTCCAAAACTCCTATAACTCCTCGCGGATGTGCAGGAGTTTCGGCCCCCGACCGAAACTCCTATGACTCCTCGCTGCTCGCCTGGCGGCTCACCCGCGCTCGTCGCGGCACATCTCATGGA
>CAJUJI010000231.1 GCA_910586875.1 uncultured Anaerotruncus sp. | reverse complement strand
GGCGTGTTACGAAATCCAAAAAATCCACGTTTTGGCAGGTTTATAATTTCAAAATCAATCGCATCACGTTCAACACCCAATTCTTTACAAGCAAGATCAATTGCTTCTTCTACGCTGCGCGCTTCTTTTATGATTTCTCTCATATTGCCCCTCCTAACGAGTGATTATTTTATTTCAAATCATCATCAGTAACTTCCTTATAAATATCTCCATACCTTTCAGCATCACGTTTTCGCGCCGCTGCAAGCTTCAAGCGGTTGATCTCCTTTTGTGAGCGCGCCTTGTCCAGATCGCTCGGTTCGCCGCGTTCCCTTGCCAGCCGCTTTGCTTCGATTTTCTCCTTGCGCTGCTGTTCTCTGCGGGCCTCATACTCCGCCTTTGCTTTCTCTGCCATCTCGGTTGGATTCATAAACTTGTTTAACAGGTAGGTTTGCAGTGCCATCAGTACATTTGAAATAACCCAGTAAATACCAACGCCAGCCGGTAGAATGAATGCGAAATAGCCGGACATCAAAGGCATCATCAGCATCATGCCCTTTGTCATGCCAGCGGCTGCGGCTGCTTCATCTCCTGCTGATTGTGTCTGCTTCATCGTAAACAGCGAAAGCAGCAGGGAGGTAATAAACGAAAGAATCGGAATGACCCAGAGGATATTGAAGCTTCCAAGAGAAGGCGTTTGCGTCAGGTCAATTCCTAAGAAATTCAAATTTAGGGTACCTACGCTGTTTGCAAGCCCTTCCAGCCCGCTAAACAGCTCTGGATTTTGCTGGATTACACCGATCACCTTTAGCTGTGCTGCATAGTCCTTTGTGAGCTCCACCATTTTGGTGGGGTCAGCTGCCGCCGCACGCAACACCGGCTCCGCAATTTCAAAGGCGCGGTTGATTACGTCGCCGCCGATATGCAGAATATGGGTCATCGGGCGATAAATAACATCGAGCAGGCCGAACAGGATGGGAAGCTGAATCATCATCGGCAGGCAGCCCATCATCGGGTTATAGCCTTCCTCTGCATACAGCCGGTTCATCTCCTCGGCCATCTTCTCGCGATTGTTGGCATATTTCTTTTGAATTTCCATCATCCGCGGCTGAAAAATTTTCATCTTCACCATGGATTTTTGTTGCTTAATGGACAACGGAAGTAACAATACACGGGTTAAAATTGTAAATAAAATTAGGGCTAACCCATAAATGGGTATCACTTTATAACAAATGTACATTACCCAACCCAACGGGTAACCGAATATTGTATTTAGCAATCGCATGAAAATAGTCCTCTCACTTTCTTTTCAGGAATGTGAACTCCTCTGGTACCGGGTCAATCCCTCCCGCATGGAACGGATGACACTTTAAAATTCGTTTGAGTGCAAGCCAACAGCCGCGCAATACGCCAAAACGCGAGATTGCTAAATAGGCGTAGGTGGAACAGGTGGGGTAGAAGCGACAGGTTGGCCCCTTTAGCGGCGAGATCCATTTCTGATACAGGCGGATCAACCCAAGAAGTAATCGCCTCATCATCTCGGAAAAAGCTTTTTGAGCGCGGTGCGCATCGCTAAGATTACATCATTGGTATTTGAATAAACCGTTTTTGTTCTTGCAACAAACACAAAATCCCATCCAATCGGAAATTCATTTTCTATCAGCCGGTATGCTTCCTTTATAATCCGGCGAGCACGGTTGCGCTGGACCGCTTTTCCAATTTTTTTTGTAGCGGTTAGCCCGACCTGATTCTTTCTAAGCCGGTTTTTGACTGCATAAACCACCACAACCGGAGTTGCACAGGATTTCCCCCGATAATAAGCGCGCCGAAATTCTTTATTCAGCTTTAGGGAAGTCGTATTATGCATAGACACAATCCCCCTATCAAGCAAAAACATACAAAACCCAATCGATTATAGGTTGAATTTTTAGGAAAAATCGTCGTTTCTTCCTAAAAATAAAGACCACAACAAAAGCTGTGGCCGTATATTTTTACAGGATTTAGTGGGACAGACGCGCTCTGCCCTTTGCTCTGCGGCGTGCAAGTACCTTGCGTCCGTTTTTGGTTGCCATACGTTTACGGAAACCATGTTCTTTCTTTCTTTGCAGTTTGCTTGGCTGGTAGGTTCTCAGCATGGTAATACCCTCCTCTCATTCATCAGTCAACACCTTTATAAAAGGTGAAATTTGCTCCTTTTAAATTATAATACCTTGCAAATTAGCATTATACCCCAAATATAGGCAATTTGTCAAGAGGTCAGCAAATAAGAATCCAGCTTGCAATATTTGGTCTTTCCCATCCTCGATGCAAGCGGTAAAAGCTACACAGATCGTGGTAAATTGTTTATACAAATTGTATAAGTTTTGATTGACCCGAATTTTTTTGTCCTATACTATTATAAATATCCCTCCCAAACAC
>CAJUJI010000230.1 GCA_910586875.1 uncultured Anaerotruncus sp. | reverse complement strand
AGACAGATTAAATATAGTGTACTATATCAAAGAAAAACTGTCAAACGCGAAGATACAGCCTGCGGGTGGCGCTATTGAATTAGGGGTGTGTTTATGGTACAATCAAAAAATATAAAGTTATTCTCAAACCGGCTAAAGCAATCGTAAATATAGGAAAAGAAGGCGGATTCATGCCCAAAAATACCAACCAAAAGCTAAAGCTGCTTTACCTGCAAAAGCTATTGCTGGAGCGCACCGATGAGCAGCACAGCCTGACAATGGAGGAGATTCTGGCTGGTCTGCGCAGCTATGGCATCGAGGCGGAGCGCAAGAGCATTTATGATGATTTGGAGGCGCTGCGGCTCTATGGAATAGAGGTCGAGCGGCGCGGACGGCAGTATGCGGTGTTGGACCGCACCTTTCAGCTTCCCGAGCTCAAGCTGCTGGTGGATGCGGTGCAGTCCTCCAAATTCATCACCCATAAAAAATCCGCCGAGCTGATCGAGAAGGTAGAGCGCCTTGCCAGCCAGTATGAAGCGCAGGCGCTTCAGCGTCAGGTTTACGTTGCCAACCGCATTAAAACCATGAATGAGAGCATCTATTACAATGTTGATACTATTCATAATGCGATTTCTGCGGGCAGCCAGATTACCTATCAATATTTCGAGTGGACGCCCGACCGCGAAAAGCGTCCCCGCCACAATGGAAAGCGCTACCAGGTCAGTCCATGGGCGCTCACTTGGGACGATGAGAATTATTATATGATTGGCTATGATTCTCAAGCGGGCGGCATCCGTCATTATCGTGTGGATAAGATGCTTGATATCCGGCTCACCGGCGAGAAACGGGACGGCCAGGCGCAATTTGAACGGTTTGATATGGCAGTTTATTCCAAAAAGATGTTTGGGATGTTCAGCGGCGAGGAGGAGCTGGTTCGTTTGCAGTTCTGCAACCATCTGGCGGGGGTGGTGATCGACCGCTTTGGTGCGGATATTTCCATTCTGCGCACCGACTCTGCACACTTTGCAGTGACCGTTCGAGCCGCGATTAGCCCGCAGTTTTTCTCCTGGCTGTTTGGCTTTGGGGATGAGGTAGAAATCCTTTCTCCTGCATCGGTGATTGTACAGTATCAGGAGCAGCTACAGCGGGTGCTGGCGAGCTACCGTTCAAATACCTAAAAAAATCAAGTGGAGGAGTAGAGATTGAAGACGGCAAAAAGAATCACAGGTTTATTGCTGGTGGCACTAGGACTGCTTGCCGGTTGCGCAAAGGCTGAGCCGGCGGCATTCTATATCGAAAAAGCGGAGCTGACCGAATCAGAAAAGCAGATCGCATCGCTTTTGGGTGCGGATATGGGCAGTATCATATTGGATTTTCACGCAGATGACCAGCTACACCAAATCAGCTTTCAGCTATATCAGCTGGATGGGGCGCAATGGGAGCCGATTTCCGGCGGCGGTGGCATCTCGATTGAGCAGGGCGAGGGCCGCATCGCGATTTCCACCGACACCTTGCTGACAACACGGCGTATTGCGATACAGAGTAAGAATGATCTGACCGCCTCAAGCTATTCCATACCAGAGGAGCCATTGCCAGAGGGCATGGGGCGCACCACCTCTTATTTGAGCGATCGAACCGAGTTTACCTATGGGCAGGAGGTGCCGCTGATCATTCAGATTTTAACCAGCAAAAATGAGGTGCAGTCGTATGATGTGGACACCTTTGCAACACCGCAGCGTTATGCAGAGCATGGGTATGAACAGGTTTATGCGCTGACCGTCACCTTTCGGACAGAAAAATTAACATAACGATAAAAGCCGCAGATGATGCTTCATCTGCGGCTTTTTTGCATCTAAAGTCCGTTTTATGGGACAGTGATTCTTCTATAATGAGGGTACAACAACAAACCAGTGCCTGAAAAGGAGGGGTCACAAATGGCAGGAACAATTTTATGGTTCGCAGGCAGCTATAGCCTTTTCCGTTTTGTGATGTGGAGGTGCAGGCAGGCTGCACATGAGGGCTACGAAAGCCAGCGCAGATATTTTGAGCAAAAGAACGCAGAAATGAACTGAGAAAGGGTGTTAAGGATGGCGGATTACAAAATTCAATGGGTAAGAGGACATGTAGAGGTATATGACCGGTTCGGCAGATTTTGTTTTTCCGCCGACACCGAGCAGGAGGCGCTGGCCGACCTGCAAGAGCTGTATGAACTTTCGGCCTAAGCAAGCGGTTGTTTTATTTTCTAAAGGGCAGCGGTTTCGTTCCTGCGCAGGCGCATTTCCGCGGGCAGCATCATCTGTTCGTACTGTTCAATTTTAAAATTCAGCCGTTCCAGTGTTTGTTGCAGCGTTTGAATGCGTTCAGCCAGAAGGCCGCGCTGTTCAATCAATAGCTGCTTGCGGGCGTCGGCGGTATCGTCTCCCTGCTGGAACAATGCGACATATTCGGTCAATGCCTCCACCGGAATGCCTGCTTCACGCATACATTTGATAAATTCAATCCAATGGCAGTCGGTGCTGTCATAATTGCGGATGCCGCTTTTGGTACGCTGTACCCGCGGCAAAAGCCCGATACGCTCATAGTACCGCAGCGTGTCCACCGAGAGTCCATAGGCCTTGCTGACTTCTGTAATGGTCAATACTACTCACCTCGTAATGACTATAAC
>CAJUJI010000229.1 GCA_910586875.1 uncultured Anaerotruncus sp. | reverse complement strand
CGAAAAATATAATAAAAGCTGTTGAAAATTTTCAGTGGCTTATTATTTTGTGGATGGCAAGGAAAGGAGCAATCCCTATGCTAAAAAACATGAAAATCGGCAAGAGATTAGTGGTATCTTTTATTTGCGTCATTTTGGTGTACCTTGTTTCAGCGGTTGCATCATTTATAAGCTTGAGCAATGTTTCCCACCTGATGGATGAATTTTACGATAAATCCCATGCCAAAACCAACCTTGTAGGCGACATGCTTTATGAAATCCGCAGCGGGGAGCGCAGCCTGCTTTGGGCTATCACAACGACAGACGCATCGGCTGTCGAAAGCCGTCTGAACGACATGAGCCGGAGCTTCGACGCCTTGTTTACCAACCTGGAGCAGCTCAATGTGATTTCGGCCGATAACTCCGAACAGCAAAACCTGCTGAACCAGCTAAGCAATTTGGTCAAGCCCGCTGCCACCATCCGCACCCAGATTATGGAGGCGGCCTCCCGCAACGATAATATCACCGCGCTGGCGCTGTATGACAGCCAGTATGAGCCGATTATGGAACAGGCGCAGGAGATCTTGCAGCAATTTTCCGGCACCGCCCGCAACAATGCCACGAATTTTTACCGCGAAAGTAAGGTTGCCTATCAGATTGCGTTGGGAGTTATGGTTGCGCTGACGGCGGCAATTATCATCATTATGATTCTGCTTTGCCTTGCGCTCACCCGCAGCCTTGTCCGCCCCATCACCGAAATCGAATATGCAGCAAAGGAAATTTCCAAGGGCAACCTTCAGGTTTCCATCGGCTACCAGGGTCGGGATGAGATGGGGCAACTAGCGGATAGTATGCGTACCACCATTCAGGTACTCGGCGGCATGATTGAGGATGTTGCCTACTGTCTAAGCGAGCTTGCAAAGGGCAATTTCACCGTCCGCTCGAAGGATCGCAGCCTATACCGCGGCGAGCTGTA
Organism: uncultured Anaerotruncus sp.; assembly: GCA_910586875.1. Lineage (GTDB taxonomy): Bacteria > Bacillota > Clostridia > Oscillospirales > Ruminococcaceae > Anaerotruncus. The sequence goes on along the minus strand of CAJUJI010000229.1, from coordinate 1,723 downwards.
CCGTATGATTGAATCGATGATTCAAATTAAAAGCCGCATGAACGACACTATGACCCGCATCAACCAGGCTGCTGACCAGGTTGCAAGCGGTGCAGAGCAGGTCTCCACCGGTGCGCAGGCGCTCAGCCAGGGTGCCACTGAACAGGCCAGCTCGGTGGAGGAGCTTGCTGCTACCATGAGTACCATTTCCGGCCAAGTACAAGAGTCTGCTAAAAACGCGCGTCTTGCAAGTAATACCGCGGCACAGGTTGGTACCGACATGCAGCAGAGCAATGAAAAGATGAACGATATGATTGCTGCGATGAAAGAGATTACCGAAACCTCCAGCGAGATTAGCAAGATCATCAAAACCATTGAGGATATCGCTTTCCAGACCAACATTCTCGCACTAAATGCGGCGGTCGAGGCTGCGCGCGCCGGCGCCGCAGGAAAGGGCTTTGCCGTCGTTGCAGACGAGGTGCGCAACCTTGCTTCTAAGAGCGCCGAGGCATCCAAGAACACCGCTGCATTGATCGAGCGCTCGGTTACAGCGGTCAATCGCGGCTCCCAGATTGTCGACGATACTGCACAGGCGCTGGTTCGTGCGGTTGAGTGTACCGAAGAAGCGGTTGGTCTGATTGACCAGGTCGCCGATGCTGCCAATCAGCAGTCCGATTCTATCAATCAAATTACACAAGGAATCGATCAGATTGCTTCGGTGGTTCAGACCAACTCCGCAACGGCAGAAGAATCCGCCGCTGCCAGTGAGGAGCTTTCCAGTCAGGCGCAAATTGTACGCGGATTGGTCAGCAGCTTCCAGTTGGATGGAGGCGCTTCCTCCGCAGAGCAGCAATATGCCTCTGCGTCAGTTTCGAGTGCCAGCTTTGACACCGATGACAACAAATACTAATACATGTAAAATGGCCCTCTGTGCTTTTCGCACAGAGGGCCCGCTTAACCCAAAGGAGAACTCTTTATGGAAAAATTTGTACCGCTCGAAAAGATGAGCAAAAAGGCCAAACGTGAATTCTATAAAACCCAGCGCGGCAGTTGGGGCGCGATTAAGCCCATCACCCGCCGCCCGCCAAATCCAAAAGCCTATCGTCGTAAAAAAGGCCCAGCAGGACTGGACCTTTTCTTTTTTAGTTAGTAACAAAAAAAATAGCCTTCTATAATCTTTGCAAAGGTATCTCCATATTCTTTCTTGCGAATCGGATATGCCTTTCCTTTCAAAAAAACGGCGGTTTCATTGGTTTGTACCATCCAAGTTTTACCGTCCTTGAGCTGATAGGTAATCGTAATCAGCGGGCTGCTCTCGTCCTTCGTTGGCAACAGCCTGTGAGAAAGGAAATAGGGCATTTTAGAAGCCATCTCCAATTGTTCTGGCTCGGTAAATTTCTTAGGCTCTGTCCCTTGCCGCAGGTCGATAATTTCAACCGATGCAATTTCTTTTGCGTCCGGTATACCGAAAATCGGCAGCCCATTGCTATATAGGAACATCCCTGTAACAATCGCGACCGAAATCAGCGCCGTCAGCAAATATTGCTTGAGATTTTGAAGCGTCTTTGGTTTGATAATGCTCAACACCTGACCTTTCTCACATCACAGCACACCAGAAATTTCACCGGCCTGCCACGACAGCGTATCAAAAGTTTCGCCGGCCTTTTCAAAGGCCGCGGGGTTCCCTAGGGACAGCGCCCCTGGGTGCGTTCCTGCACAAAAGAAAGCCCACCAGGGCTTTCTT
>CAJUJI010000228.1 GCA_910586875.1 uncultured Anaerotruncus sp. | reverse complement strand
CAGCTCTGTATAACTCGCGTGGGTCTGCCTAACAAAGCGCGCTTTGCCCCTACCCTTTACAACCAGGTCCTCCTGAAACACTTTGGGGGTAAGCTGTCTGCCCCATTCCAAAGGGCAGCTTAAATTACTCAAGCGGGCCTTGCTAAATTATTAGGACGCCCCGCCTCGCCAGGGGGTGCGCCGCGACGAGCGCGGGTGAGCCGCCAGGCGAGGAGCTATTGGAGTTTTGGTCGGGGGCCGAAACTCCTGCGCACCCGAGTTTTGTATCATTGCAAAATTCTGCAACAAATCCCTACTTTTACACTATAGGTAGAGGGATATATAAAATTATTCGTACGTTTGTACGGTACGCGCTTTTGGGGGACTAACCGAATCTGGGTACCATTAAAAGTAAAATTCCTATTTATTCCTTGATATCTTTTATTCTCGCTTGTTTTCTTCTATTTTCTTAGTAGTCTATTTTTCATATTTTTCGCAAAATTTTCCATATAATGGGAAAACAGCCCTTTGCGGGACCGTTTTGAGGGACTAACCGAATCTGGGTACCGTTAAAAGCAAAATTTTGATTTTCTTCTGTTTTCTTTCAAAATCACCGTTTTTCACCGTTTTCTATTTTCGGTACCTGGGGACTAACCGAATCTGGGTACCATCAGGTAAAAATTTGAATTTATCTTCTATTTTCACAAAAAATCTTAAAATTTCGCCGTTTTTCTATGCTGTTCAATTTTTGTTTTTTGCTGCCATAGTAGGCAATTTCCCGCTTTTTGAGGGTGGGACTAACCGAATCTGGGTACCGTACTAACCGAATCTGGGTACTAGACTAACCGAATCTGGGTACCGACACTTTTAAGACCAAAACCCAGCAGGCCGCTCACAAAAGACGTTTACAGACTTTTTTTTTCCAAATTTTTCAGCTGTATGTACTGTAAGTACTGTATGTATTGTTAAGCGTCTGCGTCTTTTAAAACGCAGACACGCTTATTTTCTCGTGTTCCTTTTACCAGGAAAACATGATAAAATAACCAAAAATTGTCCGTTAAGAAAAAATACCCAAAAGGGCCCTTTGTTGTCTGCGACAGCAAGGGTTCTTTCTATGAAGGATACAAAAACTTTCATTGAGTAGCACATAAAATTAACCGGGAAGGTGAAACGCTTTGCAGACAACCTACATTTGGATTTTACTGATTGGAATGTTGATAACCTGTATAACGACCGTTGTTACCTGTGTTATCGTGATGCGGCAGCAGCCGGATCACCACCAACAGGACACACAGGATATCCTCTATGAGCTAGAACAACTGGAAAAGGCCCTTTTCGACGAGCTGCGTGGGATGCGTCAGGAGCTTTCCCAAACCGTCTTGCGCACCGTCAATGCGTTAGGACAATCGCTTAGTGCAGGGCAGGAGCGCTCCACAAGAGATGCTGCTTTGCGGCAGGATAGCCTGCAAAAAACAGTCATGGAGCTAATGCGCAGCATTGATGGCAGGTTTCAGGGCTTTACGGTGCAGAGCGAACAACAGCTTGCGGGAATTCGAGCGTCGGTTGAGGGTAGACTTTCTGCCTTACAGGAGGATAACCACCGTCAGTTGGGAATGATTCAATCTACCGTCGACGAAAAATTACAAAAAACACTGGAAAGCCGGATTGGACAGTCCTTTCAGCTGGTCAGTGAACGGCTGGAACAGGTCTATCGTGGGTTGGGTGAGATGCAACAGCTTGCTGTTGGGGTCGGAGATTTGCGTAAGGTGCTCTCCAACGTCAAAACCCGCGGAGTACTCGGTGAGGTGCAGCTCGGCGCAATCCTCTCTCAGCTGCTTGCACCGGAACAATATTGCGCCAATGTCCCCACAAAGGAGGGCTCCCGCAACTTTGTGGAATATGCGGTACGGCTGCCAGGCGGGGACCAGCCGGTATGGTTGCCAATCGACGCAAAATTTCCGTTGGATGCCTATACCCAGCTGACCAACGCTTATGACACCGGTGATAAGGAGGCAATTACCGCCGCTTCCAACCAGCTTTGTGCACGGCTGCGTTCGTTCGCAAGAGATGTGCAGGAAAAATATATCGATCCTCCAAATACCACAGATTTCGCAATTCTGTTCCTGCCGTTTGAAGGATTATATGCACAGGCGCTGCAATTGGGAATGTTTGAACCGTTAATGCGGGAATATAAGGTCAGTCTGGCCGGTCCTACAACCTTAGCTGCCCTGCTGAATAGCCTCCAAATGGGCTTTAAAACGCTTGCAATTCAGAAACGCTCAGGCGAGGTCTGGCGGGTGTTGGGTGCGGTGCGCACCGAGTTTGAAAGGTTTGGAGATACGCTGGGCGCTGCTCAACAGCGGCTGGAGCAGGCAGGCAATGAGCTGGATAAGCTGGTCGGCGTCCGCACAAGGATGATCCAGCGGCGACTTGCACAGGTTAGTAGCCTGGAACCGGACGAAGCACAAGGATTGTTGTCAGAATAGGGCTTTGCCGCCTGCGGCGGCGGGCTTATGCAAAAGTTTCGCCAGCCTTTGTAAAGGCTGCGGATTCCAAAGGCAGCGCCTTTGGCCGCGCTTCGCAAAGCGCGGAACTCTTTTCCGTAAAAGCGGATTTTTGCGGGGTGAATTGCCGCGCAGCGGCAAGAGGGGTGCTTTTTGCAAGAAAAAAAGCATCCCTTGCTAGCGTTCCTGATGCCGCCTGCGGTGAGGGGTGCCACGC
>CAJUJI010000227.1 GCA_910586875.1 uncultured Anaerotruncus sp. | reverse complement strand
GCTCGTGCAAGAAAGTAACCAAAGAAGCACGCCAAAGGGGACAAAGGTGCGCAGGGGTTTCGGCCCCCGTCCGAAACCCCTATGACTCCTCGCTGCTCGCCTGGCGGCTCGCCCGCGCTCGTCGCGGCGCACATCTACGCGCTAAGAGCCGCCGCAATGCGGCGGTTGCGCTCCGAAACGCTCGCTGCGGCTCGCAGTCATGTTCGGGGGAGCAGCGCCTCCCCCTCCATGGGCCACCCCCTAGCAAGGCAAGCTGTGCGAAACTCCGGTGCACCGATTGTATAGTTTATCCTAAATTGGAAATAAAAGGGATGGTAGACTTTTGGAGAAAAATGGGATATAATGGATAAGCATTTCAATTCGATAAAGAGGGTGTTATACTTGTCAACCGCATTTTTGGACAGCCTGGTCCCTTTCGCGCACTTTATGGCAGAGCTATGCACGCTGGATGCAGAAATTATCCTATATGACCTAATTGCCGGACGGATTCATTATGTGGAAAACCCATTGGATGAAACAACAGTGGTTGGAAGCAGGCTGCGCACCTTAGAACATGATTTGATATCCGCACACAGCTACAACGATGGCGTTTATCTCATCAATAGCCGGATTCATACCCACTCAGACGGTTATCTGCGCTGTTCCGGCCTGTGCCTACGGGACCCGCACGACCCTTCAGATCAGCCGTCCGCCGTTTTGCTGATCAATCAACGGTTAAACCGGTTTATGGAATTGCGCTGTGTTCTGGATTCGATCATCGGTAATCAAACGCCAAAGCCCTGCCTTTCCAAAGAGGAGCCCGCACTGTTTGATATCTCAATCCCGAACATTGTGATTCAGGCCATCGAACAGGAGCTTGAGGCGCTCGGGCAGCCTGTCGGCCGGTTGAATGCGCAGGAAAAAGCCCAGCTCGTCAGCCGCTTGGATGACAAGGGCGTTTTTTTGGTGAAAGGCGCTGTCACCGAGCTGGCAAAGCGGCTGGGCACAACCGATACCACCGTTTACCGGTATGTCAATCGAATTTCTGCGGAAAAAAAGCGGCGCAAAGCTGAGGCCGAAGCCGAGGCTGAGGTAAAAGATGCAAAGGCAACATACACTGTAAAAGCTACCAAGCTTGACTGACCAGTTGCATAAAATCAGGGGCTTTTTCCTTGCACACAAATATTTCACAGAATGACTAATTTTCTCTAAATAAATTGGTCATATCTACAAAACAGAAAATTTCTTGCAATAAAATTCCTATGTGTTGCAACTATTAAAAAGACAGGAGGTTTTTTCCTGATTTTAAAAAAGAGGGGATTATTTCTATGAAAGGTAAATTAAGACGATTATTGGCCGCTGTCATGGCGGTTGCGATAGCGGTACCGATGGGCATTACCGCATCTGCTGCCACCACATACAACGTGGACGTTACCTCCAGCAAAATGTATTTACTGGATGGCAGTCAAACCAAAAAAACCTATAGCCTGGAAAATACCGATCTGCGGGTGATGCTCAGCACCAAGAACAATACCTTAATCGGTTTTACCAAAAGTGGTTCAAAAAAAGAAACCAACGTCAGCCTGGGCGCGCAGAAAACCGTCACGATCAGCGGTAGCATGAACAGCCTGACCGTTTCACCCTCCTTCCCTGCCGACCGAACCGTTACGGTCAATGGCAAAATCGGAACACTGACGGTCAACTCTGCGGCACAGGTTATTCTTTCATCCAATGCACGGGTAAGCAACCTGAAGGTTACCCACAAATCTGCAACCGTCACCGGCAAAAAGGGCTGTGAGGCGGTCAATGTTACCAGCGTTTCCGGCGCAACCGTCACCGGCGTTCAGAAGGTTTCCAAGCTGAGTGCGTCAAGCAGTTCCTCCAGCAAGCCTGCTAACACCACAACCAAGCCTTCCAGCTCCAGCAGCTCCAAGATCAGCCTGTACGCAGATGCTGAGGAGCGCAGCAGCGCCAGCAACACCAAGTCGATCGACTTTAATGACGACACCCTGTATATCGAGGCAAAGAGCGGTGTGAAGCTGGGTACCGCAATCAAGGATGTAAAGCTGACCGCTTACCGCTCTGACACAGATGAAAAGGTCGCCGGTACCTGGAAATGGGTCCAGACCGGCGCGACTACTACCACAAAGTCCGGTAAATATGACTACCGTTTCACCCCGACCAACACCAACGCTTATAAAACGATGACCTTGACGGTAGATTTCACCGGCAATGGCGATTCCTCCAGCACCACCTTGGGCAAGCCATCCCTGTCGTTCGAGGACCGCAGCCATGGCGACGGCGACTTTGAAATTCGCGTAGGAATTCCCTATGGCCTGGGTGAAGATGCGAAATTGATTATCTACGTCGATGGCAAGGAATATGATGAGTATTGGCTGGACGAGGGCGACGAGGGCGACGACGAAACCTACAGTGTCAAGGTCGACGGCGACTCTGGCGACAAGTTCAAAATTAAAGTAAAGGTGCAGCGCATCCGCTATAACAGCGATGACGAGGAGCGTACCGGTTCTTCCAAAACCTCCCGCACCATCACTTATGAGATCGACTAACCACCCATCTAATAAAAAAAGCCCCCAAATGGGGGCTTTTTTGTTTGTGCAATAGCCGTTGATTTGGTATCTTTTACCCAGTAAAAGATACCAATTTCTAGTAATTTAAGCTGCCCTTTGGAATGGGGCAGATAGCTTACCCCCAAAGGGTGCGCAGGA
>CAJUJI010000226.1 GCA_910586875.1 uncultured Anaerotruncus sp. | reverse complement strand
CACGCTCGAGTGCCGCGCGCATCTGCGGGTAATTTTTTTCCATCTGCCAGCATTTGGCCAGCATGTAGCAGGAAATCGCATAGCGGCGTGGATGTATCATGGTAAAAGAAATTGTATAAATATCCTCCGTTTCAAGCTGCCCATTATGATATAGCTGATATAACCGCTGGTATTCTAAATAGGCATCTTTTGCAGCGGAATATTCTTTGGTATTAAATAAAAGCAGCCCTTCACAGTAGCGCATATCGACATCTGCCGCGAGGTCTTTTGGTCCTTTTTTTTGGAAATATTCATTTAATAACTCCTGAGCGGTCAGATAATTTTCAAAATTTAAGGCGGTAAAAATAAGCGTATGATAAGCAAATACCCATATATTATTTAACTGCTTATTTTTTTCGCACAAAGAAATGATTTTCCAACAGATGTTGTTTTTCTCTACAACATCTGTGAAATTTTCCCTTGAATAGGTGTCTACAAGATGTCGTAAGGTACGCAGATTATCTGGATCGGTTTCAAGTTCCTGCAACAATAATTTCTGGTTTCGTTTTTGTTTTTGCGCATTTATTCCATGTACATATCCGTCATGATGAGCGATCACAGGAATATCCTTTGTTGGAGTGATGAAAGGACGGATACATTCATGAATCAGATGATAAAATTTGATGTTTTTTATATTTCTGAACAAGCGCATCATATGGAAATCCGTATAGTCAGAATGCGCCTGATTAAGGTAATTTCGTTGAATCAGGCTAGCAGTTCCATAAGGATTTTGCGGCATTTTTAAAAATTCGATCAATGGAGTACAATTTTCTTCTAAAATTTCGTCCGCATCAATATATAAAAACCATTCTCCGGAAGCTGCTTCTAGGGACACATTACGCGCAGCTGAAAAATCGTCGCACCATTCAAAATGCAAAACCTGATCCGCATACCGCTTTGCAATTTCTACTGTCTGATCGGTAGAACCAGTATCTACAATGATTAGCTCACTGGGGACAGCTTCCCGTAGGGTGGTCATAGCTTGTAAGCAATTTTCCAAATGAGCCTCTTCATTTTTGACAATCATCCCGATTGAAAGACAGATTCTATTTTTGGGTTTTTGTTCCTCTTTCCGGCGTGCTTTCAAATGGTACAACCCCTTTAATCAGAGAAAAGCCAGGCAGGCATAACGCCGCCTGGCTTCCTCAATGGAAATTATTGTAGTTGCTTGGAAGCTGGAAATTACTGGAGCAGCTGGAGCACGCTCTGCGGCTGCTGATTTGCCTGAGCCAGCATTGCCTGAGCAGACTGGGTCAGAACGTTCATCTTGGTGTACTCCATCATCATCTTCGCCATATCGGTGTCGCGGATACGGCTGTTTGCAGATTGCAGGTTCTCGGAAGCGGTGTCGAGGTTGTTGATGGTGTATTCCAGACGGTTCTGGGTTGCACCCAACGCACCACGCTGCTCGGAAACCTTGTCAATCGCGCTACGGATGGTGTCGATTGCGCTCTGTGCGCCCTTGAGGGTGGAGATATCTACGCCAGCAACACCAATGCCCTTCGAGCTCATGTCGTCGACTGAAACGGTGATCTGGTTGAAGGAATCTGCGGTATCACCGATTTGCAGGGTCAGACCACCAGCGGAAACCTTCGCCTCTGCGGAGATACCCAGAGCCTTTGCAACATCCTTGCCGAGCATATCCTCGAAACCGATGGTATACTCGGTGTTGTTGTTGATTTGCAGACGGCCATCCTCGGTAACATCAACAGTGATGTCAGCTGCATTGATCTTGTTCTCAGGGCTAGCCGCAGCATTGTAGTTGGTGATTGTAGCATCAATCGCAGTCTTTAACGCTGTTGCGACATCTTCCAAATGACTTGTACTATCCAAACCAGCCGCCGACATATCAACCAGATAGCTCGCGCCATCGATGGTCATGTTGAACTCTCCATTCATATCGTCTGGATTTTTCAGGGTCTCGGTTGCCCCTTGTACCTTACCCGCTGCAATTCCAGTGAATTTAGAGAAAACATCACCAGTATCAGTTGCACCACCAGCAGCAGTACCTGCAATAAAGGAGGAGTTACTGCTTCCCTCAGTTCCGCTGGTAATCTTGAAGGTCTTTGCTTCATTTGTATTACCAAACGCAATTACAGTGATATGCTTTGCGCCAACGCCCTTTTCATCCAGAGCATTGTTGATCGTATCCTGGAGAATCTGAGCAGCCTTCTGTGCATCCGCCTTACTAACGGTGCTATCAGTCAGGGTCCAGTTCTTTTTCAAAGCAGCCTGATCGTCAGAGGACAGCTTGCTCCAATCAATCTCAACCTGTACACCATCAATTGTGATGGTCTCTACGCCCACAGATACACTTGTTGCATCAAAAGCAGCCGCTGTTGTAGTTGCTGGTTTATATTCTGCAATCTGTGCACCAGTCAGTGCGCCAACAGACTTGCCGCCGCCACCCAGAGATCCATCCAGCAGGTTGATGCCGTTGAAGTTGGTGGACTGGGAAATACGGTCGATTTCCTCTTGCAGCTTGTCAACTTCCTTTTGCAGGGACTCACGGTTCAAATCCTCGTTGATGCCGTTTGCCGAACGGGTCGCCAGCTCGGTCATACGGTTGAGCATGTTGTGAACCTCGGTCAGCGCACCTTCAGCGGTCTGTACCAGCGAAATACCATCCTGTGCGTTCAGAGAAGCGGTATCCAGGCCCTTGATCTGCGATTTCATCTTTTCGGAGATCGCCAGACCGGAAGCGTCATCGCCTGCAC
>CAJUJI010000225.1 GCA_910586875.1 uncultured Anaerotruncus sp. | reverse complement strand
TTTCTCTTGCAAAAAGCACCCCTCTTGCCGCTGCGCGGCAATTCACCCCCAAAAAATCCGCTTTTACGGAAAAAGCGTTCCGCTCGCTGCGGCGAGCGGCCAAAGGCGCTGCCTTTGGAATCCGCAGCCTTTGAAAAGGCTGGCGAAACTTTGGCATAAGCCGGAGCAAAAGGCTGGCGAAACTTTTGATATTACCCGCTGGCGCAGGTTCCATCAGCTGGAATAGTTTGGTTTTTGCATCGGTGGTCGAATAATAAAAATGTGAAGGAATTGTGAGATCGCCAATACGCTTAAAATAGGAGGGCGCAGCGATGGCATTACCAATTATCGGCTCGGTTCACCAAACAATGCAGATGATGAAACTGAATATGAAATGGCAACAGCGCAAATCGAATCCGCTGATGCCCCGCGAGGACGAGGATCCTGAGATCACCCGTCTGCGCAAGCAAGCCGAGGATGTGCGCAAAAGTAATGCGCTGGCGGCCATTCGCGGCAAGATGCTGTCCGGCGCGGACCTGACCCCTGAAGAAATGGAATATCTGAAGGTGAACAATCCCCAAATGTACCAGCAGGCGGTTGAGGCGCGTCAGGAGCGTGAGGCTTATAAAAAGCAGCTGGAAAACTGCAAGACCCAAGAGGAGGTAGACCGGTTACACATCAATCGGTTACAGAGCTTTGTCAGTCAGGCAAAGACGATCTCCAATAATCCCAACATCCCCAAGGCGCAAAAGAAAGCGCTGCTGGAAGGAATTATGGGCCGCGCGATGGGCATTCAATCGGTCAAGCAAAAATTTGTGCAGTCCGGCCGTTATGAGCGGCTGCCCAGCGAGGAAGAAATTCGCAAGGAAGAGCGCGAGCGCGCCGAGCAGCTGGAGCAGGCAGCGGAAGAACAGGCGGCTGCGGAGCAGGAGCGTCAGGAGCAAACCGAGGCGGCAGAAGGGGACGGCTCCACCGAACCACTGCCACCGTCCGGCGCCGCAGAGCAGGAGCCGGAACAGACGCAGCCGGCCACGGATGAAACCGGCAAGCCAAAGCCGCAGCCGGTACAGCGAAAATCCCGTCAGGCAGCGGGAAAATCAACGCCCAAGCGCATCGCAGCGGGCGAGCACGGCAAGGCGCATCTGGACCAGTTGGCGCGGATGCTGGCTGAGGTGTCATTGCCGCAGCCGCAAACCAAAACCTATACGCCGCGTGGGGCGATGGCTGACGAAGCATTGCTGCGCCGTACAAAAGGCCGCAAAATCTCCACCAAAGCATAAAATTGCAAAACAAAAGCCCTGGATTTTTCCAGGGCTTTTTTGTGCATTGTTTTATTCCGCGCGTTGTAGCGCTTCCAGTACTTCCTCTAGCGTTTTGCCGCTTGCCTCGATTGCAGCCAGCAGTGCTTCGGTTTCCTGTTGGCGCTTGGCGGCGCGCAGCTCCTTGAGCTGCCCCTTCAGCAGGTCTATCGATTGCTTGTGCTCCTCAATCTGCGCCTCTAACATTGCGATTTGCTCGTCATAGTTCTTGGGGGCAGGCTTTCTTCCTCTTGGCATTTTCATACATTCCTTTCCTTGGTAGCCGCAGCTACACTTATTAAAATTATAAAATTCACAGTAAGGGAGATTTGCTCGAAAGCTGTCAAAGCGCTTGAAAATAAACGGTAGCAGACGCTCAATCGTTTACAAGAACCTCCAGCGCGTGTTTACAGGTATGGATCTCCACCCGCTCAGGACAGCCGCCATATTCGCCATCCAAGGTCCATGGCACCTTCTGCGCTGCCAGTACGGTTAAGCTGGTGGTGCGAAAGCAGACCAAAAATTCCGAGCTTAAATCCTGGTGTAAAATTGCGCTGATGAGCGCCTGCGTTTTCAGCAGGGTAGGGGGCTGGCGCACCAGAAGCACCTCCAATAACCCGTCGCTCATCGAAATGCCGGGCTCCAGCATCTTAAACCCGCCGACCGACGTCGCATTGCTCACCATTCCAAAAATGAAATCGTCCTCCAACGTTTGGCCATCGTGCTCGATGCAAATATGGTAGGCTTGTATGTTAGGAAGCTGCCGGATGGCCTCCAATAGATAGGCAGCCCGCCCAAGCAGATTTTTGGTCTCCTGCGAGGTCTGATAGGAAACGTCGGTAAACGCGCCAAAGCCTGCGATATAAGTAAAATAGCGGCCGCCGAAGCTGCCGACATCGCAGGAGAACGGCCGCCCGTCCAGAATTGTTTGTGCCGCCTCAAGCATGTTTTTGGACAGGTGTAAGCTGGATGCAAAATCGTTGACGGTGCCTGCGGGGATGTAACCCAGCGGTACCCGCGCGCCGCTGGCGATCAAGCCGGAAACCGTCTCGTTGAGGGTGCCGTCTCCACCGCAGCAAACGATTAGATCGAATTCACCGGCGCGTCGGGTGAGCAGCTCGCAAGCGTCCAGCCGGCGCTGGGTAGGGTAAAGCTCCACCTGCCAGCCTCTGGCGGTAAAGAGGCATACAAGCTCCAGCAGCTTGCCGCGGATTTCCGCCTTGCCCGCGTGCGGGTTGACGATGAATAATAGCTTTTGGTTCATTAGATGCATCCCTCCTAAGATGTGCAGGAGTTTCAGATGTGCAGGAGTTTCAGATGTGCAGGAGTTTCGGCCCCCAGATGTGCAGGAGTTTCGGCCCCCAGATGTGCAGGAGTTTCGGCGCCCGACCGAAACTCCTATAACTCCTCGCTGCTCGCCTAACGGCTCTCGGGTGCGCAGGAGTTTCGGCTCCCGTCCGAAACTCCTATAACTCCTCGCTGCTCG
>CAJUJI010000224.1 GCA_910586875.1 uncultured Anaerotruncus sp. | reverse complement strand
TGTGGGTCCGCAGTACGGCTATCTCCGCCATGCGGGTTTCCGCCGCCTTGATCTGGGCCGACAGCTCATTGTGGCAGGCCGTAGCCGCTGCCGCTTTTTCCTCCAATACCGCGTATTCCAGCAGGCCATGCTCGGTGAGGTAGTTCATCGTCTGCGCCATCTGTTTGAGATTAAATACCTTTGCCCAGCGCGCATAGCCAGCGCCTTTTCCGGCCTGCAATTTCTCCTGAATATCCACCAGAAGATTGACCTTGGGCGGCTCTGATTGAACAGCCGCTTTCTTCCTTGGGGTATGCTCTTTTTTCCCAGCCAGTACCGCCCGTATTTCATCTTCACTGTATCCTTTTCCCAGCTTTCCATCCATGCGGGCAACATTCTTCCAGCCGGGGGCTTTGAGCCGGATTGCCTGTCCCCGGCGTGACACCTCACAGCCCATTTCTGCAAGCAGTTTTAACAGCCCGTCAAAGTCTGCCGGTTTCTGTTCCAATGCCTGGTCAATCATCACGCGGAGCTGTTCCCGGTGGGAGGGCTTCGCCTGATCCCCCAGCCACTTGTTATAGCTTTTCCCATGCGGTTTTGGGTCCTCTACAATGGAATAGCCGTTCTCAACGCAGATGGTATCATTCAGCCGCCGGACCGCGCGAGTACTGCCCCAGAAGTTTCGGAATTTCCGGTCACAGTTCACATTGACCGCGTTCCAGATGATGTGATTATGGATATGGGATTTGTCGATATGGGTGCAGACCACAAAGGCATGATTGCCCTTGGTGAACCGTTTGGCAAACTCCACGCCCAGCCGGTTGGCTTCTTCCGGTGTGATCTCACCGGGGACAAAGGACTGCCGGACATGGTAGGCCAGCACATCGTCCGCGCCCCGTACCCGTCCAGTGGTGGAAATATACTCCCGTTTCGCCAGCAGAAACTCGGCATCGGCTACCCGGCTGTCACACGCAAAGCCGGTGACGAGCCTGCCGTTATCTGTCTTTTGCGGGTTGGATACATAGTCGATAATGTCACTGACCGCTTGGCTTTCGGTGCGGCCCTTGCCGGTGTGCAGCGGCATGATGCGTGTGGTTGCCATATCAAACACCTCCTACTGTTCTTAGCATCATTGAATTGATATTATTTGAAAAATCCCGTATAATAGGGAATAGAAATTTGAAACCGAAAGGGGGTCTTGCTCCTATGACAGAATATGAACTGTTGACGCTGATACATGGCGGTGAAAATATCCGTGTGGAGTTTAAGAAATCCACAAACGAGATTACCAGGGATGTGTATGATACTGTCTGCTCATTCTCTAACCGGGATGGTGGAATCATTATCCTGGGCGTAAAGGACAACGGAGAGATTTTAGGAATTATCCCGGATGCAGTTGACCGCATGAAAAAAGATTTTGTTACCTCTATCAACAACGGGCAGAAAATCAATCCTCCCCTTTATTTACAGCCGGAAACTTACCAGATAGAGGGGCGCACACTTCTGGTAATTCAAGTGCCGGTCAGCAGCCAGGTATGCCGTCATCGCGGGCGTATTTTTGACCGGAACCATGAATCGGATATTGACATTACGGATAATTCAGATATGGTGTATCAGCTGTATGCCCGTAAAAGCGGCAGTTATTTTGTCAACAAAGTGACCCGGTTTCAGCTTAGTGATCTTCGCTCTGACCTGATTGAAAGGGCAAGAACGATGACTTCCAGCCGTACCGCAAACCATCCGTGGAAATCCATGTCAGACGAGGAAATGCTGCACAGCGCCGGTCTGATTCTAAAAGATGAAGAAAAGCAGATGGAAGGTATCACTCTTGCGGCAATCCTGCTCTTTGGAAAAGACTCTACCATCATGTCTGTTCTTCCGCAGCATAAGACAGATGCTATTTTTCGGGTAGAGAATTTGGACCGTTATGATGACAGGGACGTTATCATAACAAATCTTTTAGAAACCTATGACCGTCTGATTGCGTTTGGGCAAAAACACCTTAGTGATCCTTTTGTGCAGGAAGGGATTCAAAGCATCAGCGCCAGAGATTGGATTTTGCGGGAAATTTTTTCAAACAGTCTGGCACACAGGGATTATTCCAGCGGATATGTGGCAAAGTTTGTAATCGAGCGAAACCGGCTTTACACCGAAAATGCCAACCGCTCTCACGGACATGGGGAACTGCTGTTATCCTCTTTCGAGCCGTATGCAAAGAACCCACCTATATCGAAAGTGTTCCGGGAAATTGGATTGGCTGATGAACTGGGTTCCGGTATGCGGAACACCTATAAATACACCCGGCTTTATTCCGGCGGGACACCAGAATTTATCGAGGATGATGTATTCCGCACAATCGTTCCGTTGGCTCCGGTTGCCATTGAAAAGGTGGGGCCGCAGGAAAAGACCCAAGTGACAACCCAAGTCAAGACCCAAGTGACAATCACTGATAAGATTCTGGTCTTTTGCCTTGAACCACACTCTAAAGCGGAAATCGCAGAACACTGCGGATATAAAAACACAAAGAACTTTACACAAAAATACCTGCGGCCTCTGCTTGATACTGGAAAGCTCCAGATGACAATACCGGACAAACCGAGAAGCCAAAATCAAAAATATATCACATCTGAACGCTGAACTTTAAGGCAAAAAGAAAAAGCGGAGGAAGGCGCGGCGAAGAACGCCGTTCCTCCCTCCGCAGATGGGGCAGATTGTCCGGTCAGGAGAGTTTGGAAAGCTGGGTCAGTATCTTCTGCACACCGTCCCAAAGCTGTTCTTGCCGCTGGGATATATCCTCCAGGTCAGCGTCATAAACCCGCCCTGTTTCATGCA
>CAJUJI010000223.1 GCA_910586875.1 uncultured Anaerotruncus sp. | reverse complement strand
AAGCTGTACAACCAGTGGTGCTCGGTGGTGCGGTGGGAGAAAACGACCCGTCCGTTTTTGCGCACCTGTGAGTTCTGGTGGCAGGAAGGGCACACCATGCACGAAACGGCACAGGAGGCGCTGGAGGAAACCGAGCAGATGCTTAACGTTTACGCGGAGTTCTGCGAGCAGGCGCTTGCAATCCCGGTCACAAAGGGGCGCAAGACCCGCAAGGAGCAGTTTGCCGGCGCAGAGGCCACCTATACCATCGAGGCGATGATGCACGACGGTAAGGCGCTTCAGTCGGGCACCTCCCACTATTTTGGGGATGGATTCTGCCGCGCGTTTGACATCACCTTCCAGGGACGCGACAACAAGCCGCAGTATCCGCATCAGACCTCCTGGGGGATGTCCACCCGTATCATCGGCGCGATCATCATGACCCATGGCGACGACAATGGTTTGGTGCTGCCTCCGGCAATTGCGCCAATTCAGGTGGTTGTACTGCCGATAGCACAGCATAAAGAGGGCGTGCTGGAGAAAGCGCGCGAGTTGACCGAGCGGCTGAAAAAGGTTTGCCGGGTGAAAATTGACGATAGCGACAATTCCGCTGGCTGGAAGTTCGCGGAATATGAGATGAAGGGTGTGCCACTGCGCCTGGAGATGGGGCCGCGCGACATCGAGGCGAATCAGTGCGTATTGGTGCGCCGCGACAATCGGGAAAAGACGGTGGTTTCGCTGGACGAGCTGGAGCAGCGGATTCCGGAGCTGCTCAAGGCGGTGCATGACGGGCTGTATGCGAAGGCGCTGGCCAATCGCGAGGCGCGCACCTGGACTGCGGCGAGCTTTGAGGAGCTCAAGGAGCTGGCTGCAACCAAGAGCGGATTTTTTAAGACCATGTGGTGTGGCGATGAGGAATGTGAGCTGAAGGTGAAGGAGCAGGCAGGCTTGACCTCCCGCTGTATGCCGTTTGAGCAGGAGCAACTGGGGGAGGTTTGCCCGATTTGCGGCAAGCCTGCAAAGACAATGATTATCTGGGGCAAGGCTTATTAACCAAAGCCCTTTGCTGCGCTTTTCTCCCTTGAGGGAAGCGTATCTGCACTAATAGAAAGGTCCTCTTTAGCGGGAGAAGTAACAGAGCTTCAACCGGCTAAGGAGGGCCTTTTTATGGTACAGCGGCCCGTCGCCAAACGATAAGGGCTGTTGCATGGGCAGAAGGGCAGATAAAATTTGTTACACCTTGCTAAAAACGGACATATCCATACAGGAGGTGAAGGAGTCTTGTGGAGCAAAAGGACAGAGGAGACACTTTTTGACCAACTGTGTACAGCGCATTATGAAAAAATATTGCGTTACTTATTTTATAAGCTGCAAGATGAACAGGCGGCGCGAGATACGGTACAAGAGGTTTTTCTGATTGCATGGCGCAGGCGTATGGAGCTGGCAGCGCATCCGAACCCGGGCGGGTTTCTGTTCCAAACAGCGAAGAACCTCGCCCATAAGGTGCAGCGCGAGGCGTTTGCGCGGCTGAAAAATGAAACCGAGCCACAGGAGCAGCTGTCGGTCAAGGACGGTGTGGAACAAATGCTTGACCGGCAGATTGATGAAAACGCCTTTGTGGAGGAGGTGCTAAACCAACTTTCTCCCGAAAAGCGCAGCTTATATAACCTGTACTATCTGCGTGGCGAGACGATGAAGGCGGTAGCAAACCAATTTGGGTTGGAGGAAGCAGCTGTGCGGATGCGGTATGTACGGTTGCGGCGGGAGATCCAAAGCATCGTTGCAAGGCTGGCAGAGAAAAAATTCAGCGTATAGCAGCGTTACACCTGCATGAAAAACAGCATAATCAGGTGTACGGCAAGCGCGCGTGCCGTATGGCAAAGGAGGAATTCGATGAACGAAAAGCAGCAAAAGCTGTGCAGACAGCTTGATCGGGCGATAGACGCCGGCGAGCTGGCAGAGGTTGACCGCATTCTGGCACAGCTGGACTCCCTTGCAGCAAAAACAATCGAGGCGGAGGATCAAGCACTGTTTGCCGCCCGCATCAAAGGAATGGGAAAGGAGCATCTTTCGATGAATAAAAAGTCTATGAGAACCGTGTTAATTGCGGCAGCTCTGGTGGCGGTAGTATCGCTGGGGGTATATGCAGCAAGCAATTGGAGGTCCTTTCAGGTTATGCAGGGGGATCGGTTGGTGCGGATTACGACCAATGACAGCTCGATGACACAAGAGCAGGCAAAGCAGCTTGCACAGGAGGAGGTAACTGGCACAGGAAGGCCGCAGGAAGGGAACGCCATTACCTTAGAACCGGTATTGTACCAGTCTATTGAAGAGGCACAGGCAGCATTGGGGCTCGAGGTGGCACTTCCTGAAAAATTGCCGGAGTTACCACTGAAATCGGTGCGTGGAATGGAATTAAATGATCATGATAAAATCATCTGGATCAATTATGAGGATGGGGAGAAGTTGTTTGGCGTCACAATTTCGTGGTGCGTCCCCGACCCAAACACGACCACCACCATTATCGAAGTGGATGATGTGGACGAGGGCAGTATGGGCAGTTATCAGGCGAAAGGGGGGCAGCGCTTTGATACATTGACCGACACCAATGAAGATGGCACCAAGACTGCGAACATTGCATTTGCAAAGGTGGGCTGGACAGAATATGCATTGGTATTCGTCGGTTTTGATGAGGGGGAAATTCATCGGATTTTGGACACGGTGAACCTGTCTGCTTATCAATGATAAAAAGAAAAGGGGCTTTTATAGCCCCTTTTTTTACGTTGTAGAATCTGTTTCACGCTCGTTTTTCGGTGGTTGACAGAGCAACTTTTTGTATTTTATTA
>CAJUJI010000222.1 GCA_910586875.1 uncultured Anaerotruncus sp. | reverse complement strand
CACCTTGCCAAGGTGGAGGTAGCGAGTTCGAACCTCGTAACCCGCTCCAATAAAAAGAGGTTTTTGTGTCATACAAAATCTCTTTTTCCATATACTAGTTATATGGAGCTGGCGCCATAGCCAAGCGGTAAGGCAGAGGTCTGCAAAACCTTTATTCCCCGGTCCGATTCCGGGTGGCGCCTTTAAAAAAACCATTTCATCTTTTGATGAAATGGTTTTTCTTTTTGCCTTTTAGAATCGGTCGGTTTTCAGTGCACGGCTGGCATTCAGCACCGCGAGCACCATCACACCTACATCCGCAAAGATGGCTGCCTGCATATTTGCGAGCCTGAACGCGCCTAGCAGCAGCATCAAGCCTTTTACACCAAGGGAGAACACAATATTCTGCCGGACAATCTGAAGCGTATTTTTGGAAATAGAAATCGCAGTTGCAATTTTAGAAGGCGCATCATCCATCAAAACAACATCTGCGGCCTCGATCGCAGCGTCCGAGCCCAGACCTCCCATTGCAATTCCAATATCCGCTCTGGAGAGCACCGGCGCATCGTTGATGCCATCCCCCACAAACACCAGCTTCCCATGTAAAGATTTCTGTTCCAGAAGCTCCTCAACCTTTGTAACCTTGTCACCAGGGAGCAGACCGGTATAAACATCATCCAGCCCCAGCTGTTTTGCGACCGCTTCTCCAACCGCTTTGGTGTCTCCGGTTAGCATCACCGTTTTCCGAATTCCCTGCTGCTTGAGCAAACGAATTGTTTGTGCGGCATCCTCCTTCACCTCATCCGAGATGATAATATGGCCTGCGTAAACACTGTCGACCGCCACATGTACCACCGTGCCTGCCAAATGGCACTCCTGCCAGTCAGCACCGATCTGCTCCATCAAACGGCTATTCCCTGCGCATATGGTTTTTCCATCGACCACCGCACGCACCCCATGACCAGAAATTTCTGTTGCCTGCTCCACGCGTGTGTTATCAATCGGCTTTTGATAAGCCTGCCGCAGTGAACGGGAGATTGGATGATCTGAATAGCTCTCTGCCAGCGCTGCAAACTCGAGCAATGCGGCCTCACTTATTTGCTGCGGGTGTACAGCACTCACCTGAAAGGTGCCGTGTGTGAGCGTACCGGTCTTATCAAATACCACCAGTTCTGTCTGTGCGAGCGCCTCCAGATAGTTGCTGCCCTTAACCAGAATTCCGCGGCGAGAGGCTCCGCCGATCCCACCGAAAAAGCTCAGTGGAATGGAGATGACCAATGCACAGGGACAAGAGATGACCAAAAAGATCAGCGCACGCCCTATCCAATCGCTCCACAGCCCGCCAAATAGCAGCGGTGGAACAAGCGCTAGCAGCAACGCCCCTGTCACAACAATGGGGGTATAATAATGCGCAAATTTTGTGATAAAGTTTTCGGTGTGTGCCTTTTTCATACTGGAGTTTTCTACCAGGTCAAGAATTTTAGATACTGTGGATTCCTCAAACACCTGGGTAGTTTGCACCCGCAGCAAGCCGCTTTGATTGATACAACCACTGATTACCGCATCCCCTGCTGTAACGTGGCGTGGGAGAGATTCACCAGTCAAGGCTGCTGTATCCAGCGAAGAGTCACCTTCCAGCACCACCCCATCCAGCGGAATTTTTTCGCCCGCTTTAATCAGAATGGTCTCCCCAACCGCAACATCCTCTGGGTCAACCTGTATTATCTGACCATCCTGCTCAATATTTGCGTAATCCGGCCGAATATCCATCAGTGCAGTGATCGACTGACGAGAACGCCCCACCGCATAGCTCTGGAACAGTTCGCCAATCTGATAGAATAGCATCACCTCCACCCCTTCTGGATACTCTCCCAGTGCAAACGCCCCCACCGTTGCAAGCGCCATCAAAAAGTTTTCATCAAATACCTGCCCATGGGCAATATTGCGAACCGCCTGCCACAGCACATCCCAGCCAATCAAGAAATAAACCAGCAAGTAATAAGGCAGCGCAGCTGTTCCCAAAGGAAGGAACAGCGCCATGGCAAACAAGACAGCACTTGCTAAAATACGATAAAGCATCTTTTTTTGCTTCCGACTCATGAACCCTTTCCCCCTTCCAGATGCCATTTACAATTGAATTGTGCAGTCCGGTTCTATCCTGCGGCAAACCTTGACAATCTCCTGCATGATGGCATCAAAGCGACTATCCTCCGCCTCTACCATCAACTTTTGGGTGAGAAAGCTTACCGAAGCATCCTGTACCCCATCCAATTTTTTAATAGCTGCTTCCATTTTTGCCGCACAATTCGCACAGTCCAAATCTACCAATTTAAAACGCTTTTTCATCAATATAACCTCCAAATGAATTTAAATTTATTCAGCGACATGCTCTATTCCCTGATTGATAATGGTGCGCACATGACCATCCGCCAGCGAGTAAAATACCGTTTTGCCGTCTCTGCGATATTTCACTAGCTTGCTCTGTTTAAGGGTACGTAGATGGTGCGAAATTGCGGATTGCGTCATGTTCAGCAGCTGTGCAATATCGCAAACGCACATCTCTGATTCAAAAAGCACATATAAAATTTTAATGCGCGTAGAATCTCCAAATACCTTAAATAGCTCCGCTAAATCGCAGAGAATTTCCTCGTCTGGCATCCCTTGGTTCACCTTTTGTATAATTTCATCATGCGCATGGATAAATTCACAGCGTTCAATTTCGAGCTCTGGCAATAAAATCAAATCCTTTCATATGAGCACTTGTTCATATATTATTATAACCAATCCGTAAAAAATGTCAACCCTAAACAAAAATTTCTATAGAAAAAATAAACAAAAAAAATCTGCAAGCCAATTCACTGACTTACAGATTTTTGGA
>CAJUJI010000221.1 GCA_910586875.1 uncultured Anaerotruncus sp. | reverse complement strand
TGGGGTGCGCCGCGACGAGCGCGGGTGAGCCGTCAGGCGAGCAGCGAGGAGTCATTGGAGTTTCGGTCGGGCGCCGAAACTCCTGCACATCTTAGGGGGTGGTTCATGGAGGGGGATGCGCTGCTCCCCCTCCATGAGATGTGCCGCGACGAGCGAGGGTGAGCCTTTAGGCGAGCAGCGAGGAGTTATAGGAGTTTCGGACGGGAGCCGAAACTCCTGCGCGCCCCTAGGTCCTCCTGAAACACTTTGGGGGTAAGCTGTCTGCCTCATTCCAAAGGGCAGCTTAAATTACTCAAGCGGGACCTGCTAAATTATTAGGACGCCCCGCGGCGCTCAAACCCCTGGTAGCGCGTTCCCTGGAAGGTCAGCTGGCCGGCGTCCCCTTCCACCAGCATCCCGTACTCGCCCGCGGGTACCTCGAACTCCAGCCGGTCGCCGCTCGCCACCTGGAACGTGACAAAATAATCGGTGGAGCTGGTGTGATGCGTAAAGCCGTTCCGGTTGGTGTGGTGGTGGTGGGAGACGTCCGCTCGCTTGGTGACCACCTGCGCTTCCACCGTCAGCACCGGCGCGGCATTATTTGCCTTATACTGCCGCGCCCCCTTCACCATCGACCCGATGAACGCGACCAGAATCGCCCCGAACAGGAGAAAAAAGGCCAGTGGGAAAAGAAATGAAAACAGCTGGAACATTCCGTCAAACGGATTATAAGTCATAGCTTGCGACCTCCCCTTTTATCATACACCTATTTATAATACGCCCATCTCGCGCAGCTGTTCGGAAGAAAGCCCGCTCAAATCCAGCGGCGCCGGATGCTTTCCAGGCTGTGCGCTGCCGTCCGGCGGATAGGAAGACACGGCATCCACATTATAAAAGCAGCCGACCAGCGTTGCGCCGCTGCTCATTCCGGAAAAGTAGCCGACCGACGACGCTGCACGCTCGGCCGTTACCTGCACCGAGACAATCCCGCGATCAATGGTCGACTCCTCGCAGTTGCCGATAAAGCCGCCGATTGCCCAGCCGCTGCCATAGACCGCCCCGCGCGCTGTGCAGCTATAAAACTGCGAACCGCGCGCTTCACCGGCCAGGCCGCCAATATAATAGCTGCCGCTGACCGTGGCATCGGTCTTGCTATTCCAGACGGTTGCGCCGTTATGGACTGCTCCAAACAGCCCGCCAACCCGATTGTTGCCGCTCACCCTGCCGCTCACGCTGCAATTGTTCACCGCGCCATACAGCAGCCCTGCCAGTCCGCCGGTGGCCTGGTCGTCTGCGTCTGCCTGGTTGGAAATTTCGCAGTTTTCCAATCGCAGGTTGCTCACCTGTCCGTTGCGGCCCACCAGCGAGAAAAAGCCTGCGCTGCCCTGATCGGTGCGGATGGTCAAATTACTGATGGTGTGTCCCTGTCCGTCGAAGATGGAGCAAAAGCCGGTCGGCGCAGGGTCCCGCACGTCCACCGCGCGATAGCTGCCAATCGGCTCCATCGTCACCCCGAACATGTTGATATCTGCCACCAGCTTATAGGCGTTATTCTGATAGCTCCAATCCCCGCTATTGACCTGCTTTGCCAGCGCCGCCAGCTCGCGCGCGTTGGAGATGTAGACCATCTCTCCCGACTGTTCGGCAGCCGGCGCGGAAAGATTGCGCAGCGAGACCAACCGGTACAGGGTGTCTCCTTTGCCAAACACCGTGCCCAGCATTCCGCCCGGCTCCTGTTCCAGCAGCACCGGCGCAAATACATATTCCGCAGAGCGCCAGCTTCTTCCCGTTACCGAGCGTTCCACCGTCAGGCGGTAGTTGCCGTTTGGCAGCCATTCCCCGCTTTTGGCGCTCAGCTCTACCTGCGTGTTGCCCCCGCCCTTGAGCTCGTCCAGCCCAACCTGTACCAGACCTTCGGGGACCCCCTCGCCGTCCAGCCTTCCAAAAAATGCCTGCGCCAGCTCTGCGGCCTCCCGCAGCGGGAAGGAATAGTAGGCTGGACGCTGTCCATCATAAACCGCGTACCGCTCCAGGCCGCCGTTCTTCTCCAGCCAGCCGAACAGAAAATAGCCCATCTGCTCATTTGAAATCCGCTTGCCGGCGCTAAACGGCCTGCCGCCGCAATGGTCCTCGTAAACCCGCACGTAGTCCTGCAAAAGCTGCTCATCCAGCTGCACCACCTCGGTCAGCTCCGGCAGCATGTCCCCCTTGCCCTGTGAGCTACTCTGCCCCGCTGTCCCCAGCTGGCAGCCGAGCAGCAGCAACAGCACCAAAATGACCAGCGCCTGTTTCATCCCGTAGCCCCCTTCCTCTTTCGTTTTATTATATCGCGTTGCAGATTGCTTGTCCAGCACAATCCTGTAAACATTCCGGCAGCAAAATCCGGCACGGCGGGCCGCTGCAAAATTGGGGGCGCGGTGATTGCGGCCCTCCTGCCGCCGCCGCAAAATTTGGGGTGGCACGACGGCTGTGGCCCGCCTGCCGTGAAATTTGGTGTAACGGCGCTCAAGGGGTTGCATCCGGCGGCCCGGACATGTTATACTAAATACCGCGATAAGGGGGTTTTTTCGTGTCAAAGCTCGTCTGGAAGCCGGCGGCGCTGCTTGCGCCTGTGCCGCCCGCGCTCGTCTCCTGCGGAACGCTTGCGCAGCCGAACGTTTTTACCGTCGCCTGGACAGGGATTGTCAACACCCATCCGGCCATGACCTATATTTCGGTTCGCCCTGAGCGCTATTCCTATTCGCTCATCTCGCAATCAGGCGAGTTTGTCATCAATCTGACCACCGCTGCGCTGGTGCGCGCCGCCGATTTTTGCGGGGTGCGCTCCGGGCGTGAGGTGGATAAGTTCGCTGCCTGCGGGCTGACCGCCGAGCCCGCCTCACAGCTGGCCGCGCCGCTGCTTGCGCAAAGCCCCCTTTCGGTGGAATGCCGCGTCAGGCAGCGCATACCGCTGGGCACCCACGAGATGTTTCTTTCAGAGATCGTCGCCGTCGATGTTGACCCCAGCCTGATCGACGATACCGGCAAGCTGCACCTTGCAAAGGCCGGACTGGCCGCCTATGCGCATGG
>CAJUJI010000220.1 GCA_910586875.1 uncultured Anaerotruncus sp. | reverse complement strand
GTATAATATCAATATAATGTCATTGGGACATTTGGAGGTTCTCTATGAATTCTGACTACAAATCCGCTGGATAGGGGGTCAGGGTTACGAAAAAACGATTGGCGCGCCATCCCCAGGCAGGCGCCAAGAAGGAGTGCAGTTTATGAGACAATATTTAGCGGGTAAAATCAGGAATGTTGCGATTGCCGGCCATGGTGGCAGCGGTAAAACCTCTCTTGCGGAGGCGCTGCTCTATAAGGCTGGCGCAACCGATAGATTGGGCAAAACCCCAGATGGCAATACCGTTTGTGACTTTGATCCAGAGGAGATCAAACGCGGCGTTTCCCTTTCCAGTGCGATTGCGCCATTCTCTTGGGGCAGCGTGAAGATCAATCTCATCGACACCCCAGGACTGTTTGATTTTGCCGCAGGTTTTTATGAGGGTGTGCGTGCTGCGGAAAGTGTGCTGATTTGTGTGTCTGCGCGTTCTGGTGCGACGGTTGGTGTGCATAAAGCGTACAAGCTGGCTGAAAAACTGGGAAAATGCAAGATGTTCTTTGTGAATAAGATGGATGCTGAACACGCAGATTTTTATAAAGTGCTTGAGGAGCTGAAAACCGAGTTTGGACCGTCGGTTTGTCCGCTGGTGGCGCCGGTCATGGACAATGGCAGGGTGCAGTGCTATGTAAATTTGGTGGATAATAAAGCGTATCAGTATAATGCAAAGGGAGAGCCGACCGAGGTTGCGGTGCCGGATATGGAGCATCGGCTGGAAGGGCTAAAAACTGCGATCAGCGAGGCGGTTGCTGAAACGGATGAGGAGCTGTTTGAGAAGTATTTCTCTGGTGAACAGTTCACCCGTGATGAGATTATTCGCGGCATCCACCAGGGCGTGCATAGCGGTGCAATTACACCGGTGCTGTGTGGCTCGGCGGCGACGTTGGAGGGCATTGACATGCTGCTGGATTCGTTGGTAGACCATCTGCCCTCCGCGTGGGAGGCCGGCGCAGAGATGGCGACCGATGCAGCAGGCGAGCTGGTAGAGATCCCTTGCACCGACGAGGCGCCATTGGCAGCTTATATCTTTAAGACGGTTGCAGATCCGTTTGTTGGCAAGCTTTCTTATTTCAAGGTGGTCTCCGGCAAATTGTCCGGCGAATTTGCACCGGTTAACTCCCGTACCGGTGAGCCGGAGCGTTTGGGCAAGCTGATTTATATGATTGGTAAGAAACAGGAGGATACAGCGTTTATTACGGCGGGCGATATCGGCGCGGTGACCAAATTGAGCTCGGCAGTTACAGGCGACACCCTTTGTGACCCAAAGACAGTTGTTTCATTTGAGCGGCTGGAATTCCCAGAGGCTTGTCTGTCAATGGCGGTCAAGGTCAAGCAAAAGGGCGATGAGGGCAAGGTTGCGCAAGGGATGCAGCGCCTGATGGAGGAGGACCCAACCATTCGTTTCGAGCAGAACAATGAAACCCATCAGCAGCTGATTTCCGGTTTGGGCGAGCAGCATTTGGATGTGATTGTTTCAAAGCTGAAATCGAAATTTGGCGTAGATATCGCGCTGGATAAACCGCGTGTTCCATATCGCGAAACGATCCGCAAGTCGGTCAAGGTGCAGGGCAAGCATAAGAAGCAGTCGGGCGGCCATGGCCAATATGGTGACGTGTGGATTGAGTTCTCGCCTTGCGAGGGTGACGAGCTGGTGTTTGAGGAGAATGTGTTTGGTGGTTCGGTGCCAAAGAACTTCTTCCCAGCGGTTGAAAAGGGCTTGCAGGATTGCGTCAAAAAGGGTGTATTGGCAGGCTATCCAATGGTTGGCGTAAAAGCGGTTCTGCTGGACGGCTCTTACCATCCGGTCGATTCCTCTGAAATGGCGTTTAAGATGGCAGCGTCGCTGGCTTATAAGGCGGGCATTCCGCAGGCGTCTCCCGCGCTGCTGGAGCCGATTGGCAACCTAAAGGTCTATGTGCCGGATGGCAATACCGGTGATATGATCAGTGAGCTGAACAAGCGCCGCGGCCGTGTGTTGGGCATGAATCCGTCGGATGATGGCTTACAGATGGTTGAAGGCGAGGTCCCGATGAGCGAGATGGGCGATTTTGCAACAATGCTGCGTTCCACCACCCAAGGCAGAGGCTACTTTACCTTTAATTTTGAGCGTTATGAGCTATTGCCGTCACAGCTCGAGGCGGGCGTGATTGAGCAGGCGAAGGCGCTTGCAGAGGCGGAATAAGTAAAACCTATCCTACCCGACAGGGGAAGCTCTGTCGGGTATTTTTCTGCACCTGCTGCACAAGTTTAAAAGGTATATCCAGTCGCTCCTGTACATATGAATTAGGACAGGAGGGAAGGCTTATGTTTACGATTACGTTCCGTGTGACCAAAAAGCAGATTGCGTTTGCCGCCGCAGCGATGGTGCTGGCATTCGCAGGCGGGCTGTGGGCGAAATCTGCGCTGTCTCAGCTGGAGGGAGAGGCTGCCACAAGCGCAGGTGCATCTGTGCAGTCCGGCGAGCTGCGGGTTTATAAAGCTGAGGCGAAAACCAATGAGCAACGGGTAAAATTTCTGGAATCGTTCGGCTGGGAGGTGGAGACCGAGCCGGATGAAGTACTGGATGTGCTGATCCCCCGCGAAATGGATGAGGTGTATCTCAATTACAATGAAATTCAGAAAGCACAGGGCTGTGACCTAAATAAGCTTGCGGGAAAACGTTGTAAGCGGTATACTTATGTTATCAACAATTATCCGGACCGGCCGGAGAATGTCCGAGCGAATTTGATCATCTATAAAAACAAGATTGTGGGCGGCGATGTCTGTTCGATTGAGCTAGACGGCTTCATGCACGGATTTATGCTGGAGACGGATTGATTTGTTTTGCCCCTGCATGATGGATTCTGCGAAAAGCTTCGCCAGCCCTTACTCCGGTCTAAGAACCGCTGCTATGCGGCGAATTATACGAAAAGCTTCGCCAGTCCTTACTCCGACCTAAGGGCCGCTGCTATGCGGCGAATTATACCAAAAGTTTCGCCAGCCTTTCCAAAGGCTGCGGATTCCAAAGGCAGCGCCTTT
>CAJUJI010000219.1 GCA_910586875.1 uncultured Anaerotruncus sp. | reverse complement strand
ATATGTATGAATGGAAAATTTTTGTATTAAAAATCCGCGTATTTGGCAACGATTTTTCCAAATAAATTTTTGTACCACCAGCAATCAATTACTTGAATCGCAAAGCAGCTGTATAAAAAAAGAGCCCTCAATACAGAGGGCCCTTTTACGTTTATGGGTTCATGGAATAGTTTGGTGCTTCTTTGGTAATGTAGATATCATGGGGATGGCTTTCCTTCAATCCTGCACCAGTAATGCGGATGAACTGTGCTTTCTCATGCAAATCCGGAATGGTCGCACAGCCGGTATATCCCATTCCTGCACGCAATCCGCCGATCATCTGGAAGATGGTATCCGCCACAGTCCCCTTGTATGGAACGCGGCCCTCTACCCCTTCAGGAACCAGTTTTTTCTTATTGTCCTGGAAATAACGGTCACTCGAGCCTTCGCTCATCGCCGCAAGGGAGCCCATCCCGCGGTAAACCTTAAAATTACGGCCCTGATAAATTTCAATCTCGCCTGGAGACTCCGCACAGCCAGCCAACAGCGAACCGAGCATAACAGTAGAAGCTCCAGCGGCAAGCGCCTTCACAACATCACCGGAATATTTAATACCGCCATCTGCGATAATCGGAATTCCGTATTTTGCAGCAGCGCTTGCTGCATTATAAACTGCGGTCAACTGCGGCACACCGATTCCAGCAACAACACGTGTAGTACAGATGGAACCAGGTCCAATACCGACCTTCACTGCGTCCGCACCGCCGTTGATAAGATCCTCGGTCGCGCGTGCAGTTGCAACATTTCCAGCAATGATTGGTATATTGGGGAATTTTGCTTTAATCGCGTGCAGGCAGTCTAAAATCATAACATTGTGCCCATGCGCCGAATCGAGCACCAATACATCAACATCTTTATGGATCAGCTCTTCCGCGCGCTCCATAAAGTCGTGTGTGATGCCGATTGCAGCGCCCACCAGCAGCCGTCCGCCTGCATCACGCGCAGAGTTCGGATACTGTACCGCCTTTTCGATATCTTTAATGGTGATAAGCCCTTTCAGATGGTACTGTTCGTCTACAATTGGCAGCTTTTCAATCTTGTACTTGCGCAAAATCTCTTGCGCTTCACGCATGGTGGTTCCGACCGGCGCTGTGACCAAATGGTCTTTGGTCATGACCTCCTTAATTTTTCCGTTATAATCATCCATAAAACGAAGGTCACGATTGGTCAGAATGCCAACCAATCTGCCATTTTCACAGATGGGCACGCCGGAAATTTTATATTTGCCCATAATTTCGTCAGCGTCATAAACAAAGTGCTCTGGCGAAAGGAAAAACGGGTCCGCAATTACGCCATTTTCCGAGCGTTTCACCTTGTCTACCTCATCCGCCTGCCGTTCAATGGACATGTTCTTGTGAATAATACCAATACCGCCTTCACGCGCAATCGCAATTGCCATTTTGGATTCGGTAACGGTATCCATTGCGGAGGTCAAAAACGGGGAGTTTAAGCGAATCCCCTTCACAAGTTGGGTGGAAATATCCACATCCGCTGGCAGCACCTCCGACCTAGCAGGAATTAACAATACGTCATCAAAGGTTAGTCCTTCTTCCAGGAACTTCTCATTCGCGTTTGTATTCAGCATATGCCCTCCTTATCTTTTATAATCCGGTAAGTTATTTTTACTATCATATCATTTCCAAAGGCTGGAATCAATAGCTGATTTGTCGAAAATTCCCCTAAATCTTGGTATTTTTTTACCTGATCAGACCGATTGCAACCGATTCTTTTGCCGATAGTCCGCTAAAAGCAGGTCTACCATCCGGCCATAGCTTTGCACACCATCGTTTTGATGATTAACTTTCAGGTATGTATCATTGACTGCATCCGAAACCTCTGCAATTGGCCCTTCAAACTGTGCCCAATAGGCGTTGTTATCGGAAAAGTCAAGCCGTACCCCCTCGCACATCTGCTCATATACCCGCAAAAAGGCATCATAATCTGCGTCGTATAACCGGTTATTGGCGTGCACCAGCGCAAGCATTACACCACTGTATTGAAAGAGATTGGATTTACTTTTTTGGCAAGCGAGATAAGCGATAAAGTTTGCTTCATCCTCCCGCATAAAGCCGCGCGTATGCGCCAGCTCATGGCAGGCGGTTGCCGGTATTGAATAATCCGGTGCGGCAATATTTACATTTGCCTCATAGGTCCATGGGGAAAAAATACCTGTAATTTGAATAACCGACATCCACCAAGAATTCAGTACGGGCTTTGGCGTAATCGGCAGCTTGGGAAGTACCGTATAATCCTCCGACAGCTCGCCAAAGCACTGTTTTGCAAGCACCATTAGCGACCGGTCAGAAAACGGAAGCTGTGTTACCTGTTCCATCGGCCCTAGCTTCGCTCTCCAAAAGTTTGCCTGTTTTGCCAGCTCCATACAAAGCGCTTCCAGCTCTTCTGTAGAGGATTCCTGTACCTCTAGCCCGCTGAAGGTTGCAAATTCCGGCCGATGGTAATTCAGCCCGCAGATCAGCACAAATACCAAAGTTAAAATGCAGCCTGCATGAATTGCCCAGAACAGCAGCTTTTGCCAGGGAATGCAAATTTTTTTGCGGAGGATCTGAACCAATAAAATGGGGATAACGATGATCGCAGTACAAATTCCCAGCTCCATCAGCGAAAACGGCAGCAAGGAGGTAATCGCACCCAACACATATGCCAAAACAAGATAAATGCTGCTGGAATAAAATTGCTCGGTCAACATTGGATTTCGCGCCGCAAACTCACTGAGCAACCATGCCGCCAATGGTAACGCAAGCACCCACCAGCGCCGCAGAAGCGCTCTTTGGGAAGTTTGTTGGCGCTCTGTTACTGGTATCATAACCCCATCCCCCTTTTTCCGGCTTCTAAAATACATTATATAATTTATAGCCAGGATTTACAAGCACAGCAGTGCGTAGGGCAAAAGAAAATCTCTACCAGCCATTTTTCCACAAACTGGGGGCGTTCGCTTGTCTATTCCCTATTAGCCAGTAAATATGATTTACAAAATCGGTAAATTGCTTTATACTAAAT
>CAJUJI010000218.1 GCA_910586875.1 uncultured Anaerotruncus sp. | reverse complement strand
GGACATAGGTGTGATGCCGTATCATCGAGAAATACAAAGAACGATATCGTACTTTAGGTTTAAATATTGCCTATTATCGTAAGAAATTAGGTTTAACACAAGAACAACTTGCAGAAAAAGCAGGAATAGAGCGTTCAAGGATCAGCAAAACGGAAATTGCATGGGTCGGAACAAGCCTAGATATGATTTTCAAAATTGCAGATGCGTTGGAAGTTGAACCATATAGACTTTTGATGGAGCGCGATTAAAATGTCAATGATTTCCGCAATCAGAGATAGAATTCTACATTTGTGCGCAGAGCATGAAATAACAATCAACAAACTTGCAACACTATCCGCTGTACCGCCATCCTCTATTAAAAATATTTTGTATGGCAAAAGCAAAGACCCTAAAATTTTAACGATTAAGAAAATATGCGACGGCTTGGATATAACGCTGATGGACTTTTTCAATTCGCCAGAATTTGAAGCATTAGAGCCGGAAATCAAATAGCCATCCATGATGATAGGCCCCCATTTTAAAAAATGGGGGCCTGTTTCGTTATCTAGTTACTTTTCTGCGGCGAAGAGTTGCAGGACACTGATGCGCGGCCCAACCGCAGTGTCCACCCATTTCACGCCCACGCCCATGTATTCCGCCCTTGGATTCAGGATGTTTTCGCGATGGCTGGTGCTCATGAAGCCGCGGGCGGCGTTTTCCGGCGACGGCCCCGCTGCCATGAGGTTTTCTCCCGTGCAGCGCAACGCTGAGCCGTATTCCTCAAAGATGCCGGTGGGGTCGCTGCCGTCCGGCCTCCGATGGTTCATGCTGTCGCTTTCTTCGATGCGTTGCTGCGCCATTTCGGTCAGCAGCGCGTCCGCTTCAAATTCGGGCAGGCCGTGCTCCTCTCGGATGCGGTTGGTTTCGGCGATGAATGCCTCTGCGAAGCTCTCTAGAGTGTAGTTAAACGTGGGCTGTTTTTCGGTCGGCGCATCTAGTGTAGCTTGGGGGTGTTCCGGCACATAGCTCCCGACAATCTCCACCTGGAAGGCGTATCCGTTTGGGATTTGTGCCGCTGTTGCGGGGATGCACAGGATAGCCGGTAATAATAGGGCGAGGGCGCTCGCTACGCGTTTTTTCATGTTGCCGCCTCCTTCTGTTTTGGTTACCCAAAGCATACCCTGACAGCCCTGCAAAGTCCATTCACCAAACCCAACAAAATTACCGGCTATTTTTTCTCCACCGCCTGCACACAGAGCCGCATCTCCGGTTTACCGGAGATGCAGGTGATGAGCGTGAGCCGGTTATCCTCGGTGCGTTCCAGATAGCTCCAATCCTCGTCGGAAATTTCCGCAACCGTTTCCACCAGATAGGTTCTGCTGCCAAGCTGGGTGGTATAGGAAATTTCATCCCCTTCCTTCAGCAGGAATAAGTTCTTGAAATACCCATCGGTAAGGTCAAAATTGATGTTGTGGCCGGAAAGTCCAATGTTGCCCTGCCACACGCTGGTGGACTTGAAATGCGCCACCCCATGACTCATGTCCTCCATCTGGTCGTCCGTCTCGTACACATCCACCGAAAGCGCCAGCTTCGGGATGTGCAAAAGCCCCAGACTCCCGTTGGAAAGTGTTGCCTTTTCCGGCAGGGTAAAGTAGTTGTAGGTGGAGGCAGTGTCCTTCTCCCAGACCTGTTCCGGCTGATATGCTACTGTATCAGATTTCACAGTAGAGAACTCCGTCTGCTTTTCCGGCTGGATTACAATCAGGCCGTCCTCCGCGGTGTAGGCTTTGTTTACCGCCATATCAAACGTGACCTCGGTCTCGGTCGATGGGGCAGCCTCGGTAACCAGCTGCTTTTGCACGCCGGAGACCGCTAGATACAAAAACAGTGCCGCCACCGGCAGGCCCAGCAGCAACCATGCCCAACACTGCTGCATCGCTTTTGGCTTATTCATCCGCATCCTCCTCCATTTCTGGGCGGTCCATCTGGCGCATCGCCTCGGGCACGCGCATCCGGCGCTCCGGCTGGTCCGCCTCTAAAAAATCGTAGTCGTCAAAGTCCGAATCGGACGCCTTCTTTTTTCTCCGGCGCAGCTCTAGCAGCAAAAAATAGCCCGCGCCAACCAGCACCACCAGCAGAAAACCACCCGCCGCAAAAAGCGCTACCCGCTTTGCTTTTGCTGCATCCGCTGCCAGCTGTTCTTCGCTTAGAGGCGCTTCCACCGGCTCATAAAGCAGCATATATTGCAGGTTTCCAGGCACCATGCGGGACACCTCTCCTGTGTAGGTCGCGCTCACTGCAAACGCGGTCGGTTTGCTGCTATAGGCTTTTCCAGTATAGGTGGCAACCGCGTTGTAAAGGTCGGGGATGCTATTGACATCATACCGTTCGCCCATCAGGGACCAATCCACGTTTGCCAGCCGGAGCGTCGCCCCATGCTTGCGCACCGTCTGTGGGAGATAATACGGGTCGTTGCGATTTACGCCAAACAGCTGCCGGACGTCCCGCACCGTATAGGCATACCCCTCGGATTCGGTCGCCTGCGTGGTGACAGAATCCTCATCCAAAGCGAGGATGCCGGTAAAGCCGCCCTCGTTGTATTCCAAAGTGGAGGAGAGCTTGCCGCAGATCTCCTCCTCGTTTTCCGTCTGCACCTCCAAAGAAACCGTTTTGCTCACCGGTCGCGTTTCCGGCACCGGCTCCAGCTCCTTTTTTGTGATATCGCGGATGGCATAGCGCACCCCATCCCGCTGCAAAGTGCTCTCCACAAGCGCCTGCGGGGAGGCGCCGGACGGCACCTCGAAGGTTTTGCGGATGAGTGTTTTTCCGAGCTCGGTTACGGTTTCCACCTCGCTTGGATAGTAGGCCGCGGCTGCGTCCGTATTTTCATCCGCTTGCGCGACACTGTCCCAAACCGTGATATTGCTGCCAGCTTCAGCAGCGCAAACTGGTATTGCAGCCGATAAACATAAGCACAACACCAAAACAAAAACAGTCTGTTTTCGCATCTTTACGCCTCCTCACTCAATCAATTCGTCCAGCGAATCCACCAGCGCATCGCAAAACAGAAGCAGCCGGTCGTCCTGGTCCAGCAGCAAGAACAGCTCCGGCTGGCCCAGCCCATACCGCTCGTACACGATCTCCAGCACCGAGCGCAACGCATC
>CAJUJI010000217.1 GCA_910586875.1 uncultured Anaerotruncus sp. | reverse complement strand
CTGCAATAATGCGCATTGGATGGAAATGCTTGCGCGATACACTTTCCTCAGAAATCTGATAACAATACAGGGATTTTGCCAATATTCCAAATTTATCTAACGCGTTTCCCAGATAAAAATAGTTAAACGCAGTATCCGCGCCATAAAAATATACGCCATCCTTGAAAAGACGCGAAAACTTATCTTCATAATAGGGAAGATTTCTAATTAGGGATTCATAACGGAATAATTTATTCCAAATCGGCCCCATAAATTTATCATAATCGGGCAATTTGGCAGCAAAATCTTGATGATAAATAACCTCGTCTTTTTCAGAAACTCTATGGTCCACTCTATTGGGACGCACAAAATCCCATCCGCACATCGCCATATCCAGCTGATTTTCTTTTGCAAAATGCAGTAAATCCTCCAAATAGGTCGGCTGAAGGGTATCGTCACTGTCAATAAAACATAGCCAATCCGCACATTTTCGTATGATTGGAGTCTCGTGACCCGCTTCATCATATTTATAATACAGCGTAACATCATAGTTTTCTTTGTTACAAAGACCATAAAGCGTACTCATAAAAGAGCCTGTTTGATTTTTTTGATGTCGGTAACAAACGATCGAATCAAAACGCCTGGAATAGTCCTTTACAATTTCAAATGTTTTATCGGTTGAACCATTGTCAGCAAGATAAATTTCAAAATTTTGATAGGTCTGAGTCAAAACACTTTCTAAGGTTTTAACCAGCGTTTTTTCCGCATTGTAAGCCGAAATAAAAATCCCTATTTTATCCATAATTACACCTGCTCCGCTGCATGATATCTAACGGTTGTTTCTAAAAAGCTCACACAGCTTCTGCATGAAACACGCGGTAGATCATTAAAATGGCGGATAATTTCTCTTTTTTCTTCATTGGTTTTTGTACCGTCATATAGATCCACATAATCCCGTTCTGCGGGCGTAATCCGGCCGAGCTCGGTCGCCAAAAGTGACCTTGCACATCCTTGAAATTTTCCCCGATAAAGATGGAAGTTGCGCATTTTTACCTGACCGCAATTTTTATGCTGCTCTATGATTTCTGCCTCTGATTTTCCCCTGTCTTCAAAATGTGTATTGTCAACCCAGCCTCCATAATGCTGCATATCCCCGTGATATCTTTTGATCAGATAGGGGATCTGTTCCGTTTGGAAAAGCTGTACCATCTCCTCCAATTGATAGGAATATTTTCCATAATCGCTGATCTGAATTTGCAAATGATCGCCGTATTTTTTCAATACTTCAATATCCTTTTCACAGGGCAAAACGGTCGCATTGGTAATCAAAATCAGCTTATCAAAGCGATCTTTATAGTTGAAAGAATGCTCATAAATCTGCCACAAATCCTTGCGCATAAACAGCTCGCCGCCTACGAATTGCAGCCATTCGGTATAGTCCACCAACTCAAATATTTTGTCGATATCCTGAATAATTTCCTCCACTGGAACATGCTTTACGTGCCCTTTAAACAGCGGGATATAATTGCTGCACAGCTTGCAATTCAGCGTGCAAACCAAGGTTGGAATGATCGCAAGACGCCGCAAAATCAAAGGTTCAGACATGTTAATTCTCCTCTCGGTAAGCATATAAAACGGTATCCCAAATATAGGGAGAATAATGCTTTAAAAAAAATTGATATTGTGGATTCAGCTGCTTAATTAGTTCAGGGAGAACATAAAGATCCTCCGGTTTATGATAGGCGCAAACCGCGAGCTTTGGAGATGCTTCCCGAATTATTTTCTCTGCCCCAAGCAGCGCTTGTTTTTCCGATCCCTCTACATCTAATTTGATAAAGGTCGGATAATCCTCCTTTGGAAGCTGTGAGAAAAACGAATCCAAATCCGTTAGTTCTACCTGTGCAGAGGCCCCTTCTTTCACATTGCTGCCGGCCATAATCCCCAATTCTGCATCCATCACAGCTGTGCAGTTCCATAAGCCTTTTGGAATAATTTCGACTCCTGGCTTTGCTTTTAAATTCTCCCGCGCAACCGCAAGATTTTTCTCATCAATATCGAACCCTATAATGCGCGCATATTTCCCGCCCATACGTTCTATAAATTTTTCGGTTGTGTCGCCGGTATAGAGTCCTCCGTCTATAAAAATTTCATTTTCACAGAGGGTAAACGCCTCTGGAAAATAGGAATTCTGCGGCGGCTCATATGTAAATAGCTGATGAAATAGATAATTATTGATCGTTTCAAGTATAACTTTACGCGAATTTTCATCCGCAAAGCTATCATAGCTTCGCGCATATCCATCTAAATATTCACGCAATTCTTCAAGCGTTAATGAGACCTGCTCCACCCTGGATTTGCGCATAAATTGATACGCGTCTTGAAAAGAAAAAATCTGTTTTTTCCCAAATCCCAAGGATAAAACCGTATGATAAACCGATTTTTCTGTAGATGGATTTGCAACAGAAATTACAATATTAGCGTCTGAATATTGCTCTGTTAATTCCTGCGGAGAAAGAATTTTCAAACCTGTTTCAGCGTCAATACCGTGCTTTTTGCTGTCACAAAAACACTGCACAGATATGCCCTCATTGGCAAAATTTTTGACAATTACGCCACCAAAAAATCCCAACCCATATAAGACTATAGGCCGAGAAAGTAACCTTTCTTTTAATTCCTGACGCGCTTGTTTCCATTCCTTTTTGTAGTATCGATCCTCTATTTTTTTCAGCTCTTCCTGAAAGCTCATTAAAGTCCCTCCTCAACTAATTTTCTGACGATGAAAGATACCGTTTCATCCACTCTTTTTCTGTTTCCAGTATCCAAGGACATCCATAAAACATCTGATAATTTGCATTTAGCTGTGCAATTAAATGCTCTCGAATTTCATAGCAATCGGTTAATTGCAGCCGAGTGACCTTCTCCACCATCGACAGCATGAACGACCAGGTAAAATACCGCCATTTGTCTGCGCTGTCCGGAAAGCGTTCGGATAACCAGCTTGCGCGCTCCTGGTACACATCCAAATATTCCTGCAAGGTTTCTGCATCCAGCAGCTGGTGGTTCTGTGTCCAGGCGGAATTGTTATTTCCATGCCGGTCAAAATGGTATTTAGACAGGCCGTGATATGCGATCTTTTTTGCGTTTGCAATGATTTTAGGCATCAAATAGATGTCGTCGTATT
>CAJUJI010000216.1 GCA_910586875.1 uncultured Anaerotruncus sp. | reverse complement strand
TGACCGTGTAAAACCCTGGCTCGAGGTTGGTGACGGTAATGAAGCCGTTGCGTCCGGTTTCATATTCGCCCACAAACTCGCCGTTCACCTTCGTCACCAAAAACTTCACCTTTTCCAGCGGCTCGCCGGTTTTGGTGTCCACCTTCTTGATGAGCAGCGGATTTTTCGGCTGGTTATAAAACTCTACAATGGTGGTTTTGCCCCACTCCACCAGCGCCTCCTTGCTACCATCCATGAGGATGCAGCCGTTCGGGGCGGCAAGCTCCTGAATCACATACAACTGCGGGTCGATTTCCTCCAGCAGAATTTCTCCGTTTGCGTCGGTCGTGTATTCTCCCAAAATCTTCCCGTTTTTGATGCTGATGCGGAATTTTGCAAATTGCAGCGGCTGTTTGGTGGTTTCATCATACTTAACAATTTTTAAGCTGGGTTTATGCTGATTCGTAACCGTCAGCTCACTGTCCTGCCCGCCCTTAAGCTCGATATAATGCGGGCTGCTGTCCAGCAGATACCCTTCCGGAGCCTGGATTTCGGTCACGATGTACCACCCTGGTTCCAAATCCTTCACCAGAAACGTTCCATCCGCGCCAGTCGTGACATCTATAAATTCCTTCGCGCCATCCTTGGTAATGCGGAACACCGCCCCGCCGATGCCTTTGTGATCCTGTTCATCCAGCTTGCGCAGAAGCAAATCCGGCTGCTGGTCGTCCCTGAAAATAACCGGCACCGTCTTGCCAGGGACCGCCTGCACATTTTTCGGAGTGCTGTCCAGCACATACCCGTTCGGGGCCTTGATTTCGGCGATGGTATACCACTCGTTTTCCAGATTTTCCACCAGCACCGTACCGTCC
The DNA here is from genome assembly GCA_910586875.1 of uncultured Anaerotruncus sp. Lineage (GTDB taxonomy): Bacteria > Bacillota > Clostridia > Oscillospirales > Ruminococcaceae > Anaerotruncus. Next base: position 2,336 of record CAJUJI010000216.1, on the reverse strand, counting down.
GCGCCGGTGGTAATCTCCTCGTATTCAATGCTGTCCTTTTTGCTGAGATGGAACACCGCGCCAGGCAAGCGGATGCCGGTTTTCGCGTCAATCTTCTCGATGCGGATTTTCGGCTTCGGCAGGTTGCGGAAGATCACCGTCATGTTCCGCTCGACCGCGTCCGGCTTCACCTCGATCGTCTGCACATGATGCTCCTCGTCCAAGAGGTAGCCATACGGGGCCTGCGCCTCGACAATCGTGTAATAGCCTGGGCTGAGGTTCTGGATGGTAACCGTCCCGTTTTCGTTCGATTCCCAGTCGCCCAGGTAGGCTTTACTGTCCTCATGGCTGCCCTTGTAGAGCTTAAAAATCGCGCCTTGCAGCCCTTTGTCGGTGGTGGCGTCCACCTTTTTGATGGTCAGTCCCGTCCAAGGCTCGTTGCGGAACTCTACCGAGACCGTCTCGCTGTTGCCCTCGGGAATGTTAACGTTGTGGACGGCGTTGGTCCCCACATAATACTGCGGCGGGGCTGCTTCTTCCACTCTGTACTCGCCTGGAATGAGGTCGGAGAAAATCGCACGCCCGTCCGCGCCGGTGGTATCGGTGAACACCTGGCCCGCCTCGTGCGGCGGGGTGTTCGAGCGCAGCAGCGTCGCCTGGATGGTCGCGCCCGCCAACACCTGTCCGGTCTGATTGTCCTTTTTGGTGACGATGAGCTGCGCCTTCTTGTCGTTACCGATTTCCACCGTCTTGTTTTCGCCGCGCGCGACCGTGACCGTGTGGCTGGCAATCGAGCCGATGACATAGCCCGCGGGGGCTTCCAATTCCTCAACCACCAGCGTGCCAGGTTCCGGAAGATTTATTTGGATTTCACCGTTTGCGTTGGTGGTTTCGGTCCAAACCTGCGCCGAAACATTCACATCCGCATACCGGATACGAAAACGCGCGCCAGGCAGCTTGACCGAGGAATCTCCGGTTTCATGCTTGACGATTTTTAAAGAGCATTCCTTTGGCATATTTACAAAGCTGACCTCTGCAATATTCACCTGGTTGTCCTTGTGAACCGTAACCGTTTTTGGGGCGCTGTCCAGGACATACCCGTCCGGCGCACGGGTTTCGGTGACGGTGACCTCCACACTGTCCTGCCCGTCGGGGATGGGAATCACCACCGTTTTGCCGCCGTATGGAATCTCCCAGGCATCGTTGAGATAGTCCGGCGATTCAATTTTGAAGATTGCGCCTGCCAGCGGCAGGTTGGTCTTGCCGTCATATTTGTAAATGGTGAGGTAGCCCAGTCCTGGCTCCTTGGCGGCGGGTGGCGCATCCGCGCCCGCATCTAAGGGCGGGTTAAAGGTTTCCGCGAACGCCATATATCCGTCCCCAGGGATGGCGTCGCCCACCAGCGTCGCCTTCGCCTGTCGGTTGCTTGACCAAAAGATGAGGCCGGAGCCGGACTGCTCGTTGCTGTGCCACTCAACATAGGAATCCGCGTCCGGCGCAGAAGGCGAGGTGACCTTGAGCTTGTTGCCGGATACGCTGAACGAGAGCGGCGCACGGGATTTGAAGTCGCCTGCGTTCAGCGTAACCGCAGGATTGCTGTTGGTAAGCTCGATGCTGTAGGAACCGTCCGCATTCTCCTCCATCTCGTGGATGGTGGGATTCTGCGGGTCGGGGGACATAAAGCTGGGGTGCTCGCCGCCCTGCTGCATCCGGCCCAGGATGTCCTGGTACGGCGCGGAGAGCTTTGCGGAATTGGCTGCGATAACCGCCTGGTACACGCTGCCGCTGCCATGGCTTTGGCCGTAGGCAATCTCCCAGATGATGGCCTGACACGCCACGTAATAGGCGTGATTGCTGGTGTTGTTGCCCGCCGCGGCAATCGCGCGGGCGATTTTGCTCTGCTGGCTTTGGGAGAGGCTCCCGAAGCTCTGCGAGCCGGTGGCCAAATCCCCGTTGACGCTGTTCCAGCGCGCAGGCTCGATGCAGAAAGCCGCCTGCCCGTCCGCGGTGGAGAAAATGTAGGCGGGCTGCAAATTGCCGTTGTTAAACGGATACACATGCTGAATCGAGCTGTCGGTCTGCATATAGATAGTGGTGCTGCCATTGGCAGCACGGGCGCGGCGCATACCAGACGCCGTGCCGCCCTCCAGCTGGGCCGCAAACGCGAAGCCCTCCGGCGGGTCCAGGCCGGAAGCTTGCTCCTCCTCTGGTTTGCTGGCTGATTTCTCGTGGAAGGGATGCTTCCGATTCCTCCTCCGAGGGGGTGTCCTGCTCCGCAGCCGGTGTCTCTGCCGGTTCCTGGGGTTCTGCTGCGGAATCCTCCGCATCCGGCTCGATGGATTCGTTTGGCGTAACCA
>CAJUJI010000215.1 GCA_910586875.1 uncultured Anaerotruncus sp. | reverse complement strand
AATCTATATTTCATGATTGTAAAACCTTATTTTTGTGCATTTTAACAATTGGATGAGAAATCCAACGCGATTGAGCTGTGCAATAGCTTTATTCTGAGCGGGAGAAGGCAAACTATGCACGGAAAATCAGGGAAAGTCTGTAAGTAGCACAGACAGTTTTTTCACTTGACAAAAGCAGGTGAATCCGGTAAAATTATGAAATTGAAAATCAAATTCAAATTAGAGAAGGAGCGGGCAACAAATGGAAAGCGGCTATAAAACCCGCCAAAGAGAACAGATTTTGCAGCTTTTGCTGGCGCACCAGGAGGAACATTTTTCGGTGGACAGAATTGTAGATTGCCTGCGCGCGCAACAGCAGCAGGTGGGACGCTCAACCGTCTACCGTTATTTGGAAAAGCTGGTGCAGGCGGGCAAGGTGCGCAAATATTATATTGAGGAAGGTGCGGGTGCCTGTTATCAATATGCTGGAGAGCAGAGCAGCTGCCACGAGCATTTCCACTTAAAATGTACCAGCTGCGGCCGGCTAATCCATGTGGAATGCAACTATTTAGAGCAGGTGTCAGAGCATGTGCTGGCGCACCACAGCTTTACCATCGACCACACCAAAACGGTGCTGTATGGGTTATGTGCAGACTGTGCTGCAAGGGGACGGGCATGAGGCGCGCGGGAATATTGCTGGGCTGCCTGCTGCTTTTGCTGTGTGGTTGTGCCATGGCCCAGCCACAGCAGCCGGACAAGCTGCAAATTGTTGCGACGCTGTTTCCGCAGTACGACTTTGCGCGACAGCTTGCAGGGGAGCACGCTCAGGTGCGGCTGCTGCTCACGCCGGGGGTCGAAAGCCATTCCTATGAGCCGACTCCGGCGGATATTTTACACATCAATCAAGCGGATCTTTTTTTGTATACCGGACAATTTATGGAGCCGTGGGCGCAGCGCTTGCTAGATGGGCTGGATGGTGCGCCGTTGGTGCTGGACGTGTCCAGCGGCATCACGCTGGATGAGGAGGATTCCAGTGGCCATGCGGACCACCACGACCATGACGGTCATGGCAACTATGACCCGCACATCTGGACAAGTCCGGCCAATGCGATTGTTATGGTGCAGAATATTTTGGAGAGCTTATGTGCAGCGGACCCTGCGCACGAAAAGGAATACCGCGCAAACGCAGAAACCTATCTGGCGCAGCTGCAAGCGCTGGATGATGCGTTTATTCAGACGGTGGAGCAGGGCGCGCGCAGGGAGATTTACTTTGGCGGACGGTTTGCATTGCACTATTTTGCCAAACGATATGGGCTGGTATACACCGCTGCATTTGACTCCTGTTCCAGCGAAACCGAGCCCAGTGTTGGCGTGATGGTGCAGATGGTCGATCAGATGCGGGAAAAGCAGATTCCGGTCGTGTATTATGAGGAGTTGAGCGAGCCGAAAATTGCGCGCACCCTTTCGGAAGAAACCGGTGCAAGGATGCGGCTGCTGCATTCCTGCCACAACCTTTCCAAGGCGGAGCTAGCGCGCGGAGAGACCTATCTTTCGCTGATGCAAAAAAACCTGGAACATTTAAAAGAGGGGCTGAATGATGGCGCTGATACGCTGTGAAAATTTGACAATGGGATATGAAAACCAACTGGCGGTAGAACAGGTCAGCTTTGCGATTGAAGCGGGGGATTATGTTTGCATTGTGGGGGAGAACGGCTCAGGGAAAACTACGCTGCTCAAGGGGCTGTTGGGGCTGCTGTGCGCACGCAGCGGCTCCATCACCTATGGCGACGGTCTGCGCCAGAATATGATCGGTTACCTACCACAGCAGACGATTGTACAAAAAGACTTTCCCGCCTCGGTTTATGAGGTGGTACTTTCCGGTTGCCTGAACCGGCGGGGGCTGCGGCCGTTTTATTCCGCTGCTGAACGCCGTATAGCAGATGCCAATATCGAGCGCCTGTCGATTGCCGGGCTGCGCCGCCGTTCCTATCGGGAGCTTTCCGGCGGCCAACAGCAGCGGGTACTGCTGGCGCGGGCGCTCTGCGCCACCGAAAAGCTGCTGCTGCTGGATGAGCCGGTTACCGGCTTGGACCCAGTGGTAACCGCCGAGCTATATGCGCTGATTCGCCAGCTCAACCAAGAAGGGGTTACCATTATTATGGTGTCGCATGACATCAACTGTGCGATGCACAATGCGGGCAAAATTCTGCATATGAGCACCCATGTGCTGTTTTACGGCAGCTCGGAGGAATATCAAAAAAGCGCGCTGTGCCAGAAGTTTTTGGGAGGTGGGCATCATGGCTGACCTGCTGGTGAATCTGTTTTCCTATGGCTTTATTAGCCGCGCAATGGTGGTGGGGACATTGGTTGCATTGTGCGCTGCGCTGTTGGGGGTAAGCCTGGTACTCAAGCGCTATTCGATGATTGGGGATGGGCTGTCGCATGTTGGTTTTGGAGCGCTTTCAATTGCAATGGCGTTGGGACTAGCGCCGCTTGCAGTCGCAGTGCCGGTGGTGGTGGGTGCGGCCTTTCTGCTATTGCGGCTGAGCGAAAACAGCAAGATCAAGGGAGATGCGGCAATCGGGTTGATTTCCTCCTTTGCGCTGGCAGTCGGCGTGGTGGTGACCTCGCTGACCTCCGGCATGAACACCGATGTTTATGGATACATGTTTGGCAGCATCCTTGCGATGAACCGCGCAGACGTAGTGCTCTCGGTGGTATTGTCAGCGGTTGTGCTGCTGTTATTCGTCTTGTTTTATAACAAAATTTTTGCCATTACCTTTGATGAGGCGTTTGCCCGCGCCACAGGCACCAATGCAGGGTTTTATAACCTGCTGCTGGCCTTTTTGACCGCGGTAACAATTGTGGTCGGAATGCGGATTATGGGCGCAATGCTCATTTCCAGCCTGGTGATTTTTCCGGCGCTCACCTCTATGCGGCTTTGCCGCAGCTTTCGCGGCGTGATTGTGGTCTCCGCAGCTGTTTCGGTCTGCTGCTTTTGGGGTGGTATGGTGGTCTCCTTCCTGTTTTCTACACCAGCGGGTGCGTCTATCGTGCTTGCAAATGTTTGCGCCTTTCTGCTGTTTTCGCTGTTGGGCAGACTGCGCAAGGGTGGTTGAGCATAACAAAAAAGCGTCCGAAAAAGCTGTGCTTTTTCGGACGCTTTTTTATTTTATTATTTTCGTGATTATTCGATTATGCTGGTTATTGTT
>CAJUJI010000214.1 GCA_910586875.1 uncultured Anaerotruncus sp. | reverse complement strand
ATTTTGCTTACATCTATCTTCCACCCACACATATCGAAAAGAGCGGATTGCAAAGGCAATCCGCTCTTTTCATTTCTTTTCTCCCCATTCGCTTTTGTGTTCCCGATGAAGATTTATAAATTACCCTCAACTACAATAATAGCAGTGCCACTCCTCCCATATTGGATTCCAGGTAGGGTCACTAGACACTCTGAGCGGGTTAAATTCCAGACATATTTTTTCGGTTTTCGGCGCGTTTAACCTTAATTCCACATATTCTTGGCTTTTATCATCATTTGGATTCAGCCAGATCATTTTTGCGCTTCACCTCTGTTGTGCTAAGCTGACATTTGCATAATCGTAACGGGAACACAAAGCTAGGTTGGGCGTTTCTTTTTTGGCGCTTTGGATTTCGGCTTTGTCAGGTCATAGCTGTGCCGGAGCATCTCCTCCAACACTTCCTCCGGCAAGCTCCCATCCAGTAAAATCGTGTTCCAATGGGTTTTGTTCATATGGTAGCCCGGCTGCACCTGTGTATAGACCTTGCGCCAAAATTCGGCCTGCATCGGCTCGCATTTCAAATTTGCCCACAGCTTGCCCTCCCGCTCGTAAACCAGCGCAAAGCTACGGGTGGTGCCGTGATGCCGCATAACCGTCCAGTTCGGATCATGAAACGGATAATCTTCATAGACACCCGCAAAACTCAGACAAAGCTGGATAAATTCCGCGCGGGTCATGCTTCATATGTAAGCTGTGCAGGGGTCCAACCGCGCAGCACCTCTCCATAGCGTGCGGCTTCTATACGAGCGCCCGCTAAATCCTGTTCCCGATAATTGCCGCACTCCACCTCGGTCGCCCCTGGGATCTCCCCTTCAAACGCCGCGATGAATGCACAGGTTTTACGCATCAGCTCGATTGCCTGGGTAGGAGAAATGGTATCCCGTACCACCAAATAGAAACCCGTCCGGCAGCCCATCGGCCCCACATAGAGAATGCGGTCGGAATATTCGGTGTTGCGCACATAGGTTGCAAACAGATGCTCAAAGGTATGCAGCACCCCATTGGAAAGATAATCGCCGCAGTTTGGACGGCGCATCCGCAGGTCATAAGTAACAACGTCCCCATCCACGCGGGAGGTATACATCCCTGGTTTAAGCTTGGTGTGGTCCACAGTGAAGCTGGCAATTTTTTGCATATTCATGCTCTCTCCTCCAAATATGGCAAAATTTGTTGATAAGCTTTGATTAGCTGTTCCAGACTTTTCGCACAGTTTGCGGGGCTGGTGGAAGGCAACGCAACGGCCGGAATATGGGTTTGTGGCAACAGATGCTTTTGGTAAAGCGCCGCCGCCCTTTGACCGGTGCAGAACACCGCCTGAATCGGTGCGGCTTTTAACAGAGGCCGCAGGTCATTTGGCTCCGGCTCCCGAATGGACGCATCCTCTGCGCCTGCAATCGAGCAGGCGTGCAGCACATCCCAAAGTGCAACCCGATGCTGTTTTAATAGCTGCTGCTTTTTTAAGATCGTGTCGGGTATCTCCTCATCGAATACCGCAGCCAGCACCTTCCAAAAGCGGTTCTGCGGATGTCCGTAATAAAAGCCGGTTTCCCGTGATTTCGGAGAGGGAATTGTACCCAGCAGCAACACGCGGGAATTGCTGTCATAAACCGGTGCGATGGTATGGATCACCTTCTGGCTCATTTCTTTGCTAGAATGGTTTTCAGCGCGAGCGAAAGTGCATTAGAAGAAGCTAGGTAGCGCACATTCTCCCGCTCGTTTTGGAAGTTACGCGCCAGGTTCAGCTTCAACACCTCGCTGTGCCAATCGCTGTTTACCCCGATGTAGACCAGCCCAACCGGTTTTTCAGGGGTACCGCCATCCGGGCCGGCAATACCGGTCACTGAAATGCCAATCTCTGCGCCGGAAACCCGCCGCACCCCGCGTGCCATCTCCTGTGCGGTCTGCTCGGAAACAGCACCATATTGCTCCAATGTCTCATGCCGGACCCCCAGCACCCGCTCCTTGACCTCGTTGGCATAGCTCACAATGCCACAATGGAACATCACCGAGCTACCTGCTACATCGGTAATGCGTTTGGCAACATAACCACCTGTGCAGCTTTCCGCGGTCGCCAGTGTCAGCCCCTTTTGTGCCGCCATCCGAACTACGGCCGTTTGCAGATCTCCGACATCCATACCATAAATATAATCCTTATATTGCTGATATAGCTGCTTGATGACCGGCTGCATCAACTCTTCCGCTTGCTGTTCATCTGTGGCCGATGCGGTCACACGCAGCATCACTTCCCCCTCTTTTGCATAAGGCGCCAGGGTTGGATTGGTCATCTGCTCCATCTGCTCATGTAGCTGGTACTCCAACGCGCTTTCCCCAATACCAAAAAAGTGGATACAGTGGGAACGCAGCACCCGACCGGAACGCTTTTCCAGATAAGGAATGACCTGGTCCCGGAACATCGGCGCCATCTCCTTGGGCGGGCCAGGCAGCATAATCGCAATTCTACCATCGCCCTCGATAATCGCCCCCGGAGCAGTACCGTTATGATTCTCCATGACAATACAGCCCTGCGGCATCATCGCCTGTTTCAAGCTGTTTTCGGTCAGGGTGCGGTGACTGCGCTCAATAAATGAGATGATCCATTCGCGCGCAGGCTCGTACATTTCCAACTCTAAGCCGAAGTAATTCGCAATCGTCTCCTTGGTCAGATCGTCATAGGTTGGCCCTAAGCCGCCGGTGGTAATGACAATATTATTGCGGGAAAATGCGGTTTCCAATGCTTCCTTGAGCCGCTGGGGATTGTCCCCTACCACCGTGTGATGGTATAGATCCATTCCGATGTCTGCCAGCCCGCGGGAGATGGTCTGGGAATTGGTATTTACAATATTCCCCAGCAAAATCTCCGTTCCAATACATAGAATTTCAACCGAATCCTTCATAGCATTCACTCCTGTCGTTTGCTGTTAAATCTATAGAAGTTATTATAACACAAACAAAGCGTGATTTTTCAACATTTTGTAAAATTTTAGTGGAAAGGCATTCAGCTTTTCTCTTTACAATTCCTGTGCATCTGTTATAATAAATTTATATGGATTGATCCGCAGCAGTAAGCCAAGATTTTCACCAGCCTTTTCCCAACCCAGCTATAATAACACACTAAAGTTTTCGCCGGCCTTTTTTAAAAGGCCGCAGGGTCCAGGGGCAGCGCCCCTGGTCGCTAC
>CAJUJI010000213.1 GCA_910586875.1 uncultured Anaerotruncus sp. | reverse complement strand
ATATCACATCGGTGTAATATGTCAATAGCTTTCCCGATAAAAATTGGCGAAAATCCGAATAAATTTTCTTTTGGTCGCCGGCTTCCTTATTGCACGGTGGCGCCATCTGTTGCGAGCGATACATTATTAAAAGTAACCTACAAAAAATTTTTTGTAGACGCTTTAGTTTTTTCTAAAGCGTGCGAATATAAGAGATAGAAGCCAGAAGGGCTGACGGAAAGTATAATTTCTGTCAGCCCTTTTTTTATGCCAAAAAGTGTATAAATATCCGTGAAAACCTCGAATATTCCTTAAAAAATGAATAACCTTCCGCCAGATTTTGGGGTGTCAAAAGGTATACCTTTTGACACCCCCTATTTATGTCCATCCATTGTTTTTAGGTTCCTGCGCACATTGGCGCGCGGTGTGCGCAGGGCTTAGAAAATAAAAAAAACGGGCGGAAGGGATACGCCCGCAACTTACAAGGAGGTTCTATCATGGGAATGGTAGTAAGAAGCAACATTATGGCAGTCAACTCTCAGCGTCAGCTGGGTATGAACAACTCTCAGGTTTCTAAGGCGCTGGAAAAGCTGTCCTCTGGTTACCGCATCAACCGTGCAGGCGATGACGCTTCCGGTCTGGCGATCTCCGAAAAGATGAAAGCACAGATCAAGGGTCTGGATACCGCTTCGCTGAACGCACAGGATGGTATTTCTGTTGTACAGACCGCTGAAGGTGCTCTGACTGAGGTTCACAACATGCTCAACCGTATGACCGAGCTGGCAACCCGTTCGGCAAACGGCATCAACGAGGATATCAACCGTGAGTCCTTGCAGGCAGAGGTTGACAAACTCCAGGAAGAAATCGACCGTATCTCCCAGTCCACCAACTTCAACGGCATCAAGCTGCTGGACGGCTCCATGGCAGTTGGCGAGGGCGTTAACAACGTTAAGACTGGCTTTGGCGGCGCTGCACTGAGCGCTGTTACTGTGACTACCGGTACAAAAATGACGCATGATGGCACAAAGTTTGATGCCACAACTCCGACCTCGGCGGATAAAACTTCTGTCACCATCAAGTATATGACAGCAGATGGCAGCAACAACAGCTTTACGGTTAGCGTAACCGATGGTACTGAGCTGCAAAAAGCAATTGAAGATGCGTTCAAGGCAAACAAGGATTTTGATGATTATACCGTTACTGTTGGTGCGGGTACCATCAAGATCGATGCCAAAGAAGAGGGCGCAACCTCGATGCGGATCACTGATATTTCCCAAACCATCAATGGAAATGCAGTAACCGATACATCAAAGGTAACCGTTGGTACAACCTATACTGCTGGTGTGGATGATAAATTTGCTGTTAGTTTGGCAGCCGTTACCGACCCATCCAAGAAGAACTATCTGGAGATTGATGGCCAGAAGTTCCAGTTCGTGAAGGACGGCCAGGCTGCGGACTCTGGTTACACTGCGATCTATACCCAGAATGGTCAGGCAACCGCTCAGGACGCAATCGAGCGTGTTGTATCTCAGTTGCAGAACAATGGCATCAACTGCGTAATGAACGCTGGAAAAACTGGTATTGATATCTTCAAGGGCGACGGCAGCTCGGCTGGCGGTTTGACCCTCCAGATTGGTGATACTGCACACAGCTTCAACCAGTTGAAGGTTGGCGTCAGCGATATGAGCTCGACTGGTCTGGGCATCGCTGGTGTGGATATTTCCACCCTGAAGGGCGCGCAGGCGGCAATCGATGTTGTTCGCGATGCGATCGACAAGGTTTCTGAACAGCGTGCAACCCTTGGTGCTACCCAGAACCGTCTGGAATACACCATCAACAACCTCGACACCACATCGGAGAACCTGCAATCGGCAAACAGCCGTATCCGCGACACCGATATGGCGAAGATGATGATGGAGTACACCAAGATGAACGTTCTGACCCAGTCTGCTCAGGCAATGCTGGCTCAGGCAAATCAGCAGCCGCAGAGCGTGCTCCAGCTGCTCCAGTAATTTCCAGCTTCCAAGCAACTACAATAATTTCCATTGAGGAAGCCAGGCGGCGTTATGCCTGCCTGGCTTTTCTCTGATTAAAGGGGTTGTACCATTTGAAAGCACGCCGGAAAGAGGAACGAAAGCAAGAGAAGAAGCCTCGTCTTTCGATTGGCATGATTGTAAAAAACGAAGAAAAGGGCCTGGAAAAGTGTCTGCAAGCACTGACGCCTTTGCGCAAAGCCATAGCCAGTGAGCTAATTATCGTGGACACCGGCTCGACCGACCGGACGGTAGAAATTGCAGAGAAATACGCTGACCAGGTGCTACACTTTCAATGGTGCGACGATTTCGCGGCAGCGCGCAACGTCTCGCTGGATGCGGCGCGCGGAGAATGGTTTCTCTTTTTGGATGGCGATGAGGTTTTAGATGCAAATTGCCAGCCGTTGATTGACTTTTTAAAGCAGCCGGAACCTTATGGAAGCGCAACTCTGCTCCAACGAAATTACGAAACGGCTGACCACCAAGAATATAACGATTTTTATATGCTGCGCCTTCAATGGAACGGCCCCCAGGTACATTTTCGCGGTACCATTCACGAAGCACTTTCTCCACGGATTCTTCCAACAAAATCGCTTCCCGTTGTCGTACATCATGATGGTTACATTGAAGGGGTTTCAGACAGCAAAAAGGCTAGAAATAAAAGGCTGTTGCTTGAACAGCTCAAGGAGGACCCTGGGAATATCAGGACCTTACGGCACCTGATGGACACCTATCGACTTGATGAACCAAACGAAAGCACAGAATACATCCAAACTGCATATGAGATCATCCGGCTTTGTGAGGAGCAGGATGGAAAAAACCCTGCAAAACGGGATGTTTATTGGTTTTTTGCTTATAAAAAGTTGATCCAATTTTTCTCTATCAGGAATGAATATTCTGCAATACGAGCTGAAATAAACAATTATTTCTCCAAAAAACCAGCGGGCGATTTCGCGGTTGATGTAGATATCTATTATCACCAAAGTTTACTTTTATTACATGATGAAGATTATGCAGGGGCAAAAGTAGCGCTTCAAAATTACCAGCGGCTTTTACAGTTGTACCAAACCAATCAGCTAGTGACCGAGGAGCTTTTCTCTGTCATGCTTTTGCAAACCCGCCCGCAGCAGTTTGTGTATTCCTGTCAAGCGTTAGCAAAATGCTGGCAGATGGAAAAAAATTACCCGCAGATGCGCGCGGCACTCGAGCGTG
>CAJUJI010000212.1 GCA_910586875.1 uncultured Anaerotruncus sp. | reverse complement strand
CCCTACCCCTTACAACCAGGTCCTCCTGAAACACTTTGGGGGTAAGCCGTCTGCCCCAATCCAAAGGGCAGCTTAAATTACACAAGCGGGCCCTGCCAATCGTTAGGACGCCCCGCCTCGCTAGGGGGTGGCCCATGGAGGGGGAGGCGCTGCTCCCCCTCCATGAGATGTGCCGCGACGAGCGAGGGTGAGCCTTTAGGCGAGCAGCGAGGAGTTATAGGAGTTTCGGACGGGAGCCGAAACTCCTGCACATCTTAGGGGGTGGTTCATGGAGGGGGACGCGCTGCTCCCCCTCCATGGGGTGTGCCGCGACGAGCGCGGGTGAGCCGTTAGGCGAGCAGCGAGGAGTCATTGGAGTTTCGGACGGGAGCCGAAACTCCTGCACACCCCTAGGTCCTCCTGAAATACTTTGGGGGTAAGCTGTCCGTCTCATTCCGAAGGGCAGCTTAAATTACACAGGCGGGACCTGCTAAATTATTAGGATGCACTGCACATCAAAAAGGAGAGAAAAGTGATGAAAAAAAGAATCGGTGTGATCTGCATGGGCGAGAGTGCGGACAAGAAAAATCATCAGGATTTAGACGCACGCTTTGCCCCTGAGCTGGAGATGGTGCTGGTGGGGTTGTTGGATGGGCTCGAGCCTGCGCAGCAGCGGCAGCTTGCGCCGGCGGATGGCGAATCGTTTATTGTCACCAACAACGCGCAGGGCGAAAATCTGCAAATTGCGGAGCATCACGCAAAGCGGCTGGTCAACACGTGGATTCAGCGGTTGCGTGAGCAGAAGATCGATCGAATTCTGATCCTCTGCACCGGTGCGTTCGACCGGCCGGCGCTTGACGATGGTTTACTGTATATCCCAGAGGATCTGCTGTATGGGATTTTGCGCGGGCTGGGACAGCCGCGGCTGGGCTTCATTGTGCCGGAGCCGGAGCAGATCGCCGACTCACAAAAGCAGTATCAGGACCTACACCCGATCATCAAGTCGGCCAGCCCTTACAAGAGCATCGAGCTGCTGCGCGAGACGGCGCGTGCGTTTCGCGATGAGCCGGTTCAGATCATCATAACCGACTGCATGGGCTTCACCGCTGAGCTGGGGCAGATCGTCGCGGAGGAATCCGGCAAGCAGGTGTTTGTGCCGCGGGTGGTACTGCCGAATCTGATCAAAAGCATCTTTTAAGGGTGGCACAAGCACTCACTGAAAAAGAGGTGGATGGAATGTCAAAACAGGAGCAAATTCAGGTTGCGCTGGGCCAGCGCAAGGCGGACCTTGTGCTGAAAAACGCGCGGGTAATCGATGTATTCACCGGCGAAATCCGGCTGGCGGAGGTCGCGATTCAGGGCGGCAGGATTGCGGCGGTCGGCTGCGGCTATTGCGGCGCACAGGAGGCCGACCTACAGGGACGTTATCTGGCGCCTGGTTTTGTGAATGCGCATTGCCATGTAGAAAGCTCGATGGTTACGCCGCCGGTCTACTGCATGGAGGAGCTGCGCTGGGGGGTAACCACCCTTATCACCGATCCGCATGAGATCACCAACGTCCTCGGCGGGGACGGCGTGCGGTATATGCTTGCTGCCTCCCAGGGGTTGCCGGTCAACTATTATGTACAGCTGCCCTCCTGCGTGCCTGCAACGCCGTTTGAACACGCGGGCGCTGTATTGACTGCCGAAAAAATGGCGGAATTTTTAGAGGAACCACGGGTGCTGGGCTTAGGCGAGATGATGAACTATCCAGGCGTTGTGGGCTGTGATGAACAGGTACTTGCCAAGCTGCGGCTGTTTGAGGGGCGGGTCATCGACGGACATGCGCCAGCCATCAGCGGCGCCGGACTGCAAGCGTATGTAGGTGCGGGTATCTGCACCGACCACGAAAGCACCTCCTTTGCCGAGGCGCGGGAGAAGCTGCGCGCAGGTATGGCGGTGCTGGTGCGGGAGGGAAGCGCCTCAAAAAATCTGCGGGAGCTGCTCTCGGGGGTTATACAGGAGCGGTTGGATACCCGCCGGCTGGCCTTCTGCACCGACGACAAGCATCTGGCGGACATCCGGCGGGAAGGCACCGTTCGCCATTGCCTGCGGCTGGCGGTCGATCTGGGGATGCCGCCGGTCACCGCGATTCAGCTCGCCACCATCAATGCCGCTCAGATCTTCGGGCTGCGGGGAATTGGAGCGGTCGCGCCGGGCTATCGCGCGGATTTGGTGGTATTGGACGATTTGGAGCAGTTTCAGGTTGCGGCGGTATACAAGGACGGTATTTGCGAGGTGCAAAGCGGAGCATTCTGCATTGCGCGGGCGTTCGCAGAGCTCGGCAGCGCTGCACAGTCGGTGCACATCGCGCCGCTGGCGCTGGACGCATTCGCGCTGCCGCCGCGGGAAACCTATCCGGTCATCCGGCTGGTGCCAGGACAGATTGTGACGCAGCGGGTAGACCTTACCAAAGCGCAGGTGCAGGAGGGGCTTGCAGAGGGCAGCCTGCGGAAAATTGCGGTCATCGAACGGCATCACGCGACCGGTAATATCGGCGTGGGGCTTCTGGCCGGTTATGGTCTGACACATGGCGCGGTTGCTACTACCGTCGCACACGACTCCCATAATTTAATCGTGGTGGGAGATAACGACGCTGACCTGTATGCTGCTGTAAACGAGCTTGTGCGGGTGCAGGGCGGCTATACATTGGTAAAGGACGGGGAAGTGCTGGGCAGCTTGCCGCTGCCGGTTGCGGGCCTGATGAGCAACCAGCCGCCTGAGCAGTTCCTGCCCGCGCTGGAGCAGATGCTCGCGCTCGCGCACCGCATGGGGGTCGCGCAGGACATCGATCCGTTCATCACTCTGAGCTTTTTGGCCCTGCCGGTCATCCCCGAGCTGCGGCTTACCGATATGGGCATGTTTGACGTGACAAGCTTCCAGTTCGTCAGCTAGGGGCCCCTAATAATTTAGTAAGCCACTACGCGGCGGGCTGTGCAAAAGTTTCGCCAGCCTTTTGCTCCGGCCCAAGAGCCGCCGCTATGCGGCAGTTGGCCTCTGCACGTCGCTGCGGCTCGCAGTCATGTTCAGGGGAGCAGCGCGTCCCCCTCCATGGGCCACCCCCTGGCGAGGCGGGGCGTCCTAATAATTTAGCAAAGCCCGCCTGTGTAAATTAAGCTACCCTTTGGAATGGGGCAGATAGCTTACCCCCAAAGTGTTTCAGGAGGACCTAGGGGTGCGCAGGAGTTTTGGCCCCCGTCCAAAACTCCAATAGCTCCTCGCTGCTCGCC
>CAJUJI010000211.1 GCA_910586875.1 uncultured Anaerotruncus sp. | reverse complement strand
ATACAACATACAACGTGGGCATCTACTGCCGGTTAAGCAACGACGATGAACGTGACGGGGAATCGGTCAGCATTGAGAACCAGAAGCTGCTGCTTCAAAACTATGTCAGGCAGCGCGGCTGGAATGAGGTCGATATCTATATCGACGACGGATACTCCGGCACGAACTTCAACCGCCCAGGCGTCAGGCGGTTAATCGAGGACGCAAAGGCAAAGCGGATCAATGTGATTCTGGTGAAGGACCTTTCCCGTTTTGGCCGCAACTACATCGAATTTGGGCAATATACGGATTACCTGTTCCCCTCTCTTGGGTGCCGGTTCATCGCGCTGAACAACGGCATTGACACCATGAGTGACAACGGAAGCGCCGATGTCATGTGCTTTTTGAACTTATTTAATGAATTTTACAGCCGGGACACCAGCAAGAAGGTCAAGGCGGTCAAGAGAGCCTGTGCCGAAAACGGAAAATTCATGGGGACCTACCCCGCCTATGGCTACCGGCGCGACCCGCTGGATAAGCACCATTTGGTGATTGATGAAGAAACCGCGCCGGTTGTCCGCCGTATCTTTGAGATGCGGGCATCAGGCATGGGATTCCACGCCATCGCGGTGGCGCTCAATGAAGAAGGGATTCAGCCGCCCGGTGTGCTGTACTACCAGCGAAAGGGCCAGAGCGACCCCCGCAGGGTCAACCACAAATGGGCTGACCAGACGGTTAAAAACATGGTCCGCAACGAGGTCTACATCGGGAACATGGTACAGGGCAAAAGCGGCACACTCTCCTATAAATCCCGCAAGCTCGTCAATAAATCGGAGGACGAGTGGATTCGGGTGGAGGGGACCCACGAGGCTATTATTTCGCGGGAACTGTGGGATACCGTAGCCAGCATCGGCAAAAAGAAGGTGCGGAAAAGCGCCCCGTCCGATGGCTGCAAGAGCATCTTCACCGGACTTGTGTACTGCGCCGACTGCGGTTTCAAAATGCGGAACCACATCGAAAAATTCACCTATAAGGATGGCAGACCGGGACGGTACAGCTCTTTCATCTGCGGCAACTACTCCCGCAGCGGAAGGGGCGCGTGTACCATCCACACCATCTATGAAACAGTGCTGACCCAGCTGGTATTGGAGGACATCCGGGAAAAGGCCCGCTTTGCGGAATATGACCCGGACCGGCTGATGGGCGAGATTCTCCGGCTGAAGGAGAAGGAATCCCACACCCGGCTTTTCTCCTATGAGCAGGAATTAAAATCCTCCTTAGCCCGTATTTCCGATTTGGAGCGCCTGATGCAGAATCTCTACGAGGACAAATGCACCGGCTCCATCCCGCAGACGGTATTTCAGACCCTGATGCAGAAATATGAAGCGGAACGGGCAGAAAAGGCGGAGGCAGTCCCGGAACTGGAAAGGAAAGTCCGGGCGCACCTGGAAAACCAGGTGGATACCGACCGCTGGCTGGAAATTATCCGGCGCTATACGGAAATCTCGGAACTGGACGAAACCATTCTCTTTGAACTGGTAGACCGGATCGAGGTTGGCGATACCCAGAAGGTCAACGGGCAGCGGATTTGTGAGGTCAAGGTCTACTACCGCTATGTCGGGAATGTGGATGGGGCGCTGGCACAGGAAAGGGGGCAGGATTATGGCGAAGCAATATAAAGTCGGTATCTACTGCCGCCTGAGTGTGGATGACGCCTCCAATTCCGCAAAAGCGAAGGGCTATATCCCCAGCGATGAATCGGTGAGCATTGAGAACCAATATGAAATCCTCTCCAAATTCGTCATGCTCAACGGCTGGATCGAGGTCAAGACCTATCAGGACGATGGGTACAGCGGGGGCAACTTCCAGCGGCCCGGATTTTTGGAAATGCTGGAGGACGCAAGGCATGGCCTGATTAACCTGATTCTGGTAAAGGACCTTTCCCGCCTGGGCAGGGATTTTGTGGAGGTGGGCCGTTATACGGAACTACATTGGACAAGGGCATAAAAGGATAATGGTCTGACGGTATGCCCGCCGTCAGATTTTCCACTCAATTTGCAGTTTTTCGCTGGTGGCGCGAATAACGGTAATCATCAAATCCACCACCTGCTGCTTGTCCTCAAAGCTGACGTTTTCCCAATCATCCAGGTAATTGGAAATCGTGTCAATCTGCTCCGGGGACACCGCCTCGGCGGTCAGCTTGGCAATCTCGCTGGCAAGGGCCTGACGGCGGCTGTCCAATTCCTCAATCTTGGCGTTGGCGTAGGAGATCAGCACCGGGGTCGCGCCCGTCAGCGTGTCCAGCAGCTTTTCAATCTCGCTTTCCACCTGGGCCAGCTCCATCTGTTTTGCCGTCAGCTTCGGGCTGGCGGTTCTTTTCTTTTTGCGGCCCGTCAGCGTCTTGTAGTCCTCCAGCTTCTTCACCATCTGCTGGTATACTACTTCCTCCAAATCATGGAGCCGGACAGCGCCACAGCCAGGACAGGATTTATTTTCTGCGTGTTTCGAGCAGCGAAAATAGAGATGCCCGCAAGAGTGAGCCGCCATCAGAGCGTAGCCGCAGTTACCACACTTGATTTTCCCGGCCATCCACGAATGACGAGCTTTCCTCGCGGGCTGGTAACTTTGGCTTGCCATGACTTTCTTTCGCACCTGGAGCCACAAATCAGACGGGATGAAGCCCTCGCTGGGGGCCAGCACTAACATCTGCCCTTGCAGATGCTTGTGCTTGTTGTCGGTGTTGCCCTTGCTCCGATAGTAGTAGCAGCCGTTGGTTCCCGCGAAGTCGGCGGCATCGTTGTAAATCTCCGTCCCCTGACTTTTGAAAAACTCGTATATATCCAGGTCAGCCATTGCGTAAATTGGATTGCGAAGGATAAGGCTGATTGTTGACCTGGAAAACGGTTTTCCAAAGTAAGACTTTACGCCCTGGGCCGTAAGCTGGGTGGCAATATCATGGAGCGAAATACGGGGGTCATTATACATCTCGTACATCTTCCGCACGAACGCCGCCTCTGTCGGTTCAATCACCAGCTTCTTTGTATGAATGCCGTCAATGATGATAGGCTCCATCCGAAATCCATAAGGCGCACGCCCACCCATTTTGAAACCTCGCTGACACCGGGCATACCATGCGTCCTGCACTCGCTTCTGGATGGTTTCACGCTCTAACTGTGCGAACACAATGCAGATGTTCAGCATCGCCCGGCCCATCGGTGTGGACGTGTCGAACTTCTCTGTGGAAGAAATAAATTCCACGTTGTATTCCTGGAACAAAGCCATCATG
>CAJUJI010000210.1 GCA_910586875.1 uncultured Anaerotruncus sp. | reverse complement strand
ATAAAATATTTTATCAGAAAAGTCAATCTTTGTATCATAATGTACAAGGCGTTTTCTGTATCATTAGGATAGCAGTATAGGATAGGGGGAGCGCGATGTTTTGTCGGGTGAGTGAGCTGCGGCGCAAGATGGTCATTAACGTGCGCAATGGCAGCCGTTTGGGGTGTGTATGGGATTTAGAGTTGGACACAGCAGCAGCGATGGTACATGCGATCATTATTCGCGGAAAACGGCGGCTGCTGGGGCTTTTGGGACGTGAGGAAGATTTGGTAATCGCCTGGTCGGATATTGCGGTCATTGGAGAAGATACAATTTTAGTCAACTGCGAATTGCCTCCATATCAACCACAGCAGAAGCACTACGGACTGTTCCGGATTCTTACCGAGGAGGATGACTGAAAAAATTTTGGTCAGGGGCTTGAAATTTTTGTTTTGCTATGCTATAATAGCACGGTTGGTAAAAAATCTACCAACAAAACACACATCTTGTAATTCCTTTGCAGGTGTCCGTTAAGCGGATTACAGGGGAGCTGAGCAGGATGGTGGAATGAACCGAAAGAGAGGAATCAATCATGGGCGTAGTATCTATGAAACAATTGTTGGAGGCCGGTGTACACTTTGGTCATCAGACCAGAAGATGGAACCCGAAAATGGCGCGGTACATCTTTACCGAGCGTAATGGCATCTACATCATCGACCTGCAAAAGACCGTAAAAAAGCTGGATGAAGCATATATGTTTGTCCGCGATGTTGCAGCAAACGGTGGGAATGTACTGTTTGTTGGAACCAAAAAGCAGGCTGGCGACTCGGTGCGCGAGGAAGCAACCCGTGCAGGTGCTTACTATGTCAACGCGAGATGGCTGGGTGGTATGCTGACCAACTTTAAGACCATCCGCCGCAGAATCGACCGTCTGGCGCAGCTGCGCAAGATGGAGGAGGACGGCACCTTTGAGCTGCTGCCGAAGAAGGAAGTTAGCAAGCTGAACCTGGAAATTGAGAAGCTCGAAAAATTCCTGGGCGGCATCAAGGATATGAAGAAGCTGCCAGCAGCAATGTTTATCGTTGACCCACGCAAGGAGAAAATTGCGGTTGCCGAAGCTAAGAAACTGGGAATTCCGATTGTTGCAATTGTTGATACCAACTGCGACCCGGATGAGATTGATTATGTAATTCCTGGCAATGACGATGCGATTCGCGCAGTCAAGCTGCTTTCTGCTACGATGGCAGACGCAATCCTGGAAGGGCGTCAGGGCAGCACTGAGGTTGCAGCCGAGGAAGCTGCTGAAAAAGAGAATGAGGATACAGCTGCTGAATAAAGCAGCATTTTACGGGAATGTAAGATAACGGAGGTTGATTAGTATGGCATTTACTGCAAAGGACGTACAGGCTCTTAGAGAGAGAACCGGCGTTGGCATGATGGAATGCAAAAAGGCTTTGACCACTGCTGAAGGTGATATGGACAAAGCGGTTGAGATTTTGAGAGAAAAGGGTCTGGCTGCTGCTGAAAAGAAGTCTGGCCGTATTGCAGCTGAGGGTGTTGTCCTGGCAATGCGGGACGAAGCAAGTGAAATCGGTGTTGTGATCGAAGTCAATGCAGAGACCGATTTTGTTGCAAAAAATGAGAAGTTTATGGATTTTGTAAATGCTTGCGCAAAGACGGTTGCAGCGAACAAACCTGCTACCGTTGAGGAACTGCTGGCGATGAAGATGGTTGGCTCCGAGACAACCGTTGAGGAGGAGCTGCGTGACAAGATCCACACGATTGGCGAAAATATGAAAATCCGCCGCTTTACCTACGCGGAAGGTGCGCTGACCACCTATGTGCATGGCGGCGGCCGGATTGGTGTTATGGTAACCTTTGACACAGACCTGGCAGGCAAGGAAGACTTTGAGGTTTATGCAAAGGATGTTGCAATGCAGATCGCTGCAATCAATCCGACCTATCTGGATAAAGCGGATGTTCCAGCGGATATTATTGAGCATGAGAAAGAGATCCTCAGGGCACAGATTGCAAATGATCCGAAGCTGAGCGGCAAGCCTGCACAGATCATTGAGAAGATGATTGACGGCAGAATTGAGAAGTTCTTTAAGGAGAACTGCTTGAATGGTCAGGCGTTTGTAAAAGATGGCGACATCAATGTTGCACAGTACACCGAGCAGGTTGCAAGCAGACTGGGTGGATCTATTAAGATCACTAGCTTTGTTCGTTTCGAAAAGGGCGAGGGCCTGGAAAAGCGTGAGGACAACTTTGCAGATGAAGTTGCAAGCATGATGAAATAAAGCATTGTTTGGCGGCTGGGAAAATTCCCAGCCGCTTTTGTGTAAAATAGGTGTGCAAAATGTGTTCAGAATTTTGGCAAAAATTCCAGTTGTAATTTTATTCCAAAAGCGTTATAATTAAAAATAATTGCAGTATACTGTATAATCGTAATGGGGGGATTTAAATGACTGGATTCGTAGCAGCAGTTGGTTTTTCAAACTTAAAGGCGTATGGACCAGCACGGTATAAGGATGCGGCAGCAACCCCGGCTGCACAGGCGCAGCCGCAGGAGAATCACTCCTTTGCGCAACAGGCGCATGAGACATCTATGCCAGAGGAAAGTGTTTATATCACAAAAACGCCGGATGCACAAAAGCAAGAGGAAGTTGATGCACAGGACTGGCGCACCAATCAGCCGGGAATGCCTGCACATCAGGGCGTGGAAATTGGTACTGGTTCGATGAATGGAAAGGGGAATCCTTTGATCTGGCAGGAGCTTGGTAAACTGCCAGAGGATTTGAAGGATATTCCAGGCTTGGTTGGCGACATGGCAAAGACAGAGCAGGAACTGAAGGCAGAGGAAGAAGCTGAGCTGGAAGCGAAGCGCAAGGAAGAGCAAAAACAGGAAGAAGAGGATGAAGAATGCCAGACCTGTGAAAATCGCAGGTATCAGGACGGTTCGGATGATCCCGGTGTTTCCTTTAAAACACCAGGCAAAATAGCTCCTCAATTGTCAGCAAGTGTCGTGCGTGGCCATGAAATGGAGCACGTCTTCCGCGAGCAAGCAAAGGCTGAGCGGGAGGATCGGGATGTCGTTTCTCAGCGTGTAACCTTGCATCTTGGAGTTTGTCCGGAATGCGGAAAAGCATATGTTTCGGGTGGCACGACCGAGACGGTCACAAAGGGCAAACAAAATCTTTTTAAGGTTGGACTATCCGAAGATCAAAAAGCGGGAAATGGCTTTTTTACAGCAGCATAACGTGAACCCTCTCGGATTTTTCGGGAGGGTTTATTTTATAT
>CAJUJI010000209.1 GCA_910586875.1 uncultured Anaerotruncus sp. | reverse complement strand
GCATATTTACACACATTTTTGCGCAAAAAAATACAGCGGGACTCCAACCGCAAACGCGGTCGGAGTCCCGCTTTGCGCAATTTTTGCAAAAATTGCGCATCTGCATATTTATTCCAGCGCACGAATAACCCATCCGACCACTGGCAGCAGCAAATCGTAAATTCCATGCGCCAGCGCGACCGAAACAATGCTGCATCTTTTCCATTTTACCATTGCAAAGCCCAAAATAAGCCCCATCGCCAGTGTAATAACCAGCTGTTGCGTGCTGCGCAGGTTTGGGTAATGGCTCAGCGAGAACAGTACCGCAGCCCCTACGACGCCCGCTATCGTGCCCCAATGCTCGCGGATGCGCTGCATAAAAAAGCCGCGATAAACCAGCTCCTCCCCAAATCCAATGATAAGGATATCCATTGCGATTTCGTTGCGCAGCGCCTGGGTGCTCCAAGGCTGGAACGAGACGATTCCATAGGGACTTTGGCCGGCCAGCAGCGGAATTCCGATAAATAAAAATCCCATCAGCGCACCCAGCCCAATCCCCCACAACAACTGGATACCGAAATTGCAGTCGCGGAAGCCGAGCGAGGACCAACTGCGCCGCTCATACAAAAACGCCGCCAGAATCACCACCAGTTCCCAGCCGAGATACAGCCCGATTGCTGTCAAGGTATAAACCTCGTCATCCACCCCTTGCGGGATGAGCCGCGGCAGAAACAGCGTCACCCCGATAATAACCGCAACCACCAACAGCTCTAATGGATGGTTTCGGGTTTCTTGCAATTGCTTTTGCTCCATAAAAACACCTCCCGTGTGGTTAAATCAGCCCTAGCTGCTTAAACGAGAAAATCCAAAAGAAGATGGTCACAATCGAGCCGAGCGCCGAAAAGACAACCGCCTGTCCTGCCAGCTCGCCGTCACCGCCCATCTGTTGCGCCATTGTAAAGGAGGAAACCGCTACCGGCACCGTCAGCAGGGAGAGCAATACCCCCAATTCCGGACCGCGGAATCCCAACCATACCGCCACAGCCAGCCCGATTGCAGGCAGCACCACCAGCCGCCCCAACAGGATAATCGAAAGTGGCCTGGCGTTGTGACGGACCTGTGAAAAGTGGAAGCTACCACCCAAAATGACCATGGAAAGCGGGGTGGTGATTTTCGCCATATCCGCCACCGCCTTCTCAACCGGCGCGGAGAGATCAATCTGTAACAGCATGAGCAATACTGCCACCACCGCACCCAAAATCAGCGGATTGGTGGCAACCCCATGCGCCATTTTGCGCAGGTTGGGCTTACCGCCACGAAATGCCTCCAGCACTACCACCGCCATCACATTATAAATCGGCACCACTGCGCCGACCAATACCGCTGCCGTACCCGCATATTGCTGCCCACACAGCGAGGCCGTAATCGGGATACCAAACAACAGAATATTTGCGCGAAACAACCCCTGTATAATGACACCCTGTTTTTTACAATCCGATTCCATATGTGGCACCAACAGCCATGGTACAACAATCTCAAACGCCAAAAACGCCAGCATAAACACCAGCAACGGCCCATTGACCGCCGTGGCCAGGTCGGTCTGGTAGATGCTAATAAAAATGTGCATTGGGAAAAAGGTTTTAAATACAATGCCATTCAGCCGTGCAATAAACGGGTCATCCCAAAGACCCTTTATCCGCATGAAATATCCCAATGCCAACATTAGGAACATCGGGAACACAATTTCAAACGATAGCCTTGCGTTTTCGATAACGCATCCTCCTCATCCCTCGCCGGCCTCCCGCTCTAGCTTCTCCCGATACGCGCGGGCGGCGGCCTCCAGCTTGTTCTCCCCAAAATGATAGTAAACCCGCCCCCGCAGTGCGTCAGGCAGGTATTGTTGCCGCACATAACCATTCGGAAAATCATGGGCATATTGATAGCCAATTGCATGTCCCATCTTTTGCGCACCACCGTAATGCCCATCTCGCAAAAAGTCCGGCACATCGCCGCCTTTGCCCATGCGCAGGTCAGCCAACGCCTCATCAATCGCACAGATCGCAGAATTTGATTTCGGACTGGTGCTCAGCAAAATGACCGCCTGCGCCAATGGAATCCTCGCCTCAGGCAATCCCAGCTGCATTGCACTGTCCACACACGCTTTGAC
Organism: uncultured Anaerotruncus sp.; assembly: GCA_910586875.1. GTDB lineage: Bacteria > Bacillota > Clostridia > Oscillospirales > Ruminococcaceae > Anaerotruncus. Next base: position 1,146 of record CAJUJI010000209.1, on the reverse strand, counting down.
AATCGCGACCGCCTGCGGATAGGCCAGCCCCACATCCTCGCTCGCGATCACCAGCAGCCGCCTGCATGGGGAGATAAGGTCGCCCGCCTCCAGCAGCCGCGCCAGATAATGCAGCCCCGCGTTCTCATCCGAGCCGCGGATCGACTTCTGAAACGCTGAAAGAATGTCGTAATGCTCGTCACCATCGCGGTCGTAGCGCATGGCGCTTTTCTGTGCAACCTGCTTTGCATCCTCCAAGGTGATGCTCCCGCTGGGGCCTGCCGCCAATGTCAGCAGCTCAACCGCATTAAGAGATTTGCGCACATCTCCGCCGCACGCCGATGCAAGGTATTCTGCAACCCCCTGTTCCACCGCAATTTCATCAGGAAAGCTCTCCTGCGCCACCCGCAGCGCCCGCTCTACCGCGCGTTGTACCTCCCTGGGGCCCACCGGACGAAACTCAAACACTGTGCAGCGTGAAAGAATTGCATTATAAACATAGAAATATGGGTTCTCGGTGGTGGATGCAATGAGTGTAATCGAACCGTTTTCGATAAACTCCAATAGCGTCTGCTGCTGCTTTTTGTTGAGATATTGGATTTCGTCCAGATACAGGATCACGCCGTTGAGCCCTTCGATGGTACCACAGCTAGCAACCACCTCACGAATGTCGGCGGTGGAAGCGGTGGTACCATTGAGACGGTAAAGCTTTTTTCCTGCCTGCCGCGCGATGATCGACGCAACAGTCGTTTTGCCAACGCCCGACGGCCCATAAAAAATCAAGTTTGGAATGTTGCCGGTTTCAATCATCCGGCGCAGCACCTGATTTTTGCCAAGCAGGTGTTCCTGTCCTACCACATCATCCAGGGTTTGCGGCCGGATGCGATCGGCCAATGGTGCCGCCATAGACCTTCTCCTTTCCTGTTTGCCACACCCTCGCGAAGGGTATCACAAAGAAGCCGGGCGGCAGTTCGCCGCCACCGGCATCTATGTGCGTGCTTCCCGCATGGCGAAAAGCGCCATGCGCCAGCACAAATATGGCAGGATCTTTATTCGTACAGCGGGTATTTTCCGCAAAGCTCCATCACGCCAGCGCGGATCTCCTCCGCCTTGCCCTCGAAATCGGTGCAGGTCAGATACAGGAATTCTGCTATTTTGTCCATATCC
>CAJUJI010000208.1 GCA_910586875.1 uncultured Anaerotruncus sp. | reverse complement strand
CCCGTAAATTGGGTATTTGCCTTTTTGACTTTATTAAAGCAGATACATGATTTTCCATTACACACAATCTGATGGTGGCAATTCATCCATTCAATGCGTTTACGCTGATGCTAGATGCTGCTGGTACATCCATCCTTTTAATGACCTCGTTTCCATCCGAGGAAAGCTGCACCATAATCCACCGCGCCTGTTTGTCCATCTAGAGACGAAGGGGATCGACCCCTCTACCTCTTAAATGCCATTCAAGCGCTCTCCTGTATCATCAGGTAAACAGCCCCTTGATGATGTGGGAGAACGCTTGATTCTATGCTTTTCATTTATTTTAGGATTTCATTAGATAGTGGGGGAGATGCTCACTGAAAGAATTTGCGCAAAGGTTATGTCTCTGTTGCCAGGCTGTCAATCCCATGTAAAAATTGCTCCACATTGATATGAAACTCAACATCAAGCTTGTAATCTCGATAGACTTTAATTTGTTTGATGATATAACTACAAATCATTTTTTTAGTAGCCATATCGCTCTGATCAAAGATTTCGGACCAAGAAGCAATCCGGTTATACTCCGTTTGCATTTCGGAGAGCTTTGTATTTTCGCTTTCCAGTTCCATGGTAAGCTCGGTAACCCGATGGCTGCTATCCAATACCCGTTGGCGTGTCTCACTCAGAACCTCGTTGAGTACCTCCATTGACAGTGCACTTTTTCCTTGAACCGCCTTGAGCACCTCAGCCTTTAGTGATTCATAGTCTTTATTTGCCTTGGTATTTTCCACTTTTGCCCGCTGTAAATCTCCTCGCAAAAGTGTTATCTGCTTTTGAAAGGCGTTCCCAATGATGAGTTCGCTGGTAGCACCCTTCATTTTACTGAATACCTGATGTAAAATATCAACCACCATAGCGTCCAAGATATGCATGGTGTAACCGGTTTGTCCGTTACAATCCTTGCAATGGCGCGTCTTGTTGTAGCAGACGTAGGTGCATTGGTTTTTGCCACGCTCATTATCCCACATGTTTTAGCATATAGCTATAAAAATCTGCCAAATTTGATGGAGTAAATTTGGATTCAAGATTTACTTTTTGTCGTCAAATAGGTTCCTAGCAGTACCTGTTTGATCCGAATGGCAATCTGCGGATTCGGTTTTTCAGCAAAAAGTATAAGGTTACTTCGTGGCCACTGATGGTGAGCTTAAGTACTTTCCGACTGTTTTTCGTTGTTACTTCTTGCATAATGTCGCCTCCTGCAGTTTTTGTTTTTTATAATCAGCCTGTGCCGCATTGTCTTCCATAAAAATTTACTGGGTGTGGACGGATTCGCAAAACTATGATAAAATAAGGATGTGAGGGGGAATCGCCCATGGAACTGGAAACAACGATTGCAGAAGCGCTTCGTATTACGGATGGCGAGGCGGAATATGACGAAGCCTGTAAAACGCTGCTGTCCGAAAAGATTCTCCTCTCCTGGATTATGAAATCCTGCCTGGAGGAGTACAAGGATTGTACGATAGAGGAAATCGCAGAAAAGTACATCGAAGGGCAGCCCCAGGTTAGTGAGGTGCATGTTCTACCAGATGAAACGAATGCTTCTGGCAGAATCCGCGGCTCCAACAGTGAGGATTTCTCCTTAACCGAAGGTACCTTCCTGTATGATATCCGCTTCACGGCGATTGCACCTGGTTCAGGGAAAACGATTCGTCTAATCGTTAATTTAGAGGCGCAATCTCGTTATAACCCTGGGTATCCTCTCCTGAAACGAGCAATCTATTATTGTTGCCGGATGATTTCTTCCCAGTATGGCAGGGAGTTTGTGCACTCGCATTTTGAAAACGTGTGCAAGGTCTATTCGATTTGGTTGTGTACACATCCGCCTGTGGAGTTGAGGAACACCATCACACGCTACCATATGACGGAGGAGAATCTGTTTGGCTGTGTCAAAGAAGACGTGCAGAACTATGATTTGCTAACCGCTATCATGATTTGCCTTGGAGATTCGAATAGGGAGGACACCGCACAAATTCTGAGACTGTTGAATGTGCTGTTTTCGACCGAATTAAAGCTAAACGCAAGAAAGCAAATTTTGCAGGATGAATTTTCCATCCAGATGACACAGAAATTGGAAGAGGAGATGAGATATATGTGCAACCTGAGTCAGGGAGTGAAAGAGCAGGGAATAGAGATAGGCCGCGCTGAGGGCCGTGTCGAAGGTCGTGCTGAGGGTCGTGCTGAGGGTCGTGCTGAGGGCACCTTGTCAGCAATTAAAAACCTGATTGCTGAGACCGGTTGGCCGATTGAACGTGCCATGGCGATATTAAAAATACCTGAATCAGAGCAAAAAATGTACAGGGACCTTTTAAAAAGCTAAATTTTAAAATAACCAATAGATTGATTTCACATGTACAGACAGGAGTATCTTCCAGATGCTCCTGTCTATTGTATCTAAAATCAATCCTAATTTGCACCGTATTCGACACCACTCCCCCAGCGCAGTGGGCAGCAACCCAGACTGGATGTGGCCGACATCCATCATAGCATTTCAACTCTCCGTGGTTCTCACCGAGCCGCCCTCCATGCTTGTGGCTAAGACTGGATGGAAGTATCTCTCCTGGCTCCTGTTATTACGCAACAGTTCTGCCATAGAACTGTTTTTGAACAGATGGTTATCGCTCGCAGCCTTATGGCTGGTCCTGGCGCATCCTTCAAGGCGCTTGCCCTCATCGGAGCAGAGTCAGGGAATGTATCTGAGTTGTTGGATATTCGATTTTCAAAGTACATTTGGGAATTCTAAAAATTCCCTCATATTCTTTAGCAACCGAGAAGGCGTGTTGAGCGGAATTATTTTTAAGTTTTCATCAATTTCGGCAATTTGCACAAAATTCTTTTCTTCTTATCGTTCAAAGTTTTTTGTGGGATGCCAAATTTGGCAGAGATTTTCCGTTCAGATTCATTTAGAAAATATAATGCGAAAATAAGCTTGTACTCTTCCTCGCTCAAGCGTTCTAAACAGTTACGTAACTTTTCTTTTATCAGACGATCGTTGACGATATCTTCTGGAGATAACTGTTGAGCTGCAAATTCTATGCCCAGTTCTTGTAAACGCTCAAAAGAATCTTCTCTACTAGAAAGAAAATGTCCGCTTTGCTTATCAAATTTTTCCCACTTTATCTTTTGTTCTAGATAGTAAACATGCTTTTGGAGCTTACGAAACTCTGCTGCTTTTTTAGCCGATACTTCAAATTCATATCCATGTATTCTAATAATCGTATTTTTGTCTTTTTTGATTTCAGTCATAGGGGGTACTCTCCTTCAGTCCTAAAATTTGTAATTTAATCAAAAATTAGGATTGATGGAGGGGAACGGCATTTGGAAAAAGCGGCTGCTAACTTTTTATAAAAAGCAAGAAGGCAAA
>CAJUJI010000207.1 GCA_910586875.1 uncultured Anaerotruncus sp. | reverse complement strand
CAATTATACTATTCGGCCATCTGCCTTAAAACAAAAGGGGGAGCTAAAAAAATAGCTGTAAAAAACCGCCAAATACTACAAAAGCGAGAACGCCTGTGCTATACTGAAACTATCACCTGGGGCGGCAAAACAAACTGCTCACAAAAAGGAGGCTCTCCATGATCTCGATTACCAATGACAAAATCAACCTTTGGGCGCCAAATGCCTCCGCCGTTAAAAATGCGCAAAAAATTGTAAAGAGCGGCGGCTTCCTGCGCCTTGCAAAAACGGCCGATGATACCTTGCTTTACGGGGAATGTGCAGGCAGCGGCGCAAATCCTTACACCACCTCGGCGGACTTCATCGATCCGGACAATCCGGTATTCCGATGCACCTGCCCCAGCCGCCAGTTCCCTTGCAAGCATACGCTTGCACTGCTGCTGGAGGCGATGTCCGGCAAAGCCTTTGAAACGATAGAAACGCCACAGGAAATTCTGGACAAGCGCGCAAAGCAGGAGAAGCGTAAGGAGGCAAAAAAGCAACCCGCCGCCTCACGCAGGACCAATACTGCCGCGCTGGCAAAAAAGATGCAAAAGCAATTGCAGGGGCTTGAGCTGGCTGAGCAATTTGTCAATGACCTGCTGACGGCAGGGCTGGCAACGCTGGGCGGCAGCTCGCTTGCAACCTACCGCAGTCTTGCAAAGCAGATGGGGGACTATTATCTGCCAGGCCCACAGGCGATGATCAACGGAATTTTGATCGGATTGGAGCGGCTGCAAAAGCACCCCGAGGAGGAAAACGCCTATTATACACAGGTGGTGGAGCATCTGATTACGCTACAAAACACCATCAAAAAGGCGCGTGTGTTCTTAAATAGCAAGGTGGAGGACGGTGCTTCTATGGAGGACTCCACCCTGTACCAGCGCATCGGTTATATCTGGCAGCTCAGTCAGCTGGACCAGCTGGGGTTATTCCAGGATCATGTGGAGCTGATCCAATTGAGCTTTTCCATCTATTATGACGAGGCGCGCGCCGAATACATAGACACCGGATATTGGATTAACCCACAGGATGGCGTCATCTCCAAAAAGGAAAACCTGCGCCCGCTCAAGGCGGCAAAGCACATCCGGCAGGACGACAGCTGTTTTGAGTGTTTGACCATCCCGCGCCTTTATTTTTATCCTGGTGAGCAAAACAAGCGGGTCCGCTGGGAGGGCTGCGACACACGTGCACTGACAACGGACGATTTCGCTGCTATCCGCGGCTGGGCAACCCAGGATCTTCCCACCTTGGTGAAGCTGGCAAAAAACCAGCTAAAAAATGTCCTCTCTGAAAAAACGGTAGTTTGTTTGATCGCCTATCGCCAAATCGGACTGTCCGGTTCCGACTGCGTGTTGGAGGACCACAGCGGCCACTGTATTTTTTTACAAAATAGACCCGACTATGCGACGGATGTGATCGACCGGCTGCACGATTTGCCGGATGCGTCATTGTTGGAAAACCAGGTGCTGACCGGTGAATTTTTCTTTGACAGCGCAAACAATCGCATCTGTGTACAGCCCTTGTCGATCATCACTGATGCGCAGATTGTGCGCCTGCTTTATTAAGGAGGGGTTTTGCATGGCTCTTACGATCATTAACCAACTGCAAGAACGTCTGCGCAGCTGCGCAATCGCCGGAACCGCTCTGCTCGCGGATGATTTCCGCCTGCGCCGTGTGGCCCAGCAGTTTACCGCTATTTCTGGATCGTCGCCGGTGCTCGCACGCATCCAAACCTTGCTTGACCAGCTGCTCGCACCCGATTGCCCCCAGCCGCAAGCAGCTCTGCTGGAGACGCTCGCACTGGTCAATGCGGTCGCCTGTGTGCAGGCTTCCTCCGACGCGCCCGCTATCGAACAGCCGATCACCTGCTCAAGCGGCAGACTGCACCAGGCCCGACACAGTCAACTACAACCACTGCTTGACGCACTCACCCAAAAGGGCTCCGGCCGCTATGCAGTCCTTGAGGCCGCAGCACAGGAGGATCACTCTGTTTTCTTTGACTTTCGGCTGCGCCGTGCATGGGTGAATGCCTTGGGCGACAGCAGCAGCGAGATTTCGCTGTTGGCCTTGGAAACGATCGTCCAGCAGGGCGAGGTTTTTTTGCCGCTTCTCAAACAAGGCTTTGACCGCAAAGGGAAAAAGGCAATGGCCCTGCGGTTGCGGGCAATCGGGCAGATTGCAGGCAGCAAAGAGGATGCTTTTTATCGAGACCTATTGGAAAAAAGCTCCCCACAGGTGTTGGAGGAGGCGATTCATCAGCTCTATCACAACCCCGAAAATCTGGAAACCCTCACCGACCTTGCACTGCATGGCAAAACGCGCACCAAAGAGCTTGCGCTGGATGCGCTGATTCTGATGGACACCCCCGAAAGCCGCGATTTCTTCTATCAGCGTGCGCGTCCGTCCTCGGTTGACGATGCGGCTGCATTCAGCTATCTTGCCCGTCTATGCGGAATGTCCACCCCAGAAGCCGCAGATCTTGTCGCGGATGGATTGGAGCTTCTGCTAAAGCCGCTCTATGACGGCAGCATCGAGCCACAGTCCATCGATGAGCTTTTGAGCCATTGCCTGCCCGCAATCGCAGGCAAAAGTTCCCCGCGCCTAACGGAACTGCTGGCCTTTGTCGGCGAGCATTGGAAAATATTCAACCAGAAAATAGGCCGTGTGCGCCTCGCCCCGATCACCCTTAAAATTGCAGGGGGAAACGAACGCAACGACGATTTGAACGTCAGGTATTATCGCCAATTTTTAGAGGAATTTTCACTGACCGGCGCAATCAACCGGTTGCTGATCAACGACCTGTTCTGTGACAGCGACGGCGGCACCCGCCGGATGGTGGAGGCGCTGTTCCAACACTGCAATCGCGCCTATCTGCCCGCCGCACTCACCAGTGCGTTCCTCACCGACCCCGCACACGCTTACGATCTGTTTGCGCCGTTTTGCAACGAGCCGGAGCCGGCGAAAAGCATCCTGGGCGTGCTAGAAATGCTCCTTTGCCTGCGGCCGAACGCACAGTTTACCGGAAGTGCGCTAGACACAGCGATTCGCCTGCGCGCGGAGCATGACCAGCCTCTGATTTCGGGCATGTTCTACCTGGGAACCTGCGCGCGGTATGGTGGCGACTCACGCGGAATCACCTGGCATCTCATAGGAGAACAGCTCGACCCGCGCTGGTTCTCGTTCCTCTGCGGGGTGGACGAACAGGTTTATGAGCCGCACAGAACCCTGCAACTGCTGCAAAGGATCGCAGCATATCCCACCCCACCCGAGCTAGTCCTGCCGCTGCAAGAGAAGCTTCTTTGCCTGTGCCTGGCAAAGAAGGAGCTGCCGCCGGCATTTCTGCAACAGGCGCTTATCCTGCTATCGGAAACCGGCTACCAGCAGTTTCGTGAGCTCATTCCCCGCATCGCAT
>CAJUJI010000206.1 GCA_910586875.1 uncultured Anaerotruncus sp. | reverse complement strand
CTTCCGGTCTGGCGATCTCCGAAAAGATGAAAGCACAGATCAAGGGTCTGGATACGGCTTCTCTGAACGCACAGGATGGTATTTCGCTGGTACAGACCGCTGAAGGCGCGCTGACCGAGGTTCACAACATGCTCAACCGTATGACCGAGCTGGCGACCCGTTCGGCAAACGGCATCAACGAGGATTTGAACCGTGAGTCCCTGCAAAAGGAAGTTGACAAGCTGCAAGAGGAAATCGACCGTATTTCCCAGTCCACCAATTTCAACGGCATTAAGCTGCTGGATGGCTCTCTGGGCGGCGGCGGCAAGTCTGTTGGCGCACTGACTGGTGCAACTATTGTAGATTTCAAGTCCGCGACCACTGACAAAACCCCTGGTGTTAATGCAACTGGCTTTACAACGGGAACCGAGACTCTGACGATTGATGGCGTACAGGTTACCATCGACTGGTCCAAACTGTCCTCCGACGACCAGGCTGCTCTGAAGAAAGACTGGACAAAGTCCGATAGCACTGTCAGTAAAGCGGATGCACAGAAGGCTGCTCAGATTATCCAGGATACCATCAATAACGCACTGGATGAGCTGAATGTTGGTGCAAAGCATGTTGAAGTAATCGCATTTGGTAATACAGACCAGGCAAAGAGCTTTAAGCTCAGCAGCACCACCGAAGGCAGCAGCAACTCCGAAATTATCTTTGGTACTGCACCTGCAAATGGTACTGCGGATACCAGTACCTTATTAGCAGATTTCTTTGGAAAGGGTGCCGGTGATGTTCTCTCCGCTACTCAAACCTTGAAAGATCCGGATGCTATGAATGGTGATTTCACCCTGACAATTGATGGCGCAAGCTATGCAATTACAGTTCCAGCTAATACGATTACTAATACTAGTGAAATTGCGGATGTTGCAACAGCGTTGAAAACCGCAATTGATGCCACAATCGATAACTACAATGCTGCGGCAGGCCCGGACAATCAAATCAACAAGGCAGATATCACTGTTGATGTGACCGAAGATGGCCGTCTGAAGATCAACAACGGCACCGAGTATACCATCGGTTTCAAAGATATCATCGGTGGCGAGACCGCGAAAGCACTGGGCATCTCCTCTGAGGCGAAGGTTTCTACCGGCGGTCTGACCCTCCAGATTGGTGATACCGCAGATTCCTTCAACCAGATCACCGTTTCGGTCAACGACATGAGCTCGAAGGGTATCGGTGTTGCGAATGTAGATATCTCTAGCCTCAAGGGCGCTCAGGCTGCAATTGATGTTGTTCGTAGCGCGATCGACAAGGTTTCCGAGCAGCGCGCTGTTCTTGGTGCAACCCAGAACCGTTTGGAATACACCATTAACAACCTCGACACTGCATCCGAGAACCTGCAATCTGCAAACAGCCGTATCCGTGATACCGATATGGCGAAGATGATGATGGAGTACACCAAGATGAACGTTCTGACCCAGTCCGCTCAGGCAATGCTGGCTCAGGCAAATCAGCAGCCGCAGAGCGTGCTCCAGTTGCTCCAGTAATTCCACAGCTTCTAAAAACCTAAGTAATTTCTATAGGGGAAGCCAGGCGGCATTATGCCTGCCTGGCTTTTCTCTAGCCAAAAGGAGCTGTATACATGAAAGCGCGTGTGCGGGGAGAGAAAAAGCTTAAAAACCAAGTTTGCCTTTCTATTGGAATGATTGTCAAAAACGAGGAAAAGGGGTTAGAGGAATGTTTGCGGGCGCTGACCCCATTGCGTGAAGCGGTTTCGTGCGAGCTGATTATCGCAGACACTGGTTCGACCGACCGAACACTGGAAATTGCGCAGAAATATGCGGATACCCTACTCCAAATTCCTTGGAATGGGGATTTTGGTGCTGCCCGAAATGTGACGCTTGACCATGCAACTGGGGAGTGGTTTTTTTATATCGATGCAGACGAAATACTAGATGCAGATTGCAGGGCACTCATCCATTTTTTGCAAAGCAACCAGGCGAAAAAATACAACACAATTTCGCTGGTTCGGTATAATTATACAAATCGTACCCACCTAGAATATGCCATTTCTCATTATGAGCGCATTCACCGGCGCACACCGCAAAATCGTTTTACCCAAAAAATTCATGAAAGCTTGGAGAGCCGTCTGCCCATCCGCCAGTTGAATACCATCGTGTACCATACCGGCTATGAGCGGGAGGTTATTGGAGAAAAACGGCTTAGAAACAGAATGCTGCTGGAACAGGAGCCGAAACCGGAGGATGTCCGGTATTTGCACGCGCTGTCGGATACCTATGGTATGGAACCGCAGGAGTTGGGCCCGAAAAAGGCGCTGCTGCTGAAAATTTTGGATTTGGAGGAACACTTACGGAATTTCCAGCTTTATTTTGCAGCTGCAACCACCCTGGCGCGGGTGTATCTTTATGAAAAGGACGATGCACAGGTCGAACAGTTGGCCAAACGCTATTTCCAGACCTTGGCTAGTCAGCCGCCCTTTGCCTCCGATATGGAAATGTACTATTACCATGGCGCAAGCTTGCAAAATCAGAAAAAATTTGAGCAGGCTATTGAGCCACTTTTACAATATCAAAAGATGTACCAGCAGTATCAGGCGGGCAAGCTGAACACTGCCGAACTTTCGCGGTCGGTTTTGTTGGTTGCGTCAACGCCTTATTGGATTGTGTCCAACTATATGTTGGCGCAATGCTATGTTGAACAGGACGACAATGTGTCCGCTTATTCTTGTTTAGAGCAGACTGGCACGCTTGATATGCTGCCCGATGAAAAACAGGAATTAGCGCTTTATATAGAGCTGCTTTATGCGGCAGAAAGCGGGGATATTTCCCGTCTGGCAGCACTTTATGAGACGGTGCTACAGCAAAAAAATCAAACGCTTTGCGCTCAATTTTCCCAGTTATTTGCAAAACGCTATGCAAAGCTTGCTCCTGCGCTGAACAGCTTTTTTTCAAACTTTTCCGAACAGCCTTGTGCTAGAGATTGCTTGCATTACCTTCGGTTGCTGGTGTTCGCTTGGAGCGCAACCAGTGGTCAGCCCCCAGAACAGCGTTTTCCATTGCTGTTTCATTATATTCATTGGGCTGCATATTTTTGCAGCTTACTGTTCCATGCCGAATTTTTAAAAGCGCAGAACAGGGATCTTTTGCCGGCGGAACATCAGTTTATATTGGAGGCGCTGGATGCGCTCGCGTATTATGAATGCCAGGATTTAGAGCAATATTTTCATGCCTTGCAAGCGCTACTGGAAAAATATCCGGCACGGCATGAGGAGATAGCCGTTCTGCTGCTGCCTGTCAACCAGCAGCAGGAGCAACAGCGTAAGCAGCAGGCGGAATTTGAGCAGCTTGCGCAATCGGTTAAAGAGACATTTTACACCGCATTGTTGTCGGAACAGCGGGAGCAGGCGCAACTTATTTTAGATAACTACCGTCAGATTCATCCCTCCGACCCCGAAATTGCGATGATGCGTATTGCGCTCATCTCTCCAAAGGAGG
>CAJUJI010000205.1 GCA_910586875.1 uncultured Anaerotruncus sp. | reverse complement strand
GAGGATGAAGCGGTACTCCGCGGGCAGCGCAAGCCGGTTTTCAGGCAGGAGCATTACAGGCTGGTAGAGCATCTTCACATATTGGGACATGGCGTGCAAATATCGCTCGGCAAGGCTAGCAAAGCGCTCTTCATCCAGCCATTTTTTTTGGAACAGTATTTTGCTTTCCGGTTCGGGGCTGAGCAATAGAGAGAGCATGAGACGCGTCTGCCAGAACCAGCAGATAGGCGCAGCGTCTGCTTGCAGCGGATGTTCTGCCAGATAAGTATCCAATAGCTCTGGCCAGTCGGGACGTTGGTTAATGAGCGTTGTCCAATATTGCTCCATAAGCGAGCTGTCAAGCGCGGCTAAAGTGCGCTCCAAATCGAACCGGTAGAAGATGGTATAATACAAAATATCCGCAAATAGCGGCGTTTTTACCGCGTCGGAGTCCTGTAAAAGTTGTTCCAGTAATTTTTGTGCTTCTTCGCGGGTCTGTGTCAAGCGCAATTTACAAAGCAATACAAACGAATTTTCTACATTCGCCTGCACAATTGCAAGACAGGCGTTTTTCTTATTTTCCCCAAATAAACTAAACCGCTTTTCAAACCAAGTAGCATATTCCTTCCAGCCTTTGCCATCGCGCAGGGGAGAGGCTTGCTCCAATAACCCTGCCAAACGGGAATAATCATTGGTTTCATAGGCATAGAGAAATTCAATCATTAAGGTTGCATCAGCGCGCTTTAATAATTTTTCAGTCAATTCTCCAGCGCGTTCGATTGCCGCCTTCATTTCGGTATAATTCTCTTCGACCTGCCAGCATTTTGCAACTGCATAGCAGGACAAAGCATAATCATATGGATGAATCAGTACAAAGGAAATGCTGTAAGCATCTGGTGTGTTAAATTTTCCTGCATGATATAGCGGATATAAACGCTGATATTCCAAATAAGCCTGCTTTGCAGCAGCATATTCTTTGTTGTCAAAAAGAATGGTTCCCTGCCAGTATCGGATTTCGATATCAGCAGCAAATTCGCGATCTCCCTTTTTCTGTAAATATTCTTGTATCCACTGCTGCGCAACAGAAGATTCATTGCGTGCAATTGCGGTTAATGTCAACGCATGGTAAGCATAAATCCAATCATATCCTGGGTCCTTTCCCTTGGTAGAAAGCTGAATAATTCTTTGTGCAATACGGGTTCGTTCTGCTACATCCGATAGCTTTTCCATCCCATAAACATCCAGCAGATGACGCAAGGTCCGTGCGTTATCGGGGTCTTTTTCCAATTCCTGAAGCAGTAGCGGTCGGTTGCGTTGCTGCTTTTGTTCATTTGTTTTACCGGCGTATCCATCGTGATGCACAACCACAGGAATAGCCTTAGTTGGAACGGTAAAGGGTGTGATAAATTCATGGATAGAAGAATTAAACCTTGTATCTGATACTTTCCGATAGATTCGCACCATACGAAAATCAGAATAATCCGTGTGTTCAAAATCAATATAGTTGCGTTGAATTAAACTAGCACTTCCATAAGGATTTTTAGGCATCTTAAAAAATTTGATAAGAGCGGTGCAATCCTCATCTAAAATTTCATCACCATCAAGATACAAAAACCATTCGCCAGAGGCAGCATCTAAGGATACATTTCTTGCGGCAGAAAAATCATTACACCATTCAAAGTGTAATACCTGGTCGGCATATTTTTCGGCAATTTCAACCGTTCGGTCGGTGGAACCGGTATCCACAACAATCAGTTCACTGGGAACAGCTTCGAGAATAGGTGTCATCGCACGTAAACAATCTTCCAGATGCTTTTCTTCATTTTTAACAATCATTCCAATCGAAAGCACCAATTTTTGGTTGGGATTTTTTACTCTGGCTTTCATGATTATCCCCCTAATGATTTATATAGAAAAGGGCAGGCATCGTCTGCCTGCCCTTTGAAAAAGGTTAAGCTATCAAGAGTAAACCTCAAATTACTGGAGCAGCTGGAGCACGCTCTGCGGCTGCTGATTTGCCTGAGCCAGCATTGCCTGAGCAGACTGGGTCAGAACGTTCATCTTGGTGTACTCCATCATCATCTTCGCCATATCGGTATCACGGATACGGCTGTTTGCGGATTGCAGGTTCTCGGAAGCAGTGTCCAGGTTGTTGATGGTGTATTCCAGACGGTTCTGGGTTGCACCAAGAACAGCACGCTGCTCAGAAACCTTGTCAATCGCTGCTTTGACGGTATCGATTGCGGATGCAGCACCCTCACGACTGGAGATATCTACACCATCAACACCGATGCCCAAAGAACTCATATTGGAAACAGAAACAGCAATCTGATTGAAGCTATCCGCGGTGTCACCAATCTGGAGAATCAAGCCACGGTTGCCGCCTGCCATGCTGGTACCATTTGCCAAACCAAGCCCTGATGCAACACTCTTATCACCAATATCATTGAAGCTGAAGGTAGTACCTTCCACATCGCCGTTATATTTGATGAGGAATCCACCATCAGAAGCTGCTTCAACAGTAAAGTCTGTGACGGTCAAGCCAGTCAGACCAGAAGCCTTGTCAGTTTGACCAGCAGTCAAACCATTTGCAGTATTGTAACTATTAACAGCAGTCTGAATTGCTCCTTGAAGAACGGTTGCGGCAGTATCCATCGTTACCTGTCCAGCGGCGGCGGAAGTGGTTGCATAGGATTTTGTAATCGCAGTCGCCACAGTAACAGCTACTTTTGTTCCATTGATATTCATCTGGAAAGTAGACCCTGCTGCAATGGTATCACCATTGTAATCATTGATTGCCTTGGAAATTACAGAAGTACCATCGCTAGAACCAAACAAAATCGCACCAAGAGACTCGTTTGCCGTAGAGGTAGAAGTACCAATGAAAGAGAACTCAGAATTGGGTCCGGAATTTTCACTTGTAAGGGTGAAATTCGTACCATCAGCAGTAACTTTGACGCTGCCCTTTAAGCCCTGTTCCTGCATTTGGCTATTGAAGAATTCGGTCAATTTCTTTGCCCACTCTTTATCACCTGCTACACCAGTGCTTCCAGTAACCGAAGTGATAGAAGCGAGGAACTTAGCAGCATCACCTTTACTCCAGTCAATTTCCAGCTTCTGGCCATCAATCGAGAAGGTATCGGCAGTTACAGTGGTTACAACTGTTGAAAAGTTACCAACCACAATAGCAGTCTCTGACGAAGAGAACTTGGAAACGTCGGTTGCGCCGCTAAAGGTAGTGCCGTTTGCACTTACGTTGCCGCCGCCCAGCGAACCATCCAGCAGCTTGATGTTGTTGAAGTTGGTGGATTGGGAAATACGGTCGATTTCCTCTTGCAGCTTGTCAACCTCGAGCTGCAAGGACTCACGGTTCATATCCTCGTTGATGCCGTTTGCAGAGCGGGTAGCCAGCTCGGTCATACGGTTGAGCATGTTGTGAACCTCGGTCAGTGCGCCCTCAGCGGTCTGTACCAAAGAGATACCGTCCTGTGCGTTCAGAGAAGCGGTGTCCAGGCCCTTAATCTGCGATTTCATCTTTTCGGAGATCGCCAGACCGGAAGCGTCATCGCCTGCACGGTTGATG
>CAJUJI010000204.1 GCA_910586875.1 uncultured Anaerotruncus sp. | reverse complement strand
AAAGAGTAGTGCTACTGCTAATTTGTTGAAAGGAGGAAAGCAGTATGAAAGCCACAGGCATCGTCCGTAAAGTTGATGAGCTGGGCCGGATTGTTCTACCAATAGAATTGCGGCGTACCCTAGATATCAATGAAAAGGATTCTTTGGAAATCTATGTGGATGGCAACCACATCATCTTGAAAAAGTACGAACCGGCTTGTATCTTTTGTAATAGCTCGGTGGATGTGGTGAACTTTAAGGGGAAGATTATTTGCATGGAATGTGCAAAACAATTGTCGGAGACGGCCGAGGAGATACAACCCTAATAAAGCTGGAAAGTAAAAAGCACAGGGACAAGCCCTGTGCCTTTTTATTTTATTCGGGGGAGGTTTCCGAGGGACAATTATATTCGCGGGTGACCGTTTCCTCCTGTAAATTTTCTTCTGGCAGATCCACGGTGGGGGACTCCTCAAGCGGCAAAGCGTTGCGTTGGATCAGATAACGGGCGTACAGCGCGCAGGAGGTGCTTATATACGGACCGGCATAGATGAGCAAAAGCGCTTGCAGCAGACTGAGCGCAAGGAAGACCGCCGCTGCCTCATAAACCAGTGAGGGGTTTACCATCAACAGTAAGAAGGGCAGTACCCAGGCGCCAATTCCCAGCAGCCACCATGGTAAGAAAGAGAGCAAAAAGCCAAAAACGGCAGCTTTTTGGCCGCGCATCAAGCGGATGCTTTGCCGAACCGAGCGCCAGCTACGCTGTTCGGGGTATTCCGCCAGCAGATATGGCGCCAGGAAATAACGCAGTGCGATAAACACAAGCAGAATCCCTGCCAGGATACTCCAAACGATTGCCAGCAGACTGGCGATTGCGGTCAACGAGATCGGAAGCTCGGCGCGATGGCTGCCGGCGGTCAGCGTGTGCATCAGATAACCTCCGCCCGCCAGCGGCAGGCACAGTAGCACCAGCCAAAACAAAAAGCGGATGCTAATTTGTAAATGCAGCCACAGCGACTTGAAATACTGGCGAGAGGTTTCAAAGCAGAAGAACAGCTCACCGATGCCGTCCTCCTCACCGCCGGTGCGCCGGTAGTACCAGCGGGTTGCGCCCTGTAGCAGCGGTACGATGACGACCAAGGTTAGCAGCAGCATTAGAATAGAAACCAATGCCGAAACCAGAGAAACGTTTGAAAGGTCATCAAAGGCGAGCGCAGAGGTTTGATTATAGTCGATATAGGCGTCAATACCACCGATTGCACGGATACAAAATTCCAAAAGCTGTAAAAGTAAAGATGGCACCACCACCAAAAGCAATATGCCAATTGCGCGCCCCCAATGTCCCGAAAGCGCATGGCGCGCATTTGTTTTGATTGTTTTAGACAACCCCATTTTTGGTCTCCTCCTGTCATGTGGCTTTCCACAGCAAAAAATCCATTGTGCTGCAAGTGAACATCATTTCATATTATAGCATCGCAGTTTCCCTATTTTATGACAATTGTGTAAATTTACCTTTTGGGAACTGTAAAATTCGCACAGAATCAATCCTCAGCGGTACGCTCCAGCTCCTCCCAGTAGGAAACAGGGAAGTCTTGCGGTTGCTCATTTCCATAAGGGTATGGGATCTGTTCATATACTTCAAATTTATGGTCGCGCATCCACATTTGTGCGGACAATAAAGCGGTATATCCCCGCCCAGGCTCGGTATTCCAGCGCACAGCCTCCCGTTGTGGCAGTCCCATCGCCGCCAGCAGGTGCATGATCAGTCCGCCGTGTGTGACGATTGCGACGGAGAAAAGCTGTTGCTCCATCATCTGGCCCAGAATATAGGCGAGCGCTTCGATTGCGCGGGTTTGCAATTGAATGCTGCTTTCTCCGCCGGGGGTGGGGGTAGACGGTGGCGCAGTGATCCACTGCTGAAAGTCGGGCGCTTGTTCCAGCTCTTGTGCGGTGCGCCCTTCAAAATCACCGAAATCCAGCTCGCGCAGATTTTCTACAGCCTTGATTGCACAGTCGGGGAATAGAATTTCAGCGGACTGCCGCGCGCGCAGCAGTGGGCTGGTATACACTCGTTCCACCAAAGGGTAGCGGAAATCTTCGCATAGCTGCTCGAGCATTGCCTTTCCCTGTGGGCATAGCGGCAGGTCGGTGCGGCTTCCAATATAGCGGCCTTCCAGGTTGGCCTGGGTCAATCCATGGCGGATAAAATGGATTTTGTAGGTTAGCATAAATTTGGTACTCCTTTTTGATTTTTTTCACCAAAAATTTCCCGAATCCGACAAAAAGCTATTTACAAACCGTTTTGGGTATTATATAATTTACGATGTGTAAAGGTCCAAAATGAGGGGATGGACCGATAAAACAGGGAGTAAAAGCGTTTTGAGGGGATAATAACATTATGAATGCTGATTTTCCAAGGATTCTGACCTTGCTGCGCAAAGAGCGCGGGATTAGTCAAAAGCTGGCGGCGTCCCAGCTGGGGATTTCACAGGCGCTGCTTTCTCATTATGAGAAAGGAATTCGGGAATGCGGCCTGAATTTTCTAATACGTTGTGCGGATTTTTATGGGGTTTCCTGCGACTATTTGCTTGGGCGCTCACCTGAGCGCACCGGCTCCAAACTGACGGTAGAGGACATCCCAGAGCCGGATACCGTGGGCAAAGAGAATGTATTCAAGGCAGGCGTGCTGCCGGTGCTCAACAAAAAGCTGATTGCAAACTCGCTGAATATTTTGTTTGACATGCTTTCCAAAAGCAACTGCAAACCGCTGATTCATGAGGTGTCGGCTTTTTTGATGCTGAGTGTTTACCGGATGTTCCGGTTGGTTTATGCGGCCAATCCACGAAATCAAGCGGCACTGTTCACCATTCCAGAGTCGGTAGCACAGCAGTATGCCGATGCAGCGATGCAGATTTGCAGTGCAAATGCGTTCTCCATCTCAAAGGGGGACCCCATTGCAGGTATGGAGCGCATCAAAAATACCGAACCGCTTGCAATCACCACCGAGGGGCTCTCCAAGGAGTATCCGTTGTTTGCGTCCTCGCTGCTCAATCTCATTCAAAATTCGGAGGCGCGGGTGGGCTACAACCGGAGCACATCGAAGGAATCGAAGTGATATTTCAAAAAGCGGCAAAGCTGGGCTATGCCAATTGCTCTCCAGTTAGTTTACCACCTTTTTCCGTTTTATGCAATCGTTCTGGCCGCGTAGTATTGCGCGGCTTTTTCTTTTTGTGCAGTTTGACTTTTAAGGTGGTTTGCTATAAAATAAAGATACGCAAATGGAAGGTGCAGCAGGAAGGTGGGTAGGGGGGCTTTTTCTCTTGCAAAAAGCCCCCCTCTTGCAGCCTACTGCCTGTAGCAGCAGGCTGCAATTCACCCCTGCAAAATACCGCTTTTACGGATAAAGATGCGTTTCGTCGCCGGTCACAAAAGCCGTTTTAGGCTTTTGTGACCGGCGGCGACCAGGGCTCCGCCCCTGGACCCCGCCACCTTTGAAAAGGTGGACGAAACGTTTGATGCGCGCTGCGGCGCAAGGGATGGTAGCGAGAGGCTTGATGCGCGCTGCGGCGCGGGGGATGGTAGCGAGAG
>CAJUJI010000203.1 GCA_910586875.1 uncultured Anaerotruncus sp. | reverse complement strand
AAACCGGAAAAACCTATGACGCGGATGTGCTTTTGGAGGATACCGGCGAGTATGTAAACTTCAAGCTGGACTTTGGCGGCAAAGAGAAAAGCAACGGAGGAAAGAAAAATTGAATAAAGAGCAGCTTACGCTTGGTTCCTTATTCGACGGCATAGGAGGTTTTCCCTATGCCGCCTCTTTTTATGGAATCAGACCTTTGTGGGCCAGCGAAATCATACCGGAATGTATTTCTGTGACACAGAAGCACTTTCCTGAAATGGAACACGTTGGCGACATTACGAAACTTTATGGCGGCACACTGCCGCCCGTGGACATCATCACCTTCGGCTCCCCCTGCCAGGACCTGAGTGTGGCATCAGGCAAGCGGCTCGGCCTTGCCGGGGAGCGGAGCGGCCTCTTTCTGGAGGCTGTCAGGATTATCAGAGAAATGCAGGAGGCAACCAATGGAGAATACCCGAAATTCGCGCTCTGGGAAAATGTCCCCGGAGCCTTGTCAAGTTCTTCCAGGCGTGACTTTAAGGCTGTGCTGGAAGCGTTCACAGAGGCCGAAGTTCCAATGCCTGGTTCTGGACGGTGGGCAAACGCCGGAATGGTACGAGGCCGAGGAGCTGACCTCGCTTGGTGCGTGTACGACGCCCAATATTTCGGAACGGCACAGCGGCGCAGGCGTATCTTTCTTATCGCAGATTTTAGAGGCCAACGCAGCGGAGAAATACTCTTTGTCCCCAAAAGCCTGTCAGGGTATTTTGCGGCGGGCGGAACGCCGCGGCAAGGACCTGCCGCCTATGCTCAAAGCGGCGCTGGAGCAGCAGGCGCGGGGATAGACGGATACAACGCTCAACTGACCGGCCATGTGGCGGCCACGCTGGGGACAAACTGCGGGATGTCCACCGGGCGCAACGGCGTGATCGAGATACTGAACGACCAGGGCGGCGATTCCCTCAGCGTGGAGAAGGGCGGCGTATCGCCCACCCTCCGCAGCCAGACCCACGGAAATCTGCCCATCACCGCATACGCCATCCAAGGCTCCATGATTGGCAGGGCGGACGGGAACGGGCCACAGGGGGATGGTATCAACGAAAATGTATCTTTCACCCTCAACACTATCGACCGCCACGCTGTCTGCATGGATACCACCGGGCAGGAGAAACAACCGCCTATGGTAGCCGCTGGCTTTGACCTCCAGCAGATCACCAGCAGGACGAACCGCTCCACCCTGAAACCTGTCCAGCCCACCCTCTGCGGGGCGGGCAGCCCCCATGTTGTCACCGCTCCGGGATGTATGGTTCAATTCCCGACCGATGCTATGGTCGGGATCAACGGCAATCTTGCCGGGACGCTGCTTGCCAGCTATTACAAGGGTACGGGGATGCGATGCGGACAGGAGCGGGATGTGGTGCTGTGCGCTTCAAGCGGCCAGAGCCATGCGGAGATATTGCGGGAGCTGTCGCCTACGCTCACCTGTGCCAGTGAACAGCCCTATGTTGTCCAGCCCGATGATTCGGAGCAGGAGCAGCCCGTTGTGACCCACCCGCAGGTCGCTGGGACGCTCTGTGCCTCCGGTGCGGGGCTTTCCCGCCCTGCAGGACAGGGGAACGAGCTGGACTTCTGCGTAGTGAGCGCGGGCTTCAAGCACAAGGCTGGCAGCCAGTCCGGGAGCATCGGCTTCCAGGAAGAAACCGCCCCCACCCTTCTGGCGGGTCAGCAGAGTGCCGTAATGAAAGCCTATGTCATCGGTGCCTACCACTCCGGCGGGATGCTCTCAGACAACCCCAAGAGCGGCTTTTATGAGGCGGATACCTCCCGGACGCTGGACTTAAACGGCGGGAACCCCTGCTGCAATCAGGGAGGTGTGGCTGTGGTTGAGGACGCGGATGGAGCCGCCGCCGTTGACTGCCGTAACCTCCGGGAAACGGATGAGATCAGCGGCACGCTGCTGGCAAAAGCGGCCTCCGGCGGCTACTCGCTGAATTACCAGAACCCCGTCCGCACCGGGCTTTGCGTGAGAAGGCTCACCCCCACCGAGGCGGAGCGTTTGCAGGGCTACCCGGACGGATGGACGGAGGCCGGCGCAGATGGCAACCCCATCAGTGATACAAAGCGTTACCAGATGTTAGGCAATTCTATCGCTGTCCCCTGTGTTGCGTATATTATGCAGGGCATTATAGATGCCGTTAATCAGGCGTGTGAAAAAGGAGGGAAAAAGCTATGAGCCATCAAAAGTTATTGTTAGTGGAACAGGAAACCATCCTCCTCTACAACCAGGCGGAGCCTGCCGCCCAGGTCTATACCCATGACCCCAAGCTGATGAAAAAACTGAACCGCCTTGCCAGTAAACACCCGGAGCAGATTATCAAAAAGGACGCCCATAACTTCATTGTCCCCAAACGCTGTGTATCCGTCCGGGAGCCGTACAGCGAAAAACGGCGCAAAGCCGCCAGTGAACGGGCCAGGGCCGCAGGCTATAAGCCGCCGTTGAAATCCTCCTCCGGTCAATAAGCATGGGCGGGAATGTCTTTGAAACAGTAAAACAGTCCATCAGCACCAGAGAAGCGGCGGAACACTATGGAATCGAGGTAAAGCGGAACGGTATGGCCTGCTGTCCTTTCCACGATGACAGGACGCCCAGCATGAAATTAGACCGCCGCTTTCACTGTTTCGGCTGCGGGGCGGACGGTGATGTGATCGACTTTGCCGCCAGACTGTATAACCTCTCCCCCAAAGAGGCGGCGGAAAAACTGGCCCAGGATTTTGGACTGCTCTATGACAGCCAGGCGCCCCCGAAGAAAACCTATGTCCGTCAAAAATCAGAAGCGCAGAAGTTCCGGGAATCCAAGCAGCGGTGTTTCCGCGCGCTGGCAGACTACGCCCATCTGCTGCGGGGCTGGGAAACCGGCCTTGCGCCCCTGACCCCGGAGGATGAACCGCACCCCCTTTTTGTGGAGGCGCTGCACCAAAAGGACTATGTGGAGTATCTTCTGGACTTTCTGATGGAGGATGGCATCGAGGAACAAAAAACATGGATTGCAGAACACCTAACAAAAATCATGGATTTGGAAAGGAGAAACAAGGAAATGGCAGAGAAACCTACCAATCGGGAGCGATTGCGGGAAATCACCGAGGGCATTGAGCAGAACATCAAGGAACTGTTTGAGAGCGAAAAGTATATGCGCTATCTGTCGGTGATGTCCCGGTTTCACCGCTACTCGGTCAATAATACCATGCTGATCTATATGCAGAAGCCGGACGCGACCCATGTGGCTGGCTATAACAAGTGGAAGAGTCAGTTTGAGCGCCATGTGAAAAAGGGCGAGCGCGGCATCACTATTATTGCGCCCACCCCCTATAAGAAAAAAATTGAGGAGCAGAAGCTGGACCCGGACACCCACGCGCCAATGCTGGACGCAAACGGCAGGGTGGTCATAGAGGAAAAAGAGGTGGAAATCCCGCTGTTCCGTCCGGTCAAGGTCTTTGATGTGAGCCAGACGGACGGAAAGCCCCTGCCCTCCCTGGCGGCGGACCTGTTCGGGAATGTCCGGCACTTTGAGGCGTTTATGGAGGCGCTGAAACGC
>CAJUJI010000202.1 GCA_910586875.1 uncultured Anaerotruncus sp. | reverse complement strand
CAAATTCCTCCTTATCCCGCAATTTTCTGTGTGTGATTTTGCACCTGGGATTGCTTTGACTGGCAAAGCTGGGTGGTCAGGCAAGCCCATGTCAAAGACAGAAAATACTGCGCTAATGCCGCCCGCTGCTGGGCGGTGTAAACTCCAGCCGGAGACATTTCGTGCCTGACCTTTTCCAGGCATTCAGCAAGTGCTTTCCCATGCGCCTGCATACTCCCATGATCCCGATAGGGTTGGTAACCGCGAAATACACAGGCGGCTACCGCAAAAACCCGACCGGCCCTGGTATGAACGGGCATACTCATGATCACGATGAACAGCCGCACAACTGCGTTTTCGGTGAGCGCGATCTGCGCCAGCGAATGCAGGACCTCCTGCGCCGTCCCGCCGATGCCATCCCGTAGATACACGCCGGAAAGCTCCCCTGCGAACTGCCCTTGCAGGCTCACGCAGAACCGGTACAGCTGCACCGGAAGGCTCCCGAACAGGCTCACCGCAAAGAAGCCCTTGAAGATGTTCAGGCAGGTCGCTTTCAAATCGCCCCTGCCGTTTTGCGCCTCAATCGCGAACTCGAAGCCCGCCACCACCAGCCCCACCGTGAACAGCGCCCAGCCCAAGTTGGTGAAGAAAAGCACCACCCCTGCCACCCAGGGCAGCTCGAACAAATCCGCGCCCATCTGCCCCATGAGGCTGAAAAAATCCCCCAGAAAGACCGCCACCGTCTGGTAAATCCAGTCCACAATCTGCTCCAATACGCCCGCCGCAACAAACTCCCAGATGAACAAGCCGCATCACCTCCTGTGCCGGAATTTCTCTTTAAAATTAAATGCCGATGATGGTCCAGACATAATTGGGCGCAGTCAGCGCGAACAACAGGCAGGCAAACAGGATGGCCAGTGCAGCCCACTCGAATTGTCCATGTTTGCGGTAGTCAAGGTAGCTTCCGGCAAGCTTTACAAAAAACAGCACTGCCAAAATCAAATCCAAAACAGGGAAAACGACATTGTTTACGACATTCTTGGCGGCGTCCCAGGTGCCCTGAATCGCGCTGGTGACCGCTCCCGCGCCGCCTGGCGCGGCAAAAGCGGACGCACTGCCGATTGCCATAACCAGTAAAATACAGGCAAGAAACACAAGCTTTTTCTGTCCCTTTTTCATGTTCCAGGAGTCTCCCTTTCTGAATTTTCAAACCGAACCGGCTGGTATCCCATCGGGTTGATGTAATAAAGCCGGCCTTCCTTTTCGCTATAAAGCTCCAGCAAATCCGAGACGGTGAGCGGGTGTCCGGTGAAGTTTTTCGGCGGACGGTAGAGGAAAAAATCGCAGACGTCATCCAAATCCCCCTGCGGGCAGAGTCCGTCGTAAACCAGCCGGTACCGCTCGCGCGACAGCGGCCCTGCGCGGGCCAACGCTGCCTCGTAGCAGACGAACTTGAGCGTGGGGTCGACCGCTGGGCGCAGCTGGTACACGTGGGCAAAACGCGGGGGTACCGCGCGCTTCTGCGCGTCCTGCCGCTCAAGCTTTTCCGCGACGTCGCACTCCCAACAGACGCGGTAACCGGCTGTAAGCAGCTGCCGGTTCAGCTCGGTGCCAAAAAACTGCTCATCTACGACCGCGCTCCCGTCCCGCTCCAAATAGCCCGCCAGCATCCCATGCAGGCTCAACCGGTTTTCACCGTCGAGGGCGATTTGGCCGGTCGCTGGCCGATTGGACGGCTTTGGGCTGCGTCTGCAAAAGTGCCGGAGGATTTCCTTGCGGGCTGCCATTCAAAGTCGATAGAGCTAATGCCCGCGGTGTCGTCCTGGAGAAACCGGAAGACTTGCAAGGCCTGCTCCGGCGGCAGCTGCACCCGCAGAAAATTTCGTAGGATGGACATTGTGTTACCTTCCTTCTGAAAATAGGTTGAATAAATCCTATATTGGGTGTATACTAACGATGAGGTGAATAACATGATGATAAACTCAAATTTGTTGATTGCCATGACCGAAGCCAATCAGAATTTTTCCAAGGTAGCCAGGCTGGTGGATGAGCAAGGCTCGGCGGTAATTCTAAAAAATAATAAGCCGCGCTATGCTGTTATTGATTTTTCCGAGTACGACCAGTTTTTAGCCTACCGCACAAGGCTGATCGACCGGACCGCAGACCAGTTGATTGAAGGAAATTTCGAGGCGTTTCAGGAGCTTGCAAAATGATTTTTTTAACAACAGAGGAAATCAAACGCTTACATCAAAAGCTTCTGGCTGCAACCGGCGGTTTGCCTGGAATCCGTGAGGATGGCCTTTTAGAATCCGCTGTTTACGGCACCCTACAAACTTTCGGGGAGCAGGAGCTATACCCTTCTATCCACGAAAAAGCTGCACGTCTGGTCTTTACACTAATCAACAATCCCCCCTTTATTGATGGCAATAAGCGGACCGGTATCTTGGCCATGCTGATGACTCTGCAATTAAACAGCGTACTGTTAAACTATTCACATCCCGAACTCATTCAGCTTGGCTTATCGATCGCAGACGGCAGCTTTTCTTATCAGGATATTTTAAAATGGATTCGCTCACACGATCAAACCGCCTATGCAAATTAGCCTTGCATAGGCGGTTTTTGTCCGATTGTTTAAATTCCGGTTTTCGGCAGCTTGCCCTTCGGTTTCCCATAAACCACTGTAGTCCAGCTGTCCTTTGCGTAAATCCACTCCTCGCCGGTTCTGCCGCCCACGTCCGTCCGATTGGTAATCCGATGCTCCTGCGGCAACTCCGCAAGCGTTGTCACCACCAGATGCGGGCTGCTCGTCTCGCAAAAACCTGGCTCCACCGTCCCGAACTCGAACTTGACATCGGTCACATACTCATCCGCGGCCAATCCCAACGCCGCTTTTGTGCAATCAATTTCCGTTTCGGTTTGGGTGGAGAATTTCTCCTCCAGCAGCTTATAATCCTTCTTATGGTTGGTCTTATACCACACCGAATAGCTCAGCTTCTGGCTCCAGGTGCCGGTATAGATACGTTCCAGCCGCACCTGCGCGGGCAACTGGTCATGCCAATAGAAGGCTTCCAAATCGATATTGGATTTGTTCCGGATGTTCGAGAAATCGTAGCGCATCCCCGCTCACTGGCCAGCACCTCGACGTTGCCGCGCTTCTCCACGCTCACCTCGAGCACTTCGCTGCGGTTTTGCACCTCGAAGCGCACAAGGTCCTTTGCCGCGCGAATCTGCGCATAGAATACCTTGCCGTCAGTGGCATAATAGGCTGGTGCCTCCACCTCTTTTATCCCATAGGTTCCGACCGGAAGCTCCTTCGAGGTGGCGACGCCGCGGCTGTCGGTGGTAATGATGTCCACAACCTCCAACCGCTCGTTATAAATCTCAAACTTCGCGCCGGACAGGGCTGCGCCCGCCTTGATTTCCACCATCCGCGGCGCGGTATCCGCCTTGTAGCCGGATGCGGCCTTCGTCTCGGTCACGATGTAAAAGCCGGCTTTCATCTCCGACACAAAAATCATGCCGTCCAGCGGCTGGTCCTCGAACTCCACGACGGCGGTTTTATCGCGTTTGAGCTCGACCGTCTGCGGCGTGCTGTCCAGCTTGTAGCCGTCCGGCGCGCAGGTCTCGGTGATGATATAGCTCCCTGG
>CAJUJI010000201.1 GCA_910586875.1 uncultured Anaerotruncus sp. | reverse complement strand
CGGCCTTCATCAGCTTTAAGCGGGATACCTCCACATCCAAATCCATACGCTCCTTGATGCGAGGGTCCCCGGCGCATAGGGCCTTGATCTCCGCAAAGGACAGGGCGGTTTCGTCCACATCGTCACAGCTGCGGACCGGGGATTTTGAAGTCATGATCTGGGAGATGAATTTCTGCTTGTTCTCCACCGTCTGCCAGAGGTATGCGTCGAAGGTCCCTTCGGTCACATAGCGGTAAACATGGACCAGCGGGTTCTGGTTGCCCTGGCGCTCGATCCGCCCTTTTCGCTGGGCCAGATC
Organism: uncultured Anaerotruncus sp.; assembly: GCA_910586875.1. Lineage (GTDB taxonomy): Bacteria > Bacillota > Clostridia > Oscillospirales > Ruminococcaceae > Anaerotruncus. The sequence goes on along the minus strand of CAJUJI010000201.1, from coordinate 3,485 downwards.
TCCGGGCCTCCAGGGGCAGTCCAGATCGTGAAGTGCCACCAGCAAATCCTGCACGTTGGTCCCGGCCCCCATCTTCTGGGTGGAGCCTAACAGGACGCGCACCTGGCCGGAGCGGACTTTGGAGAACAGCTCCTTTTTGCGGACTTCGGTATTGGCTTCATGGATAAAAGCGATCTGGCTGGCGGGCATACCCTGTGCGATGAGTTTCTGCCGGATGTCCTCATAGACCGTAAAGGCCAGCGGTTTCTCCGGCTCTGGAATTGCTTGTTCCAGCGCATGAAGCATCGGGTTATCCAGCGTCTTGGCCACCTTTTGGGAGCCAGCCGCCTGGGGTGTGGAAATGTCGCAAAACACCAGCTGGGTCAGCTTTTCCGGCTGTCCGTCCCGCCAGATTTGCAGGATATTGTCCACGCACTGATTGACTTTTGTGCCGGGTTCGTCCGGCAGCATGGGGTTGATGATTCGCTGGTCCAGCCCCAGCTTGCGGCCATCCGAGGTGATTTTCAGCATATTGTCGGTTGATGGGTCAACAGTCCCCGAATGGACTTTGGCGGCGCGCTCGGAGAGGGCCTTCACCATATCCTGCTGGTGTTCGGTGGGCTTTGCCACGATGTTGTGGTATTCCACCTCCGGGGTGGGCAGGTCCAGCTGGTCGGCGGTCTTGATGTCCGCAACCTCTTTGAACAGGTTCATCAGCTCCGGCAGGTTAAAGAATTTGGAAAACCTTGTCCGCGCCCGGTAGCCGGTCCCCTCCGGGGCCAGTTCCAGGGCTGTCACTGTTTCCCCGAACCGGCTGGCCCAGCAGTCGAAATGGGTCATGTTCAATTCCTGGAGCCGCTCATACTGGAGGTAGCGTTGGATGGTATAAAGTTCGGTCATACTGTTGCTGACCGGCGTTCCGGTGGCGAACACAACGCCCCTGCTGCCGGTGATCTCGTCCATGTAGCGGCATTTGGCAAACATATCGGAGGATTTCTGCGCGTCAGTGGTAGATAAACCTGCCACATTCCGCATTTTGGTGTATAAAAAGAGGTTCTTATAATTGTGGCTCTCGTCCACAAACAGCCGGTCCACGCCCAGCTGCTCAAAGGTAATCACATCGTCCTTGCGGCCTTCGGCCTGCAATTTTTCCAGCCTTGCCTCCAACGATTTTTTGGTGCGTTCCAGCTGCTTGACGGTAAAGCGTTCCCCGCCGCTGGCCTCCACCTCGGCAATCCCGTCGGTAATCTCATTGATCTGCTCCCGCAGCAGGCGCTCCTGCCGTTCCCGGCTGATGGGAATACGCTCAAACTGGGAGTGTCCGATAATCACCGCGTCATAGTCCCCGGTGGCGATACGGGCGCAGAATTTCTTGCGGTTGTGGCTTTCAAAATCCTTTTTGGTGGTGACAAGGATATTCGCGGAAGGGTAGAGCCGTAAAAACTCGGAGGCCCACTGCTCGGTCAGGTGGTTCGGCACCACAAAGAGGGATTTCTGGCACAGGCCCAGCCGCTTGGATTCCATCGCGGCGGCTACCATTTCAAAGGTCTTGCCCGCGCCCACCTCATGGGCCAGCAGGGTGTTCCCGCCGTACAGCACATGGGCGATGGCGTTTTTCTGGTGTTCCCGCAGGGTGATTTCCGGGTTCATGCCCGCAAACCGGATATGCTGCCCGTCATACTCACGGGGGCGGATGCTGTTCATTTCCTCGTTGTACTGGCGCACCAGCGTCTGCCGCCGCTGTGGGTCCTTCCAAATCCAGTCCCGGAAGGCTTCCCGGATCGCCATCTGCTTCTGGGCGGCAAGGGTGGTTTCTTTGGCGTTGAGTACCCGGCGCTCCCGCCCCTCCGCGTCCTCAACGGTGTCATAGATGCGGACATCCCGCAGGTTTAAGCTGTCCTCCAGAATCTTGTAGGCGTTGGCCCGGTCGGTTCCGTAGGTGGTATTGGCGGCTACATCGCCGTACCCAACGGCGTTTTTGCTGGTGATCTGCCACTCGGCGGTGTAGGGGACATACTTGACCTCAATCTTCCCTTGCAGATAGTACGGGGTGTGGAAGGTTTCGTACATGAATTGCTGGATGTAGTCTTTGTCAATCCAGGTAGCGCCCAGGCGCACCTCGATTTCCGATGCGTCCAAATCCTTGGGCTGGGCGGCGGTCAGCGCCTCCACATTGACAGAAAAGGCGGGGTCTTTGTCTGCCGCCCGCTGTGCCTGCCGCAGTTTCCGGCGCACGTTGCCGGAGAGGTATTCGTCCGCTGTCACATAACGGGGCGTTTCCCCCTCCGCCAATAGTCCGGGCAGACGGAAGATCACGCCCCGCAGCTCCTGCGCCAATTCCTCCTGGGTTTTGCCGCTCAGTTCGGCCATGTACGCCATATCCACCTCGGCCTTTTCCGCGATGGAAACAGCCAGGGCTTCACTGGCGGTGTCCACCGCAGTAACAGCCTGATGGGGCTTGATGGTGCGCTTGGTGAACATATCCGCCTTTTGCTTCAGCTGTCCGTCATCGTCAATGACTTCCAGCGCGCAGAGCAGATAATAGCTGGAATCATCGGCAAAGGCCAGCCGGTTCCCCCGGTCATTGATCAGCCCGTACTTTGCGGAAAATGCGTCATAGAGCCGGTTCAATTCGGCCTGGGTTTCACGGATTGCCGCATCCGAAACAAAGCTGTCCATCTGCTGGCCGATGAGCTTCTGCACACAATCCCGCAGTTCCACCAGACCCTTGATACGGGCCTCGGCGGTAGCGTTTAGGTCAGGGCGCACCATACGGCTGTTTTCACGATAGTACACCGCACCGTCCACAACGGTGTAGGAATAGTTTTTTACGTCAGGGTCAGCGGGGATGGAGGTGTCAATTTCCTCCCCCTCGCCCAGCTCCGGCAGTTCGGCCTCCTGATAGGTCCCGCGAATATATTTTATGGCGTCGTGCAGCTGGTCGGAAAGTTCCAGACCCTCAATAGGAGCCACTGTATAATCCTGTTTTCCGTATTGGGTGCTTTGCGCGGTAGTGCGGCCCAGCACCATTTCCGGGTGGTCCAGGAAATAGCGGTTGATGGTAAAATCATCTTCGGTCCGTCCGGTCTGCGTCCAGTCTGGGGCAATGTCAATCGGGCGGTCACGTTTTTGCAGGAAAATGATGTCGGATACCACCTCTGTCCCGGCATTGGCCTTAAACGCATTGTTGGGTAGACGGATCGCGCCTAACAGCTCTGCCCGCTGTGCCAGATACCAGCGCACCGTTGAATCCTTGGAATCCATTGTGTAGCGGCTGGTTACGAAGGCCACCACACCGCCCGGACGCACCTGGTCCAGCGATTTTGCAAAAAAGTAGTTGTGGATGTTGAAGTTCAGCTTGTTATAGGCCCGGTCATTGACGGAATACTGGCCAAACGGCACGTTCCCTACGGCTAAATCATAAAAATCCCGCCGGTCAGTGGTTTGAAAGCCCGCGATGGTGATGTCTGCTTTGGGATAGAGCTGTTTTGCGATACGTCCGGTGA
>CAJUJI010000200.1 GCA_910586875.1 uncultured Anaerotruncus sp. | reverse complement strand
ATATAGTACACATGATATAGTTAGATCCTTCCAATTTAGATGCTACAAAAAGGAGATATGAAGAATGGCTGGAGTGAGTGAGAAAACAGAGGTTTTGACCCAACAAGCACCGACACTCTCGGTGGAACCGGTGCTTCCCAAAAAGGACCCAAGCAAATTTATGCGCAAAAAATTTCGCAAACGGTATGTAATTTTACCGTTGCTGGTGGCAGCCGCTGGTTTGGTAGCCTATAAGATGACCATTGGAAAAGCGCCGGTGATTCCCAAGGTTCCAGTGATCCCGTTAGAGCGGCTGACGCTTTCCAGTCAGGTGAATTTAAACGGTATGGTGGAAAGCGCACATTCGACACAGGTATATTCCAGCCTAGGCAATATTGTGGAGCAAATCAATGTCAAGGTGGGGGATGTGGTACAGGCCGGAGATGTGCTTGCACAGCTGGACACCACCGATATCAACCTTTCAATTGCTCAGCAACAGGCACAGATGGCGCAGTCAGCGCGGCTCAGTCAGCTTGCACTCGAGTCGGCACAGAAGGCGTATGACAACATCGATGAGGACCTGAAAAGCGATACAGAACGTTCTTTGGTGGCGGCAGAGCAGGCGCTCAAGCGCGCCCAACGGGATTATTCGGATGCGCGCATGGATATGCGGGATCACGAGGATGATATGAACCACGCTGATGAGATGATGTATGACGCAGAGCGTAAGCTGGATCGTGCCCGCAATACCTATCGCAATGCAAAGGAGGATTATGAGAAGGGTAAAATAACTGCGGAAGAGTTTGACAAAGCGGAGACTGCTTATGAAGAGGCGCTTAAAGAATACAATGATTTGTATGATACATATGGCGGGGAAACAACACAGTATTTGAAGGCATACCGCAGCGCGCGGCTGAATTACCAATCGGCGCTGGAGGACCGCGACTTAGCGCGCAAGCAGGCGCAGCGTGAAGCGGATGGCCTGCAAGATTCGATTGAGAAGGCGCGCGCCAGTGCCGACCAAACCGCCGACCGGTATGCGTTGCAGCGCAGCCAGCAGCAGTTGGCAGATTCGACCATCGTTGCGCCGATTTCGGGCACGATCACTGCGGTTTACGCCAAAGAGGGTGCGCCGGGCAGCGGGCTGCTGTTCGTCATTGAAGATGTTGAAAACCTCGTGGTAAAGACCAAAATTCGGGAGTACGATGTGACAACCGTGCGAGAGGGGATGACTGCGGAAATCAAGTCGGATGCAACCGGCGATGCGGTGTTTGACGGCGAGGTTCAGCAGATTTATCCGACTGCGGTAAAGGATTCTTCCGGCGAGGTCAAAAGTGAGGGCAGTGTCGAATTTGAAACCGATGTGGCGCTGAAATCCAAAGATAGCGGTCTGCGGGTTGGTATGAATGTGCGGTTGAACGTCATTCGCGAGCAGAAAAAGGACGTTTATGCGGTTCCGTTTGATGCGTTGAGCACCAATGAAGACGGTGAAACCATTGTCTATGTAGCGATGGCGGGTGATGAGAATGACGAAGCATCCGCAGGTAAATTGTTTGCACAGCCAGTGGTAGTACAAACCGGCTTGGAGACAGATTTTTTAATTGAGATCAGCGGCGATGGGCTGGAGAGCGGCGCTAATATTATCAGCAGTGCACAAGGCGTCACACCAGGCATGGAAATTCAGACGGAAAATCAGCTGGGTACACCGGATATGCCTTTGTGAGGATGCAGCAATGGAGAATAAAGACTTAATTATAGACATGCACGGAATCTACAAACGATTTTATATTGGGCAGCCGAATGAGCTGGAAATTCTCAAGGGGATTGATTTACAGGTTTACCGTGGTGAATTTCTGTCGATTGTAGGAGCGTCCGGCTCCGGAAAGTCGACGCTGATGAACATTATCGGCGCGCTGGACCGTCCAACCGAGGGAAACTACATCTTGGACGGCGTGCCAATGGGACAGGTGCCGGACGATCTGCTTTCGGATATCCGCAACAGCAAAATAGGCTTTGTGTTCCAGACCTTTAATCTGATTCCGCGTACCTCGGCGCTAAGTAATGTAGAACTGCCGATGTTATACGCAGGGGTGCCGCGCGGACTGCGTACCCGCCGCGCCAAATGGCTGCTGGAACAGGTGGAGATGGGCGAGCGGATGCGTCACCAGCCCAGCGAGCTTTCCGGCGGACAGAAGCAGCGGGTAGCGATTGCTCGTGCGATGGCTAATGACCCTGCGATCATCCTCGCGGACGAGCCGACCGGAGCGCTGGATACTGCCACCGGCCGGCTGGTGATGGACCTGTTTCACCGGCTGCATCAGCAGGGGAAGACGATTGTACTGATTACCCATAACCCGGAACTGGCGGTCGAGACAGAACGAATTATTACCATCAGCGATGGAAGGGTGATACGCGAGGAAGAAGGGGAGGGCGTGCATGTTTAATCTAAAGGAAAATATCTTGCTGGCCATCAACGGGCTGCGTTCAAATAAGATGCGTGCGCTTTTGACCATGCTGGGTATTATCATCGGCATCAGCTCGGTTATTACGATTGTTACAATCGGAGATTCACTGACCCGTTCAATCACCGATGTATTCAACGATTTAGGCGCGAACAGCATCAGTCTGCGGCTCAACGATAAGCCAGACGAATACGGCAATATCGATTGGAGCCGACCCTGGGGAGAGGAAGATATGATAACCCAGGAGATGATCGACCAGTATATGGAGGTATTCGGAGACCGCGTGAAGGCATGGGCGGTTTCCGAGAGCGCAGGCAGCGGCCAGGTGCTGAACGGCCGTCGCGAGGCGCGGTGCAACGTAATTGGTGTCAATGCCAATGCGCTGGGGATTCAAAATGTTGATGTTGTCGCAGGGCATGACCTACAAGAGCGGGACGTCAGCGGGAATAAGCGGGTTGCAGTTGTTTCTGACAAGATGGTAAACGATCTATTTCCTGACACCGGCTTGCAGGAGGCTTTGGGAAAAGAGGTGCGTGTGCGGATGTCGCAGGGAACCTTTACGTTTATGATCGTTGGCGTCTATCATTTTGAGGTAAGTGGCGTTATGGCTGGCGCGGTTGGAGATACCTCCAGCAACCTGTTTGTACCAGTCGGCGTGGCAAAGGATATCCAGCGGGTGAGCAATGACGACATCCGCGAAGGGTATTATTACCTGCAAATTCGCGGGAACGACAATGTGACCGACAGCAGGGCGTTTGCACAGGAGACCGAGGATTTTTTTAACAAGCGATTCTACCGCGGCAATCGATATGTGGGTACCGTTGCATACAGCATGGATAGCGAGATTGATATGATGACCCAAATGCTGGGTACCATGAAGCTGGCGATTTCGGTAATCGCGGCAATTTCGTTGCTGGTCGGCGGAATCGGTGTAATGAACATTATGTTGGTATCGGTGACCGAGCGCACCCGTGAAATTGGTACCCGCAAAGCGTTGGGTGCAAAGAACCTTGCAATTCGCATTCAATTTATTGTGGAGTCAATGATTATCTGCATGTTTGGCGGCATCATCGGTGTGACACTGGGAACCGTGCTTGGCAGAGTGGGTTCGATGTTGCTGCAAGCACCGGGTTGGCCATCTATCAGCATTGTGGTAATCGCGGTCGGCTTTTCAATGGCGATAGGTGTGTTTTTTGGTTATTATCCTGCGAATAAGGCAGCAAAGCTCGACCCAATTGAGGCGCTGCGTTACGAATAAAGTTCAGTTTTCATCTTCTCTCCAATCTGCTTATAGCATAGCAGTAGAAAAAAGCATTGCCGCAATACGGCAATGCTTTTTTTCTATTGGAAAAGATGCAGAGAGCAGAGGCCATAAGAGATCGGTGTGACAAAAAATTTTTTTTTGCTTACAAT
>CAJUJI010000199.1 GCA_910586875.1 uncultured Anaerotruncus sp. | reverse complement strand
AATCCTTGAAAGCTGCATAACCATCCGCCAGTTTTGTGGGTGTCAAAAGGTATACCTTTTGACACCCCTTTTCGTTTTCTATTGTTTTTAGGCTCCTGCGCATATTGGCGCGCGATGTGCGCAGGGCTTAGAAAATAAATAAAAACGGGCGGAAGGGATACGCCCGCAACTTACAAGGAGGTTCTATCATGGGAATGGTAGTAAGAAGCAACATTATGGCAGTCAACTCTCAGCGTCAGCTGGGTATGAACAACTCTCAGGTTTCTAAGGCGCTGGAAAAGCTGTCCTCTGGTTACCGCATCAACCGTGCAGGCGATGACGCTTCCGGTCTGGCGATCTCCGAAAAGATGAAAGCACAGATCAAGGGTCTGGATACCGCTTCGCTGAACGCACAGGATGGTATTTCTGTTGTACAGACCGCTGAAGGTGCTCTGACTGAGGTTCACAACATGCTCAACCGTATGACCGAGCTGGCGACCCGCGCTGCAAACGGCATCAACAATGACATGAACCGCGAGTCCTTGCAGGCAGAGGTTGACAAGCTGCAAGAGGAAATCGACCGTATTTCCGAGTCCACCAACTTTAACGGCATCAAGCTGCTGGACGGCTCTTTGGGCGGCGGTAATGTAAGCGCAAACGGCACCACCTTCGCTGGCGCAACTGATATTTCCAAGTTCTCGGCTGCCTCAAAGGAAGCAACTGTAGGTGATACTACAGGTGCTACTGCTGCAAAGGACACGTTCATCATCGATGGGCAAAAGCTGGAGATTGACTGGACCAAAGCCGGAAGCGATGCAGCGAAATTGTTTGCAACCCTTAAAGGAACAGATTTATCTGGTGTAACAGACACCGAACAGATGAAGGATTACGCGGATAAACTCACCGAGCTGTTCAACAACGAGATGCAAGCACAGGGCCTGAAGGGCGGTGTAAAGATCAGCTCGAGCGCAGGTGGTAAGCTGACTTTTGAGAGCTTGAATAAAGGTTCTAGCTCCGAGTTCTCCTATGCAGGTAGTGCCGCGGCCGACCCAGCAACGGCAATGGGCGGTCTTCTGTTTGGATCGGGTGCTGGTGAAGCGGTCATCAGCAAGGCTGGCAACGAATACAATGGCGATACCATTGCAGCAAATTCTACTTTCCAGATGAACATCAATGGAACCAAGGTGGTTGTAACTGTTGGAACCCAGATTACCAAAACCTCGTCCCAGACTGCTACCACAATGACTGCGGCAGTTGGTGTATTGCAGACTTCTATCAATGCCGCAATCGATGAGTACAACAAGCAGAATGGATTAAGCGCTACACCTGGTGTTTTTGACAAGGCATCTGGCTTGACCTCCCTGGATAAAGCAGATTTCACTGTTGAAGCAGCTGATGACGGCGGTTTCCTCATCAAGTATAACGGCGATGTTGAGGGAATTACCTTTAGCTTCAATGATATTGGCGATAAGGATATTGCTGCGGCACTCGGTCTGGCAAACGGCACAAGCATGGCAGGCGGCAATCGTGGTTTGATCCTCCAGATTGGTGATACCGCGGACAACTTCAACCAGATTTCTGTTTCTGTTGCCAACATGAGCTCGCTGGGTATCGGCGTTAATGATGTAGACATTTCTAGCCGTGAGGGTGCTGCATCCGCGATTGATACCATCAGAGCAGCAATTGACAAGGTTTCTGAGCAGCGTGCTGCTCTTGGTGCAACCCAGAACCGTCTGGAATACACCATCAACAACCTGGACACTGCTTCCGAGAACCTGCAATCCGCAAACAGCCGTATCCGTGATACCGATATGGCGAAGATGATGATGGAGTACACCAAGATGAACGTTCTGACCCAGTCTGCTCAGGCGATGCTGGCTCAGGCGAATCAGCAGCCACAGAGCGTGCTCCAGCTCCTCCAGTAATAATTGATTCGCACGGAGCTTGAAAGAGGGCTACAAAGGGCAGGCAGCATTCTACTGCCTGCCCTTTTCATTTTGATATTGGGGGTTGACCATGAAAGCTAGGATAAAGGAAACAGGCCAGAAACCATTGATTTCCATTGGGATGATTGTCAAAAACGAGGAACGCACCCTAGAGGAGTGCCTGAAAGCAATGTCTCCCATCCGCGAGGCGGTTCCCAGTGAACTGATTATTGTGGACACCGGTTCCACCGACCGAACGGTTGAAATTGCACAGCGGTATGCCGACCAGGTATTGCATTTTGAATGGTGCGATGATTTCTCTGCTGCACGCAACGTTTCGTTAGAGGCAGCTTCCGGAGACTGGTATCTGTATCTGGATGGGGACGAAATTCTGGAGGAAAATTGTAATCCTCTCATTGAATTTTTAAAAATGCCCAATAACCCCTATAAAAGTGCTAGCCTGCTTTGCCGCAATTACGGGGACGAAGCACGGACAAACTATTCTGATTTCCGGATGATTCGCCTACATCGGCGGACGCCGCATACCCGATTTCAAGGTGCAATCCATGAACGGATTGCTGCCTATAATGTTCCAACAAAGGATCTTCCTATCATCGTTCACCATACCGGATATATCGAAGAAATACAAAAAAGCAAGCGGCAACGCAACCAGAAGCTGCTGCTACTCGATTTGGAAAAAGACCCTAACGATTTGCGGACCTTACGACATTTGTTGGATACCTATGGGACGGAACAGCTTCCTGAAATTTTGGAACAAAACCGGATTGCAAAAAAAATTATTCAGATTTCCGAGGAAAACAATGATATAAACTCAGACTGGCTGTATGCTTATTATGTTCTGACGCTTTCTGCGATGAACCACCATGAATATGCAACCGCACAGCAGCTTTTGCAGGAATATTATGACAAGAAAGGTCCCGAAGATTTTGCAGCAGATATCAATATGAGCTTTTTTAAAGGGACTATTTCCTTTGATGAGCATGATTATCCAACCGCCAAAGGGGCCTATTTGGATTATCAGCGGCTATGCACGCTTTATTGGGATGGAAAGCTTAATACACCGGATATATATAGTGCAACCATCCCACAGCTTCATCCTTATATCTATTCCCTTTCCTGTTATGCAATCGCAAAATGCTATCAGGTTGAGAAAAACTATTCTGAGATGAAAGCTGCGCTTGAGCGTGCTGGAATATTGACTGAAAAAACATTGGAACGCGCTGATGCAAGCCTGATGACAGAGTTCCTTTATGCCAAAGAAACAGAAGATTATTCCCGTTTGGCGGGGTTATTGGAGCAAGCTTCCTCTTTGCACGATGGCGAAGGCTGGAAGGATTTTGCCACCTCGTTTGAAAAACACTTTAACCTGTTTGGGGAAAGTAAGAAAAACGCCTGCTGTGCGATTATGCAGGCAAATGTGGAAAACCCATTTGTGCTACTTTGCAAGCTGCGATTAGCACAAACTTGTGAAGAAGCACAGGAGTTACTGGATCAGCTTTTGCAGAACTCCGACGCGGTAAAAACGCCGCTATTTGCAGATATTTTATACTATACAGTTTTCTATCAGTTTGATTTAGAGAATACTCTATCCAATTTGGATAGTTCTTTATTAGAGCAGTATTGGATAGCACTGATTAACCAGCGTCCCGACTGGCCAGAGCTGCTAGACACTTATCTGGCAGAACATCCGCTGCAAACAGACGCTGCACCCATCCGCTGGTTCTGGCAGACGCGTCTCATGCTCTCCCTCCTGCTCAGTCCCACTCCGGAAAGTGACCTGCTTTTCCATGAAAAATGGCTGGATGAGGAGCACTTTACCAACCTTGCAGAACGATATCTGCACGCCATGTCCCAATATGTGCAGATGCTCTATCAGCCCGCAATGCTCCTGCCTGAAAACCGGCTTGCGCTGCCCGCGGAGTACCGCTTCATCCTC
>CAJUJI010000198.1 GCA_910586875.1 uncultured Anaerotruncus sp. | reverse complement strand
CCCCTGCATCAGGGACGGCATTTTTTCTTGCTATTAAGAGATTCCCATAATCAGATTGGGCAGCCAAAGAGAGACCTTTGGAATATAAGTAGTGACAATCAATGTCGGAATATAAGCAAAGAAAATAATCATCAAACAGGGTTTCAACATCAATTTGGTGCTAACCCCACAAATTTTCGAGCCCAAATACAGGAATGGCGCGGTAGGTGGTGTAATATTTCCCATGCCCAGATTGACGCCTAAAATTGCGGCCATCTGATAGGGGCTTACCCCCAGTTTGATTCCCAAAGGAATCAAAATCGGCGTACAGAGCAGCGTACCACTCACATCATCCATCAGCATACCAATGACGACCAGGAAAATGTTAATCATCAATAGCAACACATACCGGTTGTTAGAAATGGATAACAGCAGGTTCAGCAGCTGATTGGGTAGATTCTCCTGCACTAGGATACGGCTTAACACCATAATAACCGCCAACATAACCATGATCGTACCCGTGGAGGTCGCTGTATCCAGAAAAATTCCCTTCAGCTCCAGCAACTTAATCTGGCGGTAGATGAAAATACTTGCCAAAATGGCATAGACAACCGCAACGCCCGCAGCTTCCGATGCAGTCATCAGGCCGCCATAGATACCGCCTAAAATAATGACTGGCATAATCAGCGCTGGGATTGCCTCTATAGTACTTTTGCGGGTTTTTACCATCCACTCCCGCGGTGGAAGCGCTTCTGTAATAACAATTTCTTTGTGTTTTTTACTCATGAACAATCCAACCAAAGAGATCAGCGCGGTCAGCATAATGCCCGGAACCACTGTAGAAAGGAAGCACGCCAAAACCGACAGGTTGCCGGACCAGGCAAACAAAATCTGAATCGAACTGGGCGGAATTAGCATTCCAATTGGAGCTGCACAGCAGAGCACCGCTGCGCAAACGCCCATAGGATATTTGCGCTCGCGCATCTTCGGGGCCAGAATAGAGCCGATACAGGACAGTGTTGCCGCGCCGCTTCCGCAGATAGAACCAAATACTGCGCAGCTTACCGAGGCTACGATACACAAGGAGCCTCGGATTCGCCCTGTAAAGTTCTCAACAAAATTCACCAGCGCTGTACCGATATTTCCTTTTTCCATAATTCCGCCAACCATGATGAACAGCGGAATTGCCAGCAGTACAACACTGTCCAGGCTGCTAAACATTGTGGAGAAAATAAAGGTTGCTTTATAGCCGAGCAAAAATACAAACCAAATGACCGTTGCGCCAAAAGAATAGATGATGGGGACTCCTAAAACGATCAAAACCAGAAGGATTAAAAAACCAATTACCATTCCCATTAAGAGTCACCCTCCCTTACATAATCTTCCTCTGTGCTTTGGATTACACGGATTAAATGATAAATGGAATATAGACCCATAAACAACAGTCCAACAAACATCGTTCCCTTTGAGAGAATCAGCGGAATCTTCAAGCCCGCAGAGCGTCCGCCGAGGTTCCAAATCCAAGCTGTATACTGATAACCCCAAAATGCGAAAATCGCTGTAACTGCAAGGCTGATAACCAGCACCACTATTCTCAGAATTTTGCGGATCTTCCAGCTATGAATATAGGTGTCCGCCAAATCAGCACTGATATGTGTATGGGTGTAGCTTCCATAAATGCCGCCGACCCAATAGAGCCACATGGATACAACACTCAGAATTTCTTCCTGTCCAAAAAAGTTCACCTTTAGAATATAACGCATCACCACGCCGATTGTGACAATACCCGCCGCAAGCAAGCTGGTAGTAACCAAAATCGCTCCCTGGATAGACAAGAGGGCTTTCCACCACTTCTTTTCCTCTAAAACTGTAATTGATTTCAAACTTGCCACCTCCATTATTCCCTTTGAAGTGGATATTTTGTAAAGTGTGGGCGGCCGTTATGACTCTAACAGCCGCCCAGCCTGAATTGGAAAAATATCAAGTTTTATGCGCCTAAGAGCTTTCCATACAGCTCGTCGCCCAATACTTCCTTATATTTCGGCCAAACCTCTGCCTGGAAGTGTGCGCGCATTGCATCCAGTTCTTCCTGTGTAGGAACATGAATTTCTATGCCCATATCGGCCATATCCTTCATTGCCTGTTCATCCAGGGTCTCGCGCGCCTTTGCAACTGCAAGCGATTCCTCCTGGAAGGTGGTGGAAACAATCTCCTTGTATTCATCTGGCAGTCTATTCCAAGTATCTTCATTGATGATAACAACGATAATTTCCATGATATACCGGCTATCGCTGAAGTATTTGAGAACATCGCGGAAGTTCAGATAGTTAACATACGCGGAACCGCCTACCCAGCCGTCACAAACGCCCGTTTGCAGCGCAGAATACAGATCCGAATATGGAATGGTTGCAGTTGCATAGTTCATACCCAGCGCGGTCCACAGGTAGGAGTCCATTGAGGGGCAGCGCATCAGCATTCCATTATGATTGCTGGAAAAGTCCATTGGGTCTGAAATGCTCTTGGTTGCACCAATCCCCATAAAACCATCCAGATAGAGTGTCAGGGTTCGCACCCCATTTTCCAACTGGATCGCATCCAGCTGTTTGCGGAACTCAGACTCTCCTAAAAAGGTATTGATTGCATCCTCATAATTGGTGACCAAATAAGGAACGGTCAGCATCTCCAAGCGTTTGTCGTAGCTGGTTGGAATGGTGATACAAGCCATATCAATCGTTCCAGCCATTACCTCATCATATACCTGGGTGTAGTCTCCCAGCTGGTTAGAGGGATAAATGGTAATATTCACATCTCCATTTGTCTTTTCTGCAATCGCGTCAGCAGCAAGGTGCAAGGATTTGACATCGTTATGCTCCTCAGACTCCTGTGCAGCGATTCTCAGCTCAAATTTTGCTTTATCGCCGCCACCGACACCACCTGGCGCAGCAGCCGCGTTTCCGCTTGACACCGGATCTGGCGAAACATTTACCGTCGCGTCTTCACAGCCTGCCAGCGCGGTTGTCAGTACAAGGGCGATTGCGATCAGACCTGCTAATCTCTTTTTCATCTCTCTTCTCCTCCCATTCAAATCTTATAGAAAACCGTAATAAGGGGTCTGCGTTACAATTGTCTTTGCATAACGAATCAAGGTGATCGCATCATAAACCGGCATATTCAGCTCCGCCTGAATTCGATGAGAATACGGCGGCATATCGGTGCACTCCAACAGAATTGCAGCCACATCCGGATTTTCTTCCACCATCTGATGTGCCAACCCTACAATTTCATTTCCGACCTTGTCGTAATCCAATCCACCCACGCCGGTCAGAATATGTGGGAATTCCTCACAATCCTGCGCGCCATATACCACACACCGCTCCTGCATCTGTTTGGTCACGCCGCAGGATTCAAACATTGCCTCTGTCAAGTTGTTCTTGTTCGCGGTTAAAATTCCTAGCTTCTGGTTGGATTTCATCGAAATCAGCGCCCATGAAGCCTGAATCAATGAGGACAAATAGACCGGAATATCAATCTGATCTGCCACGACCTTTTGGAAATGCCCGAAGAATCCACAGTTTGCACAAATTACACGACAGCCGTCCATCTCCAGCTGGCGGGCTGCTTTCACAATGTTATCAACCAGGGACATATCCCCCGCCAGAATATTATCGATTCCGCTTCCCTCCACATGCAGGAATTTTACAGGGAAATCATAGGTATACGCATTGGATACATTGCCTGGGAAAAAAGGCAGATGCGCATACAGCTGTAAAATTCCCACAGGGAAACCGTTCATCAACTGTCCCTCGGTGGTATCATAATGGCGGTTTGGGGTTGTCGGGCCAATATAACCATAATTGCGAATAATGTTTGCCATAACGTTCCTCCCATCCTGGTTGCACAATGATAGATAAGGCAAGCTGGATTTTCACTTTTTCAACAGCTTGCCTTATCCCATTCGATTTAT
>CAJUJI010000197.1 GCA_910586875.1 uncultured Anaerotruncus sp. | reverse complement strand
TTCATTCCTATATTTTTCTTGTAGAGCAGAAATTTCTGCATTTGAAAATGCTGTAAACGAGTAATCACTCTTTCCGGCCAAAGTATCGTTGACTAAGCAAATAAGTCCCTCTATTTTCTTTTTTCTAAGATTGAGAAGTTCTAAATGTCTTTCTAGCGCTTCTCGTTTATTATATACGGGTGCTGATAATAATGCCTTGATCTCTTTTAGAGAAACCCCCACTTCACGGTAAAATAGAATTTGTTGTAACTTCTCTAAATCATTCTCGGAATATAAACGATATTTTGTCTTATCTGCTTTGGTAGGTTCCAACAGACCGATTTCATCATAGTAATGCAAAGTACGTATCGTAATACCGGTCAGCTTTGCAACCTCATGAATCATCATTTTTTTAGGATTCATTCCAAAATCCCTCCACTTCTTTTAGTATTTCATCAGCAGGTGTCATGGTAGCTTCAATGATAGATTTTCCTGTTTTTTCAGATAATATTTTATCATATGATAGCCACAAGCATATCCAGCACAATAGGGTAAACCAACAGGAAAATAATTTTGCATTTGAGCCATTTCATCACCATATAGATATGCTGTCAGGTTATCTAAGCCTTGTACATCCAGCCCTTCCTGGATGATGGGTTTAATATATCCGTTCAAAGTTTCCATATCTGTCTTGCTTACCCACGGTCCTACATTTTCCTCACCATATAGGTAAGTAGCAAAGTTTTCAGCAAGGCCCTCACTTATCATCATTTCAGCAAGAGTAATGTCATTGTGCCATTTTGTAAACTGGAAACGGACATTATGATTTGTTTCATGTGCCAACGCTACGGGAAGTCTGCTCTTAGTGTGTTCAGATGGAACAAGCCATGTAAAAATGTAGCCGGGTATACCTCCATCTCCACAGTAATTGTCATTCATTATCGAATAAGGATTTTGGGGGTCAGCCAGCAAAACAGTGTATAGATATTCTTTCACAGGAAATTCTATTCCAGCATCGGAAAAACACTTTAATGACCGCTCGATAGACTTTTGACAGTTATCCCAAAATTGGTTGTCGTCCAACAGTGTAATACTTTGGGCCCATGTTTCATCAATTTTTTCTGGCAGAAGAAAGCCCAACATACCACTTGCCATAATAACATCATAGCCATTCGGTTGTGCAGCCTTCATTGGCACATTGTAGCAGGCCCATTTCTTTTCAAAAGGCTTCATCATTTCATAGCGATAAATATCATTTTTTTAGAAGCTGGCGCTTCCATGATTTTTCTGTAGATACCGTCAGAACGAACGGCCTGTACTTTTAGGATGCTCATATTTTGTACTTCCTTTCAATATTTTGTAACCTTATTCTACGGTATGACGGAACGTCAAAGTCAATAGTTTTTGAAAAATTTGTTTCCTGAACATTGAATTATAATTTAAGCAATCGGATTAAAAAAACAAAACTATCACTGGCGTGCATTATCCCGCTCCCGTTCCATCACAGACTCGCCCAACAGATAGTCCACATTGGCTTTAACATTATAAAGCTCTTTCATATCGGCTCTGGCCTGCTTATAGGCAGAATAGGCTTTCCGCTTCTGTTCCAGGAGCCCGGCGTATTCTTCCCGTAAAGATTTGACGGAAGGCAGCTTTGTGATCCCCAATCCGTCAAAGTGTTTCTTTGCCGCCTGGTGCAGCAGGATTTCCGTCTCATGCGCCGCACGGAATTTTTTGCTGTACCCGGCTTTCCGGTATTCCACATAGACCGCCCGCGTCTTGGCATAATTTACGATCTGTTTCTGCAGCTCCCCATTAGCGGTCATTTGAGATTCCAGTTCCTTGATCTTTACTGACAGCACATTGAAGCTGGTGGTAGCGGCGTCTGACTTTTTCTGCAAATCCTCATAGCTCATATCGCCATGCTCTTTGAGCCAGATTACCGCCTGGGAGAGCTGTTTTAAGTTGAACACCTTCGCCCAGCGTTCATACCCCGGACCTTTGCCGGAGCGGATTGCTGCCTCAATATCCACCAGCAGCCCGACTTTGGAAACCGGCTTTTGTGGGGAGGTACGGCGCGGCTTTGCCGTCCGCGTGCCGGCGATCCGTTCTTTGATGGCCTGCCCGGTATAGTCGCCTTTCAGCGTGTCACACCGGGTATATCTATCTTCCGGCGACAGGCGAAAGCGAAGGTGCTTTCGCTCCCGGTTGACTTCAATCCCAGCCGCCTCCAGCTTTTTCAAAAGTTCTTCAAAGTCCTTCGGCTTTTCTTCCAGGGCCGCATTGATAGCCCATCGTAGCTGTTCCTGATGGGAAGGCTGTTTCTGACTTCCCATCCATGTGCCGTAATGCTCCCGGCTTGGTTTCGGATTCTCTACAATGGAAAGTCCATGCTCCAGGCACAGCTTGTCATTCATGCGCCGGATCGCCCATGTAGAGCCCCAGAAGTTGCGGAATTTTTTCTGATAGTCCAGCGTGGTAGAATTTATGATGATGTGGTTATGGACATGGTGTTTATCCACATGGGTACAGACAACAAAGGCATGGTTTCCCTTTGTCAGTTTCAATGCCAGTTCCCGCCCGATCTGGTTGGCTTCTTCCGGCGTGACCTCACCCGGCTTAAATGCCTGCCGGAGATGGTAGGCGATCACATCATCCGCGCCCCGGTCACGTCCGGTCAGGTTCGCATACTGGCGCTTGGATAAAAGGAATTCCGCATCAGCGGTTCGGGTGTCGCACTCATAACCATAAATGAATTTCCCAAAATCGGTTTTCTGCGGATTCTTTACATAGTCAATGATGTCCGCTATGGCCGTGGAAATATCCTGGCCTTTTCCAACATGCAGCGGCATGAGCCGGGTAGTTGCCATCCCTTCACCCCCTTAATGAAAAATTGGCTGTGTTACCGTGTCTGCTCTTTATTCACTTTTGTTTTATTACTGTGCGCTGCCTGCTGTCCGGCGTTTTTATTCAGACTGTCACGGACAGAAGGCTTCTCCTGTGCCAGCGCATACTCCCGTCTTGCCTGCGTGAGAAATAAATCCATCAGCCCCGTATGGCTGCGATCCACAACAAAGGAAACATTCCGGTCATATCCGAAACCATCCTTATCCTCACAGACCGGGATTGTCTGCGCCCACGCCTTGTTGTCCCGTGAAATGCGCCCGTCGTAGTCCTTCTGCCGGACCGTGTTGGCGAGGACATAGAAAATCCGGCCAGGATCAAACTGCTGTAAGACCTGCTGCACGCACGCCTGGTCTAAACGGTTATCCTGGTAGTTGTCCACAATGGCCTGTTCGATTGCCTCCTTACACGCAATGTTTGCTTTGTGGGAAGTGCGGTACTGATCCAGTTCCCCATGCTCATGCGCATAGGCTGCCGAGTGAAAATAAATTGGTGTTGTATCTTTCAATCAAATTCCTCCAATCAAAAAGCTGCCATGACAGACAGCCATAATTATAGAAAAAGGGCGAGGCTGCCAGTGAGCCCCGCCGAAACTGCTTAAACAAATACAAAATCCTTTAACGCGCTGTTTGCTCCGCCGATAATCCCCACCAGCCAGGCCGCCGCCATTGGCAGACCGTAGGGGCTGATCAGGAACGCAATCACCAGCCATGAAAGCCCCGGCCAGAACCCGGCAATGAAGAATAGCACCAGTGCCGCCAGAAAAACAATTCCTGATAGAATTCCCAGCACAGCGCCGGAAATTACGACAAGAAATTTACACATCAAATAGAGAATCCCCGTTACTAACACAAGGGGAAGTGCCAGCAATTTACCAATCAGGCTCATACGCTCCGCCTCCTTTCAATAGGGCAGTTTTGCCCTTATAGAAATTCTATCGTGCCAGCCTGAGAAAAGCAACCGCTTTCGTGCCTGTTTATGAAATGTTCGCAAATCCCCGCAGCAGCTTATCCATGCCATCCCACAAACTGTCCAGGCGGGTGCGCAGGTCGTCCACGTCGGCGGCGTAAATACTCCCTGTCTC
>CAJUJI010000196.1 GCA_910586875.1 uncultured Anaerotruncus sp. | reverse complement strand
TTTTTTCAGTATTGTGGAGAATACCCGAATCTTTTTATTGAAAACAACCAAAAAATAGACTATACTGAGAGAGAAGAATTTTTTGTCTAAAAAAGTCGTTTTCTCTGGCATTTCCCCAGAATCGGTAATATCTGGATAAGGTAATATCCTCTATCATTTTTCCCAAAATAATTCGGGATATTTTATTGAAGGGAGACTTTTATGAAATCGAACCTATCAGAGCCTTTTGTCCAGCAGCTTATCCATCTGTATCAAACTTCTAACATCCCTGCAATACTTACCGATGCAGATTTCCAAATTATCTGGTGCAATCAACCTGCCATTCATACGTTTGCGCCGTTCGCGCTGCCTGATGGTGTGCTGTTTCTGCTGCAAGGCCATCCGCTGGATCAGGTGCGACAGACAATCGCACAGCAGGGCTCTTTCTCCATTCGGTTTGCGCCCCCTTTTGGGGCAGGCGGTGTGAAAATCTGTGCGCTTGTACAGTGCCCCGGTTTTTTAGCGCTGCCTGAGCAGGAGATACCTCCGGAAGACGGCCTGTGTCCAGAGGGCGTGCAGCGGGCCCTTTCCTCCTTTGACAGCGCCTACCGCACCGAACTGTCTCGCATCTTTTCGGCTATCAACCTTGTTATGCAGGATTGCCGGGAGCAATCCTTTGATCAGGAACGGATAGAGAAGCTCCTAAGCATCGCGAACAACAGCTGTTACCGTCTGCTGCGCAGCTGTGAGTGGATTCTATACCACACGCATCTTTCCAGTGGAATGCTCAAGCTCAGGGAGCAGCGGTTGGATATTTTCGCACTGCTGCGAATTTTCACCGAAACCGCCGCGCTTCTGCTCGAGCCGCTTCATATTCCGGTAGAGGGGACCTTCCCCAAAGAGTCGTTTTTTATCAGCTGCGACGCCGAGAAGCTTTCACTTGTACTATTCAACCTCATCTCCAACAGCGCACGCTTTACCCGCCCGGGTAATCACATTGTCATCTCGGTCAGCCATCAGGTGGAGGAGGAGCAGCTTGTAATCAAGGTCACCGACAGCGGAATCGGTATCCCACAAAAGGTGCTGCCGCATGTGTTTGAGCCTTATTACTCCTGTGATTGCGAGGGCTTTCACTTCGGCGGAAACGGGCTGGGGCTTACCATTGCAAAGGAGATCATCGCGCTGATGGGTGGAACGATTACCATTTCTTCCCGAAAGGGCAGCGGCACCAGCGTCGTTTTCACCATTCCCGCCCGCGAGCCCGACCGTCCGCTTCCGCCATTGCTGGCCAGCTCCCCCAGCGATTATGTTGACGACCGGTTCTCCTTGCCCCATGTCGCGCTGAGCGACTGTATCGATTCCCCTATTTAACCAAATTTTTGCAATTATTTTCAGTATTTTTCTCCTTGTGTTTTTTGCCGAAAAACGTTAGAATGATAGGTGTTTTTAAACAAGGAGTGGTTTTATTGTGTATCGGATTGGTTTTGACAGCAAAAAATATTTGAAACTGCAATCAGAGCATATTTTAGAGCGCATTTCCAAAGCGGGAAATAAGCTCTATCTGGAATTTGGCGGCAAGCTGTTTGACGATTATCATGCGTCCCGTGTGCTGCCTGGATTTGCGCCTGACAGCAAAATGCAGATGCTATTACAGCTCAAGGACAGCGCAGAGATTATCATTGTCATCAATGCCTCAGACATCGAAAAAAATAAAGTCCGCGGGGATTTGGGGATCACCTATGATGTGGACGTGCTGCGGCTGATCGACGCATTCCATGCGATTGGGCTATATGTGGGCAGCGTTGTGATCGCCCAGTATGCGGCACAGCCCGCCGCAGAAGCCTTCAAGCGCCGGCTGGAAAATCTTGGCGTCAGGGTCTATCTGCACTACCCCATCAACGGATATCCCTCCAACATTCCGCTGATCGTCAGCGATGATGGTTACGGAAAAAATGAATATATCGAAACGACCCGTCCGCTGGTGGTGGTCACTGCCCCAGGGCCTGGCAGCGGAAAAATGGCAGTCTGCCTCTCGCAGCTTTACCACGAAAACAAGCGCGGGATCAAGGCGGGTTACTCGAAATTTGAAACCTTCCCCATTTGGAACCTTTCGCTCAAGCATCCGGTTAATCTGGCCTATGAGGCGGCAACCGCTGATCTGGATGATGTGAATATGATCGACCCGTTCCATCTGGAGGCATACGGAGAAACCACGATCAACTACAACCGGGATGTGGAAGTATTCCCCGTTCTGAACGCTATTTTTGAACGCATTGCGGGGGAAAGCCCTTATAAATCGCCCACCGACATGGGGGTAAATATGGCGGGGCTGTGCATCTTTGATGACGAGGCGGTGCGGGATGCCTCCCGCCAGGAGATCATCCGCCGGTATTACCAGGCGCTTTGCGAACAGCGTATGGGGATGGCGGACGAAAGCCGCGGATATAAATTAGAGCTGCTGATGAGCAAGGCCGGGGTTACGGTGGAGGATCGCCCGGTGGTGCAGGCGGCTGTAGCACGCGCAGAACACACTGGAATGCCTGCCGCCGCAATCGAGCTACCGGACGGCAGGATTATTACTGGTAAGACCTCCAATCTATTGGGTGCATCCTCTGCGGTGTTACTCAACGCTCTCAAAATCCTGGGCGGTTTGGACGAGGACGAGCATCTGATTTCGCCCACCATCATCCAGCCCATCCAGCATCTAAAGGTAGATCACCTGGGCAACCATAACCCTCGTTTACATACCGACGAGACCTTAATTGCGCTGTCAATCAGCGCCGCAACCAACCCGAACGCCGAGCAGGCGATGAAACAGCTCGAACGGCTGCATGGGTGCGAGGCGCATTCCTCGGTTATTCTTTCGCAGGTGGATGTTGCGGTTTTCAAAAAGCTGGGGGTTAATTTGACCCAGGAGCCGGTTTACCAGACGAAAAAGCTGTATCATAAATAAAATTTGCCCCGCCGATGGGGCTTTTTTCTTGCAAAAAGTCATAGGCATCCATGCGATAAAAGATCGTGTTTTTAGGTGATAAAGCTTCTTGTAAAAATTCAGTAAAATTTTTTGCGGAAAAACGTTGTTTCCTTGTTCGTTTTCCGTTATAATAACAATCGAACAAATATAATTTGGAATGAAGGTCGAGAAATGAACAACAAGACCATCCGGATACGAAAGATTATCGAGCTGCTGGATGAAAACAAAACCATGTCGGTGAAAAGTTTGGCGGAGCTATTCGACGTTTCAGAAATGACCATCCGCCGCGATTTGGAACAATTGCGCAAAAATAATTCAGTGGAGCGCAGCTACGGCCGTGTAACCCTGCAAAATTACAAGAAGGTCCAGATTGAAAGCGGCGGCTTTTACGATCTGGCCTATGAGCAAATTCGAGATTTGAAGGAGAAGGAAAGCATTGCGCGTTATGCCGCTGCTATGGTGGAACCCCATGATATTTTGATTGTAGATAGTGGAACAACCACCACTCAATTTGCAAAGCATCTGCTGGAAAAGGAAAAAATTACCGTTCTGTGCTACAATTTTAGCATTCTCAACGAGTTGCGGCGCGCAAATGACATCAATTTGATTTTTGCGGGCGGATATTACCATCCGGAAGATCAAATGTTTACCTCCAAAGAAAATGTGGAGTTTATCCGTAGCATCCGCGCAAATAAGGTCTTTTTATCCGCCTCCGGCTTTCATGAGACTTTGGGCGTCACCTGCATTCATGCACATGAGGTGGAAAATAAATGCGCGGCAATTGCATCCTCGGCAAAGTGTATCCTGCTGATGGACTCAAGCAAATTCGGAAAGGTACAGGCGTCATTTGTTGCGGCGCTCGATAAAATTGACAGCATTGTAACCGATGCAGGCATTACACAAGAGTGGCGCAGAATCCTAGAGGCAAATGGAATTGAGCTACACATTGCTAAATAAATAACACATATTTGATGTTTGATCGAACATCAAATATGTGGAAAATATAAGAAGCTTCTAAAATAC
>CAJUJI010000195.1 GCA_910586875.1 uncultured Anaerotruncus sp. | reverse complement strand
GTGATCATGCTAACCTATAACCGCGAGCATTTCCTGGCGCGTATGATCGACTGCATTCTGGCGCAGACCTTCCAAAATTTTGAATTTATCATTGTGGATAATGGTTCCAGCGACCGCAGTGGGGAAATCGCGGATACATATGCCCGCGAGGACAGCCGGATTCAGGTGATTCATCGGGAACGCGGCAACATTGGCAGCGGCCGCAACACGGGGCTGGACGCAGCAAGGGGAACATACATCGCGTTTGTGGACGATGATGACACCTGTGAGCCAGATTTTCTGGCGTTTTTGCATCAGCTTGCAGAGGATGCAAACGCCGATATTTCCATTTGCGGCGCGACCTGGGCCAACATCGATGAAAAGCGGCTGATGGACGCAGAGCAAGCGGTGGAAATGCTTTTGTGGCGCAGAAATTACAACGTCGCATTTCCTACCAAGTTGTTCCGGCGGGAGTTATTTCAGCAGAACCGCTTTCTGGAAACCGGAAAATACGATGACATTTATCTGATGCCTAAAATTATTGCAAACGCAAAAAAGGTTGCGTATCACGGCCTGTCTAAATACCATTTTGACCGGCATGGAAATAACAACTCCGCCTGGACGCAGAACCACCAGCTGCTGGATGCAGAAACCTTACAGGAATATTTGGATGTGTACCAGGAGCGCGCAAGCTGGTTATCCGAACGCTTTCCGGACAGCGCAGACAAATGGCGGTATTTTACCTGGTCGTTCATGCTGTCGATGGTGGAGAAGGTCACTCGGCTGCAATTAACCGATTGCTATGAAATTCGAGAGCATTTAATTGCACAGCTAAATGCAAATTATCAGGCGTTTTATGGATGTCCTTGGATACTGGAAACAGAAAAAGAGTGGATGAAACAATATATAGCGCTTTGATAAACTACAAGCTGATTCTTATTTAAAGGAGTATTACTATGTCAAAAGAACTTGTTGCTCGTCGTTTAGCGATTGTTCCCACTACGAGATGCAGCCTGCATTGCAAGCTTTGTGGAGATTTTTTGTATGGACCGGTAGAACGCAGGGATATTCCATTGGAATTGGTTTGCAAGGATATTGACGCTTGCTTTGCTCTGTTTGACCGTGTGGAGTGGCTCCAATTTGTTGGCGGAGAGGTGTTTGTATATCAGGATTTTGCAAAGCTGCTCACCTATGCGCAAAAATATCGGGACCGTTTTGACCGGCTAATTATTGAAACAAACGCTACCATTTGTCCCAACGCGCAGGAGCAGGAGGCGATGCTGGCTTATGGGGATGCTTTAAGCGTTTATATAAGCGACTATGGAAAATGGTCTTATGCGCGCGATGAATTTGTCACATTTTTAAAAGCCAATCAGATTGACCACCAGCTAAAAAAATATCATGGTGAGGATCAATATTTTAACGGTTGGATTGATAACACAAACCCGCATGATTTGAGGGAGCCAGGGGATGTTTTAGAGGTAAATGCCCGCAATTGTCCGCAGAATCAAATTCGTAATATGCACTGTTATGATGGTAAACTACATCGCTGTTCTAACTCCTGCTTTATGCTAGAGATGGGGCTGTTTCCACCAAAGGAAGACGATTTTGTGGATTTGCGGGATGATTCGTTGACACGTGAACAAAAACGGGAGATCATCCGTTACTTTTATGATTATGCACGCCGGTCTTGCCGCTATTGTAAACAAAAATATATGGCGGTTTTACCACGTTATCCAGCGGCAGAACAGCTGTAACAGCGGGGAATCTTTATGAGTATTTTTAAGGCTTATTATCCATTGGGATTAGGAACCTCTCGCTTCCCAATCAACGGCCCTAGTGACCATTCTGGTATTGAGAAATCGGTTGACATTGTGTTAAAAGCGCTTGAACTTGGCGTGAATTATATCGATACAAGCTATTCCTATTCCGCTGGAATGGCCCAAGCGGTTTTAAAGAAAGCTTTCCAGCGGACTCAAAATCCGTTTGATGTGACCGTAAAGGTGATGTATGATATCGACAAAACTGCTGACGCTGCAAGAAAGCGGGTGGAGCTACAGCTAGAAGAAATGGGGCTGGAGAGAGCAAAATTTTTTACCTGCTGGTCGATCTGGAATTATGAAATATTTGAAAGGATTATGGAAAAAGGCGGGGTATATGAGGGCGCACAAAAGCTGAAGGATGAGGGAATCATTGACCATATTTGCTTTTCAACACATGCTCCGCCAGCGGATATTATCAAAATTATCGAAAGCGGCATGTTTGAAGGTGTGAGTATCTCGTATTCTCTTTTAAATGCAAGGGATATGCAAGCTGTATTAGATGCTGCGCAAAAATATGATGTGGGCGTAACCGTAATGAACCCCTTAGGAGGCGGTATTATCGCTCAAAATCCGGATTACTTTTCCTTTGCGTGTAGCAAAGAGGATGCTAGCACGGTACATGCTGCGCTACGCTTTGCCAAGGCGCATCCTGCGGTTGACATGATTTTGGGTGGTGTGAACTCCCTTCAAGAGCTGGAGGACAGCTGGCGGGTTTGGCAAACCCCAGACCCAGAATTGCCAGAGCTGCGTAGAGAGAGGGTTTTAAAGCAGCTGCAAGGTTTAACGGGATTTTGCACCGGTTGTCAGTATTGTAAGGGTTGCCCCCAAGGATTGCCTGTTTCCCAGATGATGCAGGCCCGTAATGCGTTGCTTTTTGCGCCCACTGTCGCCTATAATCGCAGGGAGCCGGAGTTGCTTTATAACATCCAAATTTTCCGCAAACTTCTGTTTGAAAATGCCTGGATTCCGGAACAAGCGGAAAATACTTGTATTGGTTGCGGCGCCTGCGAGGAGAAATGCACCCAAAGACTGAAAATTATCGACGCGATAGAGGATACCTTCCGACGGGCAAAACAAGCGGGTTTTTCTTTGGAACAGCATAAATTGCGGCTTAAAGAGCTGCTTTATCGGCAGGGATTTCGCAGGGTAGGTCTGTATCCAAACGGGGGATTTGCGAAACTGATTATGGAGGAATACTCCCAATTTTTTGGAGAGCCAGAATTTGAATGGCTGCTGTTTAACAGTGACCCCAAAATGTGGGGCGAGCAGGCGAATGGGGCAACCATTCATTCACCGGATGAGCTATTTACGTTAAAACCAGATATTGTTTTAATCGGGACTTACAAGTATGACACAGAGATTGCACAGGATTTAGAAAAATATAAAGCGGCTGGTATTAAAATAGAAAAATTGCACCAAGATCAAAATGTTCCATGGGTGTTTTAAGGAGAGATTATGGGAAATGTTATAGTGTGGACAAGGGCCTATAATGCAGAAAAAACGCTGCGGCGCACAATGGACAGCATTCTAAATCAGACCTATGGAGATTTAGAATATTACATTTTAGATAATGCTTCCACCGACAGCACCTACGAAATTATAAAGGAATATGCGGCACGTGACAGTCGGGTAATTCCCCTGCATCGCAAGAAAAATAGCCTCGAGGATGATTGGCGTTATTGGTCAAGAATTTTTCACCACAGCCCTGCAAAGTGGTTTTGTAGATGTGATGCCGATGATGAATATACCCTCGATTTTTTAGAAAAAATGGTCGCATTTGCAGAGGAAAATACGCTGGAAATGGCGATTTGTGGCTATGAAAGGGTTGATAGTGAAACCGGCAGGGTATTTGGACAGCGAAAATTGGATAGCAGTATGATTCTTTCCAGCCATCAGGATTTTTTAGACCATTTTGTGGAATATCGAACCTTTACATTTACTGAGTGGGGCAGAATTATTTCTCTTAAGTTATTGTCTAGGATGAATTTCCGGCGGGATAGTAGAAAAAAACAGAATCATTATAAAATTTGGCAGGATAGTATTTTAATTTTAAACATGATGCGCAAAAGCAAAAGAATAGGGATCTATCCGGAAATTATGTTTCGATACTATCAATATCCGAATTCTCTTGTGCATTTAATCAATACCGAGTGGCTGGAAAGCTTCTCAGGCTATCATAAGCAATTGGAGACATATTTATTGTCCTTTGGCTCGATTAGCCAAAGAA
>CAJUJI010000194.1 GCA_910586875.1 uncultured Anaerotruncus sp. | reverse complement strand
TCCATGCGGGCAACATTCTTCCAGCCGGGGGCTTTGAGCCGGATTGCCTGTCCCCTGCGCGACACTTCACAGCCCATTTCCGCAAGCAGCTTTAACAGGCCGTCAAAGTCTGCCGGTTTCTGTTCCAATGCCTGGTCAATCATCATACGGAGCTGCTCCCGGTGGGAGGGCTTTGCCCGGTCCCCCAGCCACTTGTTATAGCTTTTTCCATGCGGTTTTGGGTTCTCTACAATGGAATAGCCGTTCTCAACACAGATGGTATCATTCAGCCGCCGGACCGCGCGGGTGCTGCCCCAAAAGTTTCGGAATTTCCGGTCACAGTTCACATTGACCGCGTTCCAGATGATGTGATTATGGATATGGGATTTGTCGATATGGGTGCAGACCACAAAGGCATGATTGCCCTTGGTGAACCGTTTGGCAAACTCCACGCCCAGCCGGTTGGCTTCTTCCGGTGTGATCTCGCCGGGGACAAAGGACTGCCGGACATGGTAGGCAAGTACATCGTCCGCACCGCGTACCCGTCCAGTGGTGGAAATGTACTCCCGTTTTGACAGCAGAAACTCGGCGTCGGCTACCCGGCTGTCACACGCAAAGCCGGTGACGAGCCTGCCGTTGTCTGTCTTTTGTGGGTTGGATACATAGTCGATAATGTCACCGACCGCTTGGCTTTCGGTGCGGCCCTTGCCGATGTGCAGCGGCATGATGCGTGTGGTTGCCATGATAGAATCCTCCCTTCATAACAAAACGGTCTGCATACGCAGACCGCTTGTTTCTTTTTATTCACCATTTTTATATCGAATTACCGGAATTTGTTTGACCTTTTTTCCAATGGTCCGGCGTTCTAACGCAAAAATCATATCGCTGGTGCGCTCAAAAAATCCGATGTCCTTTTTCCAGCTTATCCCGCATTTACAATGCTGCAAACCGATAAACTGCTGTTTCATTTTTCTGCCGCAGCCGGGGCAGACTTTATTACTGGTTCCCATCTGATTCTTCCAGCTTATAAAAGCTGTCCAGGTTCAGCTCCCGTTTCAATTCTTCTTCTGATGGCAAATAAGTAAAATACTTAGACGCGAATATTTGATGATTATCTTCCGGCAGCGTGTATTTTACAATGGAATCCCCTTTGTCCGCACAAAGAACAATGCCAATCGGCTGTGAATCCCCCTCATTCATCATTTCACGGGTATAATAGTTCACATACATCTGCATTTGTCCTAAATCCTGATGGGTCAGCTTGCCCATTTTCAAATCTATGAGAACAAAGCATTTCAGAATATAGTTATAAAAAATCAGGTCAATGAAAAAGTCCTGTCCATCCAGTGTAAACCGCTTTTGGCGCGCCACAAATGAAAAACCGCGTCCAAGCTCTAAAAGAAAGTGCTGAAGGTGGTCGATCAGGGCTTGCTCCAATTCGCCCTCATACACATGGGTGTCCGGCTGAATCTGCAAAAACTCCATCACATAGGGGTCCTTGATAATTTTTTCATATTCCGGTTTTGGCTCGGTAGACTGGATTTCTTTTGCTACAAGTGATTTATCCTGACTCGCTAAAATGCGTTGGTAGTACATGGTGTTGATCTGCCGTTCCAGTTGCCGGACACTCCACGCAGATTTTACACATTCTTCCGCATAGAAAGTCCTTGCCTGCTCGTCTGGCACACGCATCAAAAGCCGGTAGTGGGACCAGCTCAATTCGGCACACAGTGTGTGCCGAATTGGAAACAGGCAATAAAACTGACGCATCGCCCGAAGATTACGGACGGTAAAACCCTTTCCAAACTCAACAGTCAGCTGTTCAGATAAATAATCCAGAAGTTTTTTTCCATACTCGGCCCGGTCATTTTCTCCACACGCTTTATAAATTTGTTCGCCTATTTCCCAATAGGTGATTACCATAGTGGAATTTACCGCCGCGCTTAAACGGTGCTGCGCGGAAACAATCGAATTGCGGATAGAATGATAGGTCTGTGCCGCATTTTGGTTAATCTGCAAATCGTGATTCAATTTTGCTCCCTCCTTGCCTATGGACGATTATACCACGAAATCACCAAAAAACAAATGCACCAAATATCTTGCTGTCTTTTTCATAAAAGCTGCGTTTGTTCTCATTGGAGAGCGTCAAAAGCCCGCAGTAATGGGACCATGACAATTTAACAGACGGTGTCTGGCATTTTCATAAGCCGGATAGAACGCCCTCATAACTGATGGGAAACATCCCCCATTAACTTACCCCACTAACATCCCCCATTAACTTACCTCATTATTGTTTCAGATATTTTACTCGAAAACTTTTCATTTGATTTACACTCGCCGCAGATTTTACAGTAATGCCCGCGCTTTTTCATTCCGCCTCACCGTCCTCTGTCAGAGCATACAAACGGTGGACCGCACCCATAACGGTGTTCCATTCCAGATCAGCCGCATAGGAAAATTTCTTGCGATAAGCGGACCAAAGCGCCTGCATCGCATGGCTGTTTTCTACTTCGGAAAACACTTCCTTCGCCTCTTTCAAATGCCCCTCCGTCCCACGCTTGCGGGCAGTAGCAAGGAGCGCGTGGCGGAGAATATCGGAATCCAGCGTTTTTCCGTGAAGCTGTTCCAAAATGTAGAGGTCATAAAAATCCCTCATGCGGGTGTTTGTTATGGTCCGGGCAATCATTGTTTCCAGCTTTTCCGCAAGTACGGTTTCCAGATTGTACGCCCAAATATCAATGGAGCGTTCCTCCAGCATAAGCCGGAAGCTGTACCGGACTGCCCTTGGCGTAATCACATCCCCGGTAGAAATATCAATTTTCAGCGGCGTCACCACTCCGTCAAAAACAGTGGCCATGCTGACCCGAATCCCCGGATACTCGGCCTCGTCCATGATTTCCGAAATGCTTTTCACCTGGAACTCCACTCCGTCCTCAATGGGGACTGCTATGATGGAGGACATCAGATTTTCAATGTCCTCCACATTCACGCTGGCTCCTCTGACGGTTGCGTCTAAATCCATTGTAGACCGGGCATCCAACCCTACCATTGCGGCAACCAGCATCCCGCCTTTCAAAATAAAGTTATCCCGATACTCAGAAAGGGAAATGCGTTCCAGAAAACGCTCCATCATATAGTTCCGCATCAAAATCTGTGCGTCCGCCGATTTCTCCCTTGCGAGATTGCGGATCAAATCTTTCAGCTGTCTTGCTGTCTTTATCATAATAGCACCTCCAAATACTGCCGTAAAATTTTTTCAACCCGGAACATCCCGGCGTACTGCATCAGCCTCCGCAGGTTTTTCTCTTTCCTGCGGGCATACATTTTGAGCGCCCCTTGAAATGTCTGCATCTCCATACTGCTCCGGCAGCGAAGCAGGTCGCAGATGGTTCGCTCCATATCATAAGCCGGAACCGTATGCCCGAAAGGGGTTTGTGCCGTACTCTTTCCGATGCCATGCAGTTCCGGTTTTATGGTGTAGACTAAAACCCCGTCCGCTTTCAATCTGGTCGTGCTGTATCCCCGTTTGACGGTAATGGAATAGGGGGAAGGCTCCCGGTCGGTCAGATCATGGAAAAACAGCGCCGTTTCATGGGAAAAAATCCCCTGGCTGCATCGTAAATGGAGCAGGTACATCCCATCAACCCAGGCATCCGGCGATACATAAACCCCATGTGCCGCCTGTTCCAATTCTTTTTCCTTCACATAGTTGTAAAAAACGGATTTTGGAATCCCCCGTTTCACCGCCTCCGACGTTTGGAGCATACCGCGCTGTCCCTCTAAAATCGTGTCCAGCTGTTCAAACTGTGTCATGCTCTCACTTCCTTTCGTGCTACCATTATACACGATTGTAGCACGAAAGTAAATAGCGGCAAAAAGGAAAAGGCGGAGGAAGGCGCGGCAAAAAACGCCGTTCCTCCCTCCGCAGATGGGGCAGACTCTCCGGTCAGGACAGCTTGGAAAGCTGGGTCAGTATCTTCTGCACACCCTCCCAGAGTTGTTCCTGCCGCTGGGATATATCCTCCAGGTCAGCGTCATAAACCCGCCCTGTTTCATGCA
>CAJUJI010000193.1 GCA_910586875.1 uncultured Anaerotruncus sp. | reverse complement strand
ATAAATGGTATGTGAATAATTTATGAAAAATAAGGAATTCTCTTGACAGATTTTGACCTTTTTACTATAATGTCTACTGAATCAATCGTCTGTACGATTACTTATGGTGGCAGATGCCACGCAACAGCGTTGTTTGGGCGTAGTTGGAATGGTCCAGGCAGCGCGGGGAGGACAGGGAATACGGTAAAGATTGTGTGCGGAAGGCACACGAAAATAAAACGCTCTGAAGGGGAAGAATGAGATGGCAAACGAATTGCTGATGACTGCTGAAGGCTATGAGGCGCTGAAGGCGGAGCTGAACGAACTGAAAAGTGTTACCCGTGGCGAGATTTCTGAAAAAATCCGCGTTGCGCGCGGTTTTGGGGATCTGTCCGAAAATAGCGAGTACGATGAGGCGAAAAATGAGCAGGCGCTGGTGGAGGCGCGGATCAAAAAGCTGGAGGACCAGCTGAAAAATGTCAAGATTATCTCCCGCGATAAAATGAGCAACGACAGCGTTTCGGTTGGCTGTAAGGTGAAAATCCTCGATATCGATTATGAAGATGAGATGGAGTATACCATTGCTAGCTCGGTCGAGTCCCATTCCGATCTGAATAGCATCTCGGATGAGTCTCCGGTTGGCAAAGGGCTGATCGGACATAAGGTTGGGGATGTTGTAGAGATTAACGCACCGGGCGGCCTAGTGAAATTTAAGATTTTGGAAATCAAGGTTTGATGTTGCGTTTATCCTAAATGAAATGCGCTTCTGTCGGAAAAGTATGGACAGAACAGAGAATTTAACAGGCATAGGGAAAAGCGGGCTTTGCAAAGGTCCGCTTTTTTGGTATAATAGCCACAAACGGCTATTATATGGCAATTATACCGGTTATTCAAATGGCATTCGTCTTGCCATAAAGCGGTGGAACCTTATAGGGCGGTACCTCTGGGTGTACCATCCCAATCGCTCCTATGGCAGTAATTATTGATACAACCAAACTTTAAATAAATGAACAAGGATGTGTAAGCATGAAAAACCAGCAGAA
Source organism: uncultured Anaerotruncus sp. (assembly GCA_910586875.1). Taxonomy (GTDB): domain Bacteria; phylum Bacillota; class Clostridia; order Oscillospirales; family Ruminococcaceae; genus Anaerotruncus. The sequence goes on along the minus strand of CAJUJI010000193.1, from coordinate 3,071 downwards.
TGGCCCAGAGGTCGAGCTGACCGCTGAACAGGAACAACAAAAGCTTTCCGAAGTATTGCAGGTTCGTCGGGATAAGCTGGAGGCGCTCAAAGCAGATGGGAAAAATCCATTTGTGGTGACGACCTATGAGCGTACCGCCTATGCGCAGCAGATTACCGAACAGTTTGAAGCGCTGGAAGGAAAGACCGTTTCTATCGCAGGACGAATGATGAGCAAGCGCGGTATGGGCAAAGCATCATTCATCGATTTAGGCGATGTGAGCGGCCGGATACAAAGCTATGTGCGCCAGGACCATGTTGGCGAGGCAGATTATGCGGACTTCAAAAAATGGGATATCGGTGATATTATCGGCATCAAGGGTGAGGTGTTCCGCACCCAAAAGGGTGAGATTTCTGTTAAGGCTGAGCAGATCCAGCTGCTTTCCAAGTCGCTGCTGCCACTGCCAGAGAAATGGCATGGGCTGAAAGACACCGAGCTGCGCTATCGCCAGCGGTATGTGGATCTGATTATCAATCCGGATGTGCGCGACACCTTCATCAAGCGCTCGAAGATTATCAGCGCGATTCGCCGTTGCCTGGAGCAAAAGGGCTATCTTGAGGTGGAGACACCGGTACTGCACACGATTGCAGGCGGTGCAAGTGCACGCCCGTTCATTACCCATCACAACGCGCTGGACATTGACATGTATATGCGCATAGCGTTGGAGCTGCACCTGAAACGGCTGATCGTTGGCGGCTTTGATAAGGTGTATGAAATTGGCCGCGTGTTCCGCAATGAAGGGATTGATACCCGCCATAATCCGGAGTTTACGCTGCTCGAATTGTATGAGGCTTATACCGATTACAATGGGATGATGGATATTACCGAGGAACTTGTGCGCTTCTGTGCGCATGAGGTATTGGGAACTGGGCAGATTATCTATGGGGATATTGAAATTGATTTGGATAAACCGTTTGAGCGGATGTCAATGATGGATGCGGTGAAAAAATACAGTGGAGTCGACTTCTCCACCGTTGAAACACTGGAGCAGGCTCGTATGCTAGCCAAGGAGCACCACATCGAGTATGAGCAGCGGCACCTAAAGGGCGATATTCTGAATCTGTTCTTTGAGGAATATTGTGAGGATAAGCTGATTCAGCCGATTTTCATTACCGATCATCCGGTGGATATCTCGCCGCTGGCAAAGCGCAAGCCGGATGCGCCGGATTATACCGAGCGGTTTGAGCTGTTTATTCTGGGGCGCGAGCACGCCAATGCGTTTAGCGAGCTGAACGATCCGATCGACCAGCGCGAACGGTTTGAGCATCAGGTGGCGCTCAAGGCGGCCGGTGATGATGAGGCGACCGACATGGATGAAGATTTCCTAACTGCACTTGAGTATGGAATGCCCCCAACAGGCGGTATGGGAATGGGTATTGACCGGTTGGTGATGCTGTTGACCAATAGCGCATCCATCCGTGATGTGCTGCTGTTCCCGACCATGAAGCCCTTAGACAAATAAACTCAGTATTTATGCGGGTTTGCAGCACTTCAAATCCAAGTTGACAACAAACTGACAACAATTTTTCGTATAAATACAAAGGATTACGACGCAGGATGAATTGTTGAAAGCTGGCCGCACAGTACAGCACTTACGTTTAGGAGAACACTTTTTGAAAGAAATTTCGGAAAGTGTTCTCCTTTTTTGTTCGGATATCTTCTTCTGTCAAAGCACAAACTATACAGAAGGGAATGGATTTTTATGGCTGATCGAAGAGAAAAGCTTTACAGCGATTTACAAAAGAGAAATGAGGTTCGGGAAAACACCAAAAAACTCCACAGGTGGTTTTTACGCTATAAGGATGCGGAAATCGTCTATGGGATCGCACACAAAAAGCTATTGGAGCTTGCTGGTAAAGTAGGGACTATCTATCGTATGGACAGCACCGTTTTAATTAACCGGAAAATTTTCGACAAGTTTTTGGAACGATTCCACGAACCCAGTACCTTAACCGTTCAGGGGAATAAAAAATTGGGGGAAGCATTTGAATGTTCTTACATATGTTGGATGATGAAGATATTGAAATGCTGCGACACGACTATATTACCTATCATCAGGGGACGATTACTATGGGCTTGGTCTGAAGGTGTTCATTCGATTGGCACATGAGGCTGGAGTAGTTCACAAAATCGGAAGAATGGTTCGTATCCGCCGTGATTTATTTGAGGAATATCTGAGGCGCCTGAAGAGTCAGGACAAAGGCATTACGACGAATCACGAGTAATCCGACAACCATTATAAATTGACAATCATTTTGGGAGCACTTTCTGGAGGAGGAGCTCTTTTTTGTTTGGAGGGATAATATGGCATATATCTTGGAAGTCAAACGGATCATGGACTATCCGCGGGTACGGATCCACCGGGAACTGATCCAAAAGCTGTTGGAGAACGCTTTAAAACCATACGAAAAATAATTCTAAATACTGAAGAAATAAGAATAAGCAACACAAAAGGCAAAACAACCTTTAAAAAGATCAGCCGAAAAACCATTTTTAAAGGTCCAGAAAGATCAACGCTTGGTAATTTTGTCATTCCAAAACATGTCCTCAAAGTAGTTTTTGCAAATGCTCCCTAAAAGAGCATCAGAACAACGATGGTTTAAAATCTTGCGGGGACAATGGATAACGATATAATAGAAATTGCGAAAATATAAAACCTTCTGCCTGTGGGGAAATAGAGATTACAGCAGTAAATAATGAATATCTTAAAAAGGACATGCTACGAGTGATTCGTTTCTTTTGTGGGATGACCTGGCTGGGTACTGGTACTTATGAGGGACTACAGAAAGCTGTCAACATTATCCAGAAAACAGAGACTTTATATGTCCTGTATTGCGATTATCACAGCCTCTTTTGAAGACTGAGTATGGCCAATATCTACCAAGAGACGATTCGGTGGTATCTGGGAAATTCTGATTGGATAGACAGAATTACCAGCGGAATATCTCAGCAGGATTACGACAAAATGTATAGATAATTTATAGAAAATTCCTGAAAAGGAATTTAAAGGCTATTTTTTTGCTACATAATAG
>CAJUJI010000192.1 GCA_910586875.1 uncultured Anaerotruncus sp. | reverse complement strand
GTGCTGCTCGCTGGCGAGGAAGGCGGGTCAAAAGCGAGCGCGGTCTTTGCAGGCATGGGGACTGCCGGACTTGCAAAATTTCTTTCGGATGGTTTGCAAATTTTCCCCAGCCGTGTACATCATGAGCTATCCGTTTACAAAGGGGCTGGCATCGGCGTGGATGTAACCCCTGCATTGCTTGGTGTCGGCTATATTTGCGGACATCAGGTTGCCTCTTATATGCTAGCAGGCAGTCTACTTAGCTGGTATATTCTCATGCCACTGCTCTATCTATTTGGCGGTGAAACGGTCATCTATCCCGCTACCATCGCGTTGGTAGAGATGGATTCTATGGCCATCTGGGACAATTACATCAAGTATATCGGCGCTGGCGCCATCGCTGCCGGCGGAATTATCAGCCTGATTCGCTCAACTCCTATGATTATTGGAACCTTTTGGGAATCGCTCAAGGGATACCGGCAAAATTTGACCTGGCGCACCCCGCGCCGCACCGACCTTGATCTGCCGAAAAAAGCGGTCCTCTTAGGTGTTATCTCTCTCCTATTGCTTATCTGGGTTACGCCACCCATCCGCATCTCCCCTACCGGCGCTATTGTAATTGCTATATTCGGTTTTTTCTTTGCTACCGTTTCCGCTCGTATGGTCGGCGTCGTTGGCTCCTCAAACAACCTGATCTCTGGTATGACCATCACCACCTTGATCTTTTCCACCTGGATTCTCAAATCCACCGGTGAGATTGGCCCGGCTGGTATGTTATCCGCCATTGCAGTTTCATCGGTTATCTGCATCATTGTTGCGATTGCAGGTGATACCTCTCAGGATTTGAAAACAGGTTATATCCTAGGAGCTACCCCCAGAAGACAACAGCTCGGTGAGCTGTTTGGCGTACTGGTGGCCTCCTTGACCATCGGCGTTGTCCTCTATCTGTTGGACGCTGCTTGGACCTTCGGCTCCACTGCGCTTCCCGCTCCACAGGCAACCCTTATGAAGCTGATTGCGGAGGGCGTTATGAGCGGCAACCTGCCCTGGGGCCTGATTTTCGCAGGCATTGGCATCGCAATTACTATTTCGGTATTGCGGTTGCCGATTGTACCATTTGCAGTAGGTTTGTACCTGCCGGTTCACCTCACCCTGCCTATCATGATCGGCGGGCTGGTGCGGTTATGCTGCGAAAGACGGCGCCGTCATTCGGAACAGGAAAAAAAGGATGCGCTCGCAAATGGACTGCTTTACGCCTCTGGTATGATTGCTGGTGAGGGATTGGTGGGCGTCCTGCTTGCAGTGCTTGCCATCATTCCATTCGGAACTTCTAATCTTTTGGGACAAATAAGCCTTTCCGCTCATTTTTCGATCCATACGGTCGGTGCGCTTATTGTATTGTTCCTACTAACCATCGCGCTGTTCCGCTATTCCTTCTGGTATGAAAGTGACCAGATTATCTGATGAAAAAGAATCTCAATTTTTTGGACTTTATTCCTAAAAAAAATCCCGCTATTCGTTGGGAAGAACGGGATTCTAACCTAGTCACCGTTTTGCTGCCTCACAAAGGTCTCTTTGATCGGCTTGCACAGCTACTTTTCCACCGCCCGCCGGTAAGTAAGATTGATTTAGATATTTATGGAAGCTTTGTGTGGCTCCAGATCGACGGGCAGCGCAGCGTTTATAAAATCGCTGCGCTGCTTGACCAGCAGTTCGGCTCGGCCTGCCATCCGCTTTATGCGCGGTTATGTACCTATTTGAGAACATTGCGTTCTTATCATCTTATTCTTTATTGACAAAAATAAGGACTGGTCAGTATCCTTTAGTAAGGAATTCTAGTACTGGAGAAAATACTTATCTCAGGGGGACTACATTTGGCTACACCTGAAAGTTCTTGGACAAAACCTTTATGTGATTTATTTCAGCAATTTCTGGACGAGAAAATTACCATCCAGCAAGCAAAGAATATTTGGAATAGTTTAGATCAGCACTATGATTATCTGGTTATTGGAGCTGGTTTATATGGAGCGACCTTCGCAAGAGAAGCTACCGACCACGGCAGAAAATGTCTGGTCATCGATAAGCGTCCCCATATTGGTGGCAATGTCTATTGCCAAGAGATGGAGGGGATCACGATCCATAAATATGGAGCACATATCTTTCATACTAATCAACAGAAGGTGTGGGAATATGTGAACCGTTTTGTAAAATTTCTTCCTTACATCCATAGGGTCACTGCTAGGAATGGCGAGCAAGCGTACTCTATGCCTTTCAATATGCACACCTTTCAGCAGATGTGGGGAGTAGAAACACCAGAAAAAGCAAAGGCAAAAATTGCAGAACAAAAAAAAGACGTCCCTCAACCAGATAACCTAGAGGAACAAGCGCTAGCTTTGGTAGGTAAAGACATTTACGAAGCACTGATAAAAGGTTACACCGAAAAACAGTGGGGGCGTCCCTGCAAAAGTCTGCCAGCATCTATCCTAAAAAGGATACCCCTGCGTTTTGTGTATGATGATCGATATTTTACGGATAAGTACCAGGGCATTCCCGAGGGTGGATACAATCAACTGATTGAAAAGCTTTTGGAAGGCTCATTAGTAGTGACCAACCTGAGCTATCAACAATTGATGACTGCTTTTCCCAATATTGCAGATAAAGTTATTTATACTGGGCCGATCGACCAGTTTTTTGACTACAGTCTAGGTCAATTGGAATACAGGAGCCTGCGTTTTGAAGAAGAGGTCCTGGACCAGCGAGATTTTCAGGGGCAGGCAGTAGTAAATTACTGTGATACGAAGACCCCATTTACCCGAATTATAGAACACAAATATTTCGTTGGACAGAAAAGCGAAAAAACAATCATCACTCGAGAATATCCAGAGGATTGGCAGCTAGGGAAAGAACCATATTACCCCATCAATGATGAACGAAATATGCAGTTATATCAAAAGTATTCGGAATTGGCGAAAGGGTATCCCAATATTATCTTTGGAGGGCGACTGGGGGAATACCGGTATTACGATATGGACCAGGTCATCATGGCGGCATTGGATATGGCAAGGGTGGAGTTTGGAGGATAAAACTTTATAAAAGTGCTCTCCTCTGTACAGCATATACAGGCATCTAGCCAGATGCTTCATAGAGGCCTTGAGCGAGATATCCTTTATCTATTAGCTACAACATGGAAAATTGGATTTGCACTCATTCCTGCTACAATTCCGCCGATTGTGTGACAGACAGTTGCGGAGCTGGTCAGTTCACGACATCTAAGCTCATCCATCATGGAAATATGTGTTGCTAAATAACCGCTCCAGCACATGCACATTGCTGTGAATACCGCAACATCACAGGCTGTAGCGCTGCCGCTTTGAATCATCTCGGGCACCAGGCTTATTGCAGCAGCAGATGCTCCAAGTGCAGTAACTGGCACTGCAATGTTAGCAGGAGAAGAAAAGCCAAACAGTGGTGTTAGAAGAAAGGGCAGTCTTTCTCCGATCGCTGGCAATAAAACGATCCCCTTATATGCAGCGCCTGTATAGATACCGTCAGCGGATGCACTACAGGTAAGCATGAGGATCACGTTGCAAACAACCAATACACCTGGAATAATATTAAAGCCTACTTTTATACCAGAGGCTCCCCTTCAAGTATACTGTTGAGCAAACGCTGCACAATGTTCCATACACTCTTTCAACAAAAAGGCGGCATAGGATGGATTTTCTCGCAGAATAGCTTCTATTACATAATGACGGTTGGACCTCTGCACGACATTCGGCTGGAGTCCAGCCTTTTTATATAGCTCAGATACCACGCCGTAATGGAGGGAGCCCTTGTAATAGTTTACAATTGGATAGTCTCCTATTTCCGGTAGATCGATCGTTTCTTTCTTAGCAAAAGGATTCTGCTTATTCACACGCATGAGAAGTGATTTGAATGTGGATAAGGCGGCTATACAGGTTGGGAAATATGCAGTTTTTCGGATGCTTTTGTGATACTGCCACATCGTCGACATATCATCAAAAAATATTTTATCTGGTTTAGATTCACATTTCACCCACCCCGAAGCAAAAAGACACTTACAATTTAGGCATATTTCTGTAAAGAGCTGTACCAGAAGATTGGACGCTTTTGTGAAG
>CAJUJI010000191.1 GCA_910586875.1 uncultured Anaerotruncus sp. | reverse complement strand
CGCTTTGCCCCTACCCCTTACAACCAGGTCCTCCTGAAACACTTTGGGGGTAAGCCGTCTGCCTCATTCCAAAGGGCAGCTTAAATTACTCAAGCGGGCCTTGCTAATTATTAGGACACCCCGCCTCGCCAGGGGGTGGTTCATGGAGGGGGACGCGCTGCTCCCCCTCCATGAGATGTGCCGCGACGAGCGCGGGTGAGCCGTCAGGCGAGCAGCGAGGAGTCATAGGAGTTTCGGTCGGGGGCCGAAACTCCTGCACATCATAAACTCCTGCACATCATAAACTCCTGCGCACCCTAGGTCAATGACCGCGCCTCCAGATAAAAGCGCTTTTCCTGCGCGTGCCCCATCGAAAAGGTCTTGCGCGGCAATGCGCCGTCCTGCTGCACGCTGGGGAACAGTGTTTCCTTGCGCATCGGCGGCAGCAGCAGCCCGATTGTATCCGGCTGGCTGCAAAGGCGCTTCATGGCGTCCTCCCCGTGGATATAATCCAGTCGCAGCTGCGGCTGTGCTGCCAGATACTTGTCTAAAAAGGCTTGCAGCGTGCCGACGGTCAATGCTGCACATGGGTCCAAAATTGCAAACTGCCGCTGTTGGTCATGCGCTAGCAGTGTAAACTGCTGCACGCCAGCGGCGGGTGGCTGCGGGTCGTGCAACTCCTGTAGGCGGTGCGCACGCCCCAGCGCTTCCAAAAACGGCTGCGGCTGCGCGCCGAACAGCACCCGATGGATCGGCTCAAACTGGAGCGATGGGTCATGCAGATTCACCAGCTCCACCAGCGCCCAGCGCGCCGGATGCTGCATCCATTCTGCGGGTGAAAGGTCGCTGCAAAGCTGTTCAAAGCAGGCTTTCGCGGTCGCCAACGAATGGTTGCCGTCCCCTACCGCAAACAGCAGCGGATTTTGGGTGCCACCGGCGCACGCGTCCTGGTAAAGCGCGTCCAACGCCTGCTGTACCCCGCCAATCGCGGTTTGGTCGAGCTGCCAGCCGGCCGCATGGCCCCCCTGCTCCATCAGCGCAAAGTCATAGACCTTGCGCAGCCGGTCCCGTCGCGCGCAAACCGGCCCAAACAGCCGCTGCTGCGGGTCATCCACCAGCAGCATCACATGCGGCAGTTCCAACGGTGCGCCCTGACGCACACGGATGCGCGGTGGCAACCGGTCCTCTACCGTGCCCTCTGTGGGGCGCACCAGGGATTTTGTATCGCTGGCATAATCATAGCACAGCAGATCCAGCTTTCCGATTAGCCCATGCCGCACCTTGCCGGGCGCAAGGGTGCGCTCCAGATAGATCATACTGTCGGACAGCAGCTCAAACTGGTCATTGTCCAGATACGCCTGCATGGTGCGGTGAATTTGCTCGATGCGCTGTTGCTCATCCGGCTGGCCCAGCCAGACCTCCGGCAGCACCAGCCGCAATGCAGAGGGCGCCGCTCCAACAAACGACTCCACCCGCTGCCAATACTGCGGCTCGGAGGTGTATTGGTCACATGCGGCAACGCTCCAACGTGTAAGGTCCTTGCTGTGCGGCAGCAGAATCTCCGCCGCAGAAAATCCTGTTTGAATCATGGGGGGTTCTCCTTTCGGGATGACTGGGGAATGATACACCAAAATCCACCAACTCCATAGGATAGAAACAAAGCATTTGCAGCAGCCTGTTTGACAGGCTGCAATTTTCGCAAGGCTAAAGGTTGGTGGTTCCTGTGGTCTGGTTGATATGCTTTACTGCGTTTGCGCTCTCGGCGGATGGATTCGCCGCAGGGCTGGCACTGGGGCTGCGCGGGGTGCGCATACGCAGGCTTGCACAGCTCGCGGTTGGGGTGGTGTCCGCCGGATTTGCTGCCGCCGCCATCCTAGCAGGCACGCTGCTGCGCGGGCTGATCCCAAACGGCGCAGAGCGCTGGCTGGGCGCGGGACTGCTGGCGCTGCTGGGTAGCTGGAGCATCCTGCGTGCGCTGCGTCCTGGCCGTCCGGCCAAAGGCGGCAGCGAAACCGCAAAGGTACTGCGCAACCCCGCGGAGAGCGACCTGGACCACTCCGGCGCAATCGATCTGCGGGAGGCGGTGCTGCTGGCGTTTTCGCTCTCGGTGGATATGCTGGGCGCCGGCGTTGGGTTGGCGCTGGGGCAGCCGGCGCTGCTGTGGCTGATGCCGCCTGCGGTCGGTGTGATGCAGCTTTTCTGCCTGCGCGTAGGGACCGCCATCGGCCGGAGACTCCGGCGGCTGCCGGTGCCGCGCGCCGCGCTGGAGGGCGCTTCTGGCGTGCTGCTGCTGATTCTGGCTGGCACCAGACTTTTCGTTTGAGCAGCGGCCGCGCGCGGTGAGATTGCTACACTGTCGGGAGAAAGAGAGCCCGTGCCAGCCGTGTGCAACAGGAAATACAAGAGAAAGGATTTTTGAAATGAACCATTCGAACCGGAACCGCATTCGACGTATCTTCGGGCTGCCGGAGCTTGTTCCCTCGCCGCAAAAGCCGCCGAATGATGACCTTGCGCCGCTGCTGCTGGCGCTGGCGGCGGGCGGCCTATTCCTGCTGCCAAAACCGATTTTTATGTTCTCCTGGTTGCTGCCCATCCTCGGGCTGCTGTTCGCTGCGCCAGCGCTGCTGATTCTCTGGTATGACGCATTCGTGTTGGCGGCGGTTTCGCTGCTGCTGTGTATTACAAACCTGCGTCAACGGCTGGTGCAAAATCAAGCGCTCCTGTTTCTCGCCGTCGTCCTGGATCTGCTCGTCCTGTTTTTGATCGGCTTTCCGCTGCTCTGGCTGATGCTCAGCCTTTTTCTTTATGAAATTTCCCCGTTCTTCACCCTGCCGTTTTTTGACCTGGGTATTTTTGACGAGCTGTTTGAGTGGTTTTTTTCCGCGCCGATCTGAGCGCTCAAAGCTCGCCGGCGGTTTCCAGATAATGGGTCATCACCTGCGGCAGGACCGCCTCCAGGGTATACTGCTCCGGCAAGCTCTGCCGGGGCGGTTTTTGTTTGGCGGCAGCCTGCACGAGCGCCTTTTCCAGTTGCTGCTCGCCCTGGTAAAGCCAGCTCCCCTCACATCCGGCTAACAGGTCCCTGTGACCCTTGATGTCACTCGCAACAACCGGCAGCCCGAACGCCAGTGCTTCCATCAGATTAAACGGCATCCCCTCGATGCGGCTGCTGGATACCGCGGCATCACACAACGGGTAAACCTCCCGCATCGACAGGTAGCCAGGAAACAAAATCTGCTGCTGTATCCCCAGCTCCTGCACCTGCTGTTTACAGCGTTCGAGCAGTGCGCCCTTGCCCGCCAAAAGCAGCTTTGCATGTGGGATTTGCGGCGCAACCGCGGCAAATGCACGGATGAGCTCCTGCTGATTTTTGCGGTGTGAAAATTCGGCGGCATAGACAAATAAAAATGTATCCGCAGAAAAGCCAAGCGCCGCACGCCCTGCCTGGCGCTGCTGCGGGTCGGGCAGGATCAAACGCGAGGTGTCCAAGCCCATCCCATTGATATAGTAAATGCCGGCGGCACAAAGCTGGTTGCGCTGGGCAATCTGCTCATCCTCCCGATTCATCACCAGCAAGCGGGAGGTCACACGCGCGCACAGCTTTTCGGGCAGCAGGTAGAGCAGGCGCTTTAAGCCGCCAGCCTGCCCGAACAGATAGCCGTGGCAGACGCTAATCAGCGGCGGGCGCTGCTCTGCCGCAAGCAGCAGCGCGCCTGCGCGCACCACAGCCGCCGCAAGGGTGGTGTGGACGCTCACCAGATCAAATTGCTGAGCACGCAGCAGGCGGCGCGCAGCAAAAATAGCGCGCAGGTTCTGCGGACTGAGCAGCTGCTTGCGAAGCGGCAGCAGTACAAGCTGGTCTGCCTCTGGCAGCAGAACGGGCTGCGCATCGTCCGGCGCGCCTACGGCTACCCAGATTTCCCAGCCCAGCGCACCCAACGCGCGCAGATAAGGCAGGTGAAAATTTTGGATGTGGGATAAGGTCGAGGCTGCAAATAAAGCTTTCTTCATCGTTTCCTCCCATGTAGGGATTTTTGCCGCCTGCGGCGGCAAGCTTATGCAAAAGTTTCGCCAACCTGACAATTAGTAAGGCCCGCTTGAGTAATTTAAGCTGCCCTTTGGATTGAGGCAGATGAACTACTC
>CAJUJI010000190.1 GCA_910586875.1 uncultured Anaerotruncus sp. | reverse complement strand
AAGGCTGCGGATTCCAAAGGCAGCGCCTTTGGCCGCTCACCGCAGTGAGCGGAACGCTTTATCCGTAAAAGCGGATTTTTGCGGGGTGAATTGCCGCGCAGCGGCAAGAGGGGTGCTTTTTGCAAGAGAAAAAGCACCCTTGCTTTCCTTCCTGATGCCACCTGCGGTGGGTGTGGACTTCTCCATTTGCAGCGGCGGATCGCATCGCCACTTAATGCAAGCCTCTTTCCCACACTACAAATCTACACACGCCGGCATTCCGTGCTCCACTACAGGCAGTACAATCTCCTCAAAGCCCGCGGCACGCAAAAGCCGGTTGTAAACCGCCTGTCCTACACCGCCTTCTTTTGCAGCATGTGCATAAACCAAGGAAAAATTCTCAGTGTCCAGCTGCCGTAAAGCATCAAATAACCGCTGCGCCTGCGATGCTGCATCCTGACCATTGCCATAGGTCACACACCGGCAGCATAGACCCTTTTCCTCCTCATCAAAGCACAGCGCACCTGCATCCTGTTTATCCGCCATAAACGCCCGAAACTGTTCGCTGCTCCCATGCACCAGCACCACCTTTGCTTTGGGCGCGTAATGCTTATACTTCATCCCCGGCGAGGCTGCCTTTTGGTCATCTGCAAGATGGGTAAACACCGCCTCATCCAGCTCGATGTCTGCAAGCACCTTTCGCAGCATCTCCAACGTCACTGCACCCGGGCGCAAAATCCGTGGCGGATTGGTACAAAGGGTCAATACCGTTGATTCCACCCCTACACCACATGGCCCACCATCTAAAATTGCGTCCACCCGCCCGCTTAAATCGTTGATACAGTGCTGCGCACAGGTGGGACTGGGCTTGCCAGAAAGATTGGCGGACGGCGCCGCCAGTGGTGTCCCCGCCAACCGGATCAGCTCTCGTGCCACCGGATGGGCCGGAATTCGGATTGCAACTGTATCCAGACCACCAGAGGTCTCGTCCGGCACCCGCTCAGACTTTGGCAGCACGACGGTCATCGGGCCTGGCCAGTAAGCCTCTGCAAGCCGGTAAAGCGCATCTGGCAGCTCCCGCACCAGCAAAGGGATCTCCTCCACCGAGGCGACATGTACAATCAATGGATTATCACTAGGCCGCCCTTTCGCCGCATAAATAGCAGCCGCAGCCGCAGGGTTTAGGGCGTCCGCTGCCAACCCATAAACCGTTTCGGTCGGAATGGCAACCAATTTTCCCGCACGCAACAGCGCCGCTGCCTGCGCAAGCTGCCCTGTTTGCAACAGTTTTGTCTCTCGTGTAGCCATCCCTTATGCTTCCTCCTGGGTAGCTTTTAATTTTTCCGCCTGATCAAAGGTCATCAGCGCATCTAATAGTTCACTCAAATCCCCATTTAGAATGCTTTCCAGCTTATATAAGGTCAGCCCAATTCGATGATCAGTCACCCGCCCCTGCGGGAAATTATAGGTGCGAATGCGCTCCGAGCGGTCGCCTGAGCCAACCTGGAGCTTGCGCTCGCTGGAGATTTTCTCATTTTGCTCGCGCACCTTGATATCCAACAGCCGGGAGCGCAGTACCTTGAGCGCCTTATCTTTATTCTTAAACTGGCTGCGCTCGTCCTGACATTCTACCACCATACCGGTTGGCAGATGGGTGACACGAATTGCCGATGAAGTTTTATTAACATGCTGTCCGCCCGCGCCAGAGGAACGGAACACATCAATCTGCAAATCCTTTGGATCGATTTCCAGCTCGACCTCCTCCGCCTCGGGCAACACCGCCACCGTTGCCGCAGAGGTATGAATCCGCCCTTGCGTCTCGGTTTCCGGCACCCGCTGTACCCGATGTCCGCCACTTTCATATTTGAGGCGCGAGTACGCATTTTCCCCATCGATCGAAAAGCTAATCTCTTTAAAGCCGCCCAGCTCGGTTTCGTTCGCACTGAGCACCTCATAGCTCCAACCCTGACTCTCCGCATACATCGTATACATGCGGAACAGCGATGCCGCGAACAGCGCGGCCTCCTCGCCACCCACACCGCCGCGGATTTCTACAATTACATTTTTCTCGTCATTCGGGTCGCGCGGCAGCAGCAAAATCTTCAGCTTCTGTGCGGCCTGGTCCATCTGCGCGCGGCTGGCATCGTACTGCTCCTGCGCCAGCTCCCGCAGCTCGCGGTCTAACCCGCCTTCCTCCAGCATCGTGTGTGCTTCCTCAAACGCCTCCTGCGCCTGCCGGTAAACGCGAAATTCCTCTACCACCGGCTCTAGCCGCCGGTATTCCTTCATCAATGCAGCGTATTGCTCTGGATCGCTGGTCACATCCGGCTGCATCAGCTTGTGATTCAGCTCCTCAAAGCGCCCTGCTACCGCCTGCAATTTATCAAACATCACTTTTCTCCTATCATTTCATCGGCACCAGTTGTTCCTCTATTTTTGGGTATCTCGACACCATCTCGAAAAATTTTGCGGATATTCCTTTCCACCCTTGTGCGCGGCACCATAACCTCATGCCCACAGCTATTGCATTGTATGCGAAAATCCATGCCAATCCGTTTTATTGTAAAGCTCCTTCCTCCACAAGGATGCGGCTTTTTCATGAGCAGCACATCGCCAACCTGCACATCCAATTGTTTGCTCCCCCTCCTTATTTTTTTCTGAGGGAAAATTTCCCAGCTTCATCTTACAGATTATTACTGCTTCATTATACATAGTATCCGGCGATTAAGCAAGGATATCCGTCAAATATTTTCGTGTATAAGCGGCCGGCCCTACGCATATAAATTGGATATGTGTAAAGGAGAGGGGCCACGAAAATGCGAATTTACCAACCAGAAGGGTTGCTGCTTGACACTGCCGCCAACCGGCTTGCATTTCAGTCAGCAGCAACATTGGAGGAGGCTTGCGCCAGCGGGCAAATTTTAGAAAGCCGTGCAATTGTATGCGATTCTGAGCATAATTTGATTGTTGACATGGGAGCATGGCGGGGAATCATCCCGCGCGAAGAAGGCGCATTGGGCATTGCAGAGGGCACCACCCGCGATATTGCTATTATTTCACGTGTAAACAAACCGGTCTGCTACCGTATTACCGGCTTTACGCGCGAGGGCGGCGTACTCATTCCACAGCTATCCCGCCGCGCGGTACAGCAAGAATGTATGCAGCAATACATATGCAAGCTAACCCCTGGCGATGTAATCCCCGCGCGGGCGACGCATCTTGAATCATTCGGTTGCTTTGTAGATATTGGCTGTGGTATTCCATCGCTGATCCCGATTGATGCAATTTCCGTTTCGCGCATCAGCCACCCGCGCGACCGGTTCCGCAACGGACAGCTGCTTTACGCGGTTGTGCGTGCATTGGAGCCAGATGGGCGGGTTTCACTTTCTCACAAGGAGCTGCTGGGCAGCTGGGAGGAAAATGCGGCGCAATTTGGCGCAGGAGAAACGGTTGCAGGGATTGTGCGCTCGGTGGAAGAATATGGCGTATTTATCGAGCTAACCCCCAATTTGGCGGGTTTGGCAGAGCCGCATGAGGGAATTGCCGTAGGACAGCACGCGAGCGTTTATATTAAGAGTTTATTGCCGGAAAAGATGAAGGTAAAGCTTATCATCGTTGACGCATTCGACGCCAATTACCGGACACCTCCAGCGCATTATTTTATTACTGAGGGTCATATCGACCACTGGCGTTATTCACCAATTGGCGCTGATCGTTTAATTGAAACTACCTTTTGCTAACATCAAACCAAAAATTTCGCCAGCCTTTTGCTCCGGCCTAAGAGCCGCCACTGCGCAGCGAATTATGCAAAAGTTTCGCCAGCCTTTTGCTCCGGCCTAAGAGCCGCCGCTACGCGGCGGTTGGCCTCTGCACGTCGCTGCGGCGACAGTCAAAGGCTGCGGATTCCAAAGGCAGCGCCTTTGGCCGCTCTTTGCGCTGCAAACCGCAGTGCGGAGAGCGGAACATTTTATCCGTTAAAGCGGTATTTTGCGGGGGTGAATTGTCGGCTGCGGCGCAGACGGCAAGAGGGGGAGCTTTTTGCAAGAAAAAAAGCTCCCCCTTGTTTTCATACCTGATGCCATGTGTTGCTAGGCGCGAGCGGTGCGTTGTCACTTTCTTGCTCGTGCAAGAAAGTAACCAAAGAAC
>CAJUJI010000189.1 GCA_910586875.1 uncultured Anaerotruncus sp. | reverse complement strand
GGCGCTGCCTTTGGAATCCGCAGCCTTTGAAAAGGCTGGCGAAACTTTTGCATAATTTGTTACGATGTAGCGGCTCTTAGGCTGGCGAAACTTTTGCATAATTTGTTACGATGTAGCGGCTCTTAGGCTGGCGAAACTTTTGCATCGCTTGCGCTAGCAGCATCCATCAAAGATGCAGCCGCTTCCTTAGCTCATTGAGCAGCGCGTCGCCGCCGAACGAGATCACCGCGGCGAACGAAAGCAGGCTGGCGGCGACGCAGATTGCCGAGGGATACACCACCTGCACCCAGCCGAACACCAAAAACAGCGCTGGCAAAATTCCAAACAGCCCGTCAATCATAAGATAAACCAGAAAGTCCTGGGTATGCAGTTTAAGCAGCCGCGCCAGCACCGCCATGACCACCAGCCCAAAGCTGCACAGGATCGGCACCACATAATCCAACGCCCAATGGTGCCAGCCGGTAAGCAGGTCCCACAGCACCGCCAGCAGCGACAGCCAAAACACCTGCCACAACACGCTTTTGGGCAGATTATGGCGGCGCAGCACCGCGCTGGACAGGCTCACCCACATCGAGCCGATCGCCGCCGCGACAAACAGCGACCAATACCGTCCGTTAAAAAACAGATAATTGGCGGTACCGCACAGGATAATTGCGGCGGCGGATAAAAATACCATCAGCCGGATGACCGGCCGGTATTGGTGCCGCGCAAACGGAACCTGTGGATAGATTTCCTCCTCCGGGCAGCCGCTCCCAGAAAGCGTCCCCTGACATAACGGGCATTCGTGCCGCGCACCCGCGACCTTCAGCCTGCAATTTTCGCAGTATTGCATCGCTTACCCCTCCTCCGGCTGGTTGGAATAAATGACCGCCTCCAGCCCCAACCCAGCCAGCTTGCGGAAAAACCGCCGGTAAACGTCGGTGTTCAAAAACGGAGAGGTTGCAGACAGCATCAGCCGGTCTCCAAACGAACAGGCACACAGCTGCAAGCGGTTGGTGCTGTTGAATACGTCAAACAGACGGATATATTTGCACAGCGGCGCGGGCATCTCCACCCGTCCCACATTGGAAAATGCACCGGTCACGCTGCGCTTGCTGATCCGGTCGGCCAACATGAGGCTAAAGTCCTTGACCGGCAGCGGAATGATCTTTAAAAAGGAGTTGTGCTCCAGCGCGCCCAGTCCGGTGATGCGCTGGCCCAGCTTTTCATAGGTCAGCTGGCTGCTGAACCCCCGCCGGATGGCGTTTATGACCTCCTCCAGGCTGTCGTTTGGACCGCTGAAACGGTACCCCACATTGATAATCGCAAAGAAATTGCGGGTGGACTCGGACGGGAAATATTTGCGCAGATTGACCGGTATGGTCAGCACTACCGGCCGTTTGCGGTCGCGTGCGGCCATCTCCTCATTGACCGCGCACATCAGCACCGCCGCCAGAAATCCGGTCATGGTGGTCTGCTTCTCGCGCGCCGCCGCGATCACCGCCTTTGCAGACAGCTCGCCGCTGAGCACCCGCAGCCGGTGCTCTGGCAGCTTTGGACCTGCCAGCTGATAGGCGCGCCCGCGCAGCCGGTATGCACGCAGCTGCTGGCGCACCGCCTTATAATGCCGGCGAAAGCTATCGTCCTCCCGCTGGGCGGCAGATGCGTCGTAGTCCATCGGCGGCGGACCGTCCGGAAAATCTTCGGCGTGCGCCAACAGCAGATAATGATACACCAGCACCCGCAGAAATTGCAGCGCACCGGTCCCATCGGTCAACGCGTGGTAAACCTCGAAATGGATGCGGCAGCGGTAATAACTCACCGAGAACAGCAGCCCCCGCCGAAACGGGTCATAAAGCGGCGTGCATGGCGGCGTATTTTCCTCGTGCACCTGCGGGCGCAGTGGGCTGGACTCCAAAAAATACCAGAAAATTCCGCGCCGCAGGGTACTGCAAAAATGCGGGAACAGTTCCAGCGTTCGGTCGGTCGCCTGGCTCAGCAGCACAGGGTCGACCGGCTCATACAGCTCGCAGGAAAACCGGAATACCTTAGGGTCGGATTTGTTGCTGGTGGGCGGAAAAATTTTTGCCGCGTTATCCAGCCTGCTCCAGCCTGGGCCGCGCCGCTTGCTCATAGCCCATCCCCTTCCTGCAAAAATGCGTTGATATAACCATAGGATTCCCGCACCGTCCGAAAATGCGGCGGGAGTGAAAAATAACCGTGGATTGCATCTGTGATGCGGTGGCATTCCACCGGATTGCCTGCCGCAGCCAGCGCTTTTGCATACGCCTCACCTTCGTCCCGCAGCGGGTCAAACTCGGCGGTCAGCACCAGCGTGCGCGGCTGGTTTGTCAGGTCCTCAGCCAGCAGCGGCGCAAAATAAGGATTGTGAAGATCCGCCTCACAGGAGCGGTACAGCTCCATATACTCACAAATCTGCCGCGTGGTCAACAGATAGTCCGCACCGTTGCGGTGCACCGAAGCGAACGGTGACGCCGGCGAATGATCGTTATAAACCGCAGGATAAATCAGAATTTGGCCGGAAGGCAAAAACTCGCCGCGGTCACGCGCCAGCAGCGAGAGCGCCGCAGCCAAATTTGCGCCTGCGCTGTCGCCGATCAGGGTGATGCGTTTGGGTGGGATGCCCAGCAGTGCCGCATCACGATACAGCGCCCGCGCGATGGTGTAGCAGTCCTCCAGCCCCGCAGGAAAGCGGTGTTCCGGCGCGAGCCGGTAGTCTACCGACACCACCATGCGGCCGGTCAACTGCGCCATGTGATGGCAAACACGGTCATAGGTGTCGATGTTGCCGGTCACCCAGCCGCCGCCGTGTAAAAATAGCAATAGCGCCTCTACTGGCGCGTTGGGACGCGGCGAGAATAGGCGCACGGGGATTTCGTGGTCACCGCAATCTACCTGGTGGTCCCAGGTGCGGTAAAAGGACAAGGGCGGACGTCCCGTTGCCGCGCGCAGCTTGCGACGTAGCTTGTAATCCTTTTTGATGCTGATGTTTGGGTGAGAGATTGCGCGTAGCGCTGCGCGGGTCAGTTTGTTCATTGGTAGTCCTTTCTTCTTCCCGCTCGGTGTGCGGCCGGTACAGGTTTTTGCCGCCTGCGGCGGCGGGCTTATGCAAAAGTTTCGCCAGCCTTTTCAAAGGCTGCGGATACCAGGTGCGCAGGAGTTTCGGCTCCCGTCCGAAACTCCTATGACTCCTCGCTGCTCGCCTGACGGCTCACCCGCGCTCGTCGCGGCGCACCTCATGGAGGGGGAGCAGCGCGTCCCCCTCCATGGGCCACCCCCTATCCAGGTAAAGCTCTTTTAGCGCGCTTTGCTCCTACCCTTTACAACCAGGTCCTCCTGAAACACTTTGGGGGTAAGCCGTCTGCCCCATTCCAAAGGGCAGCTTAAATTACACAGGCGGGCCCTGTCAAATTATTAAGGCACCCTGCGACCTCTTATCCGGCAAGCAATGTCCACAGGGTGGCCAACGCTGAGGTATCCCCCTGAAAATAGCCGCCCTGCCAAAGCACACCGGTAGAATAAATTTCGTCCTCGGGGAAAATGCCCTGGAACACCGTCATCGGGGAGGAGCTATACTGTGCATCGCCGCCCGAGAAAAGAATCTGCACCCGTTCGCTGCGCTCCATCTCGCCGCGCATCTTCACAAGCTCGTCGTCGCTGAGGTTGGTAGTTTGCAAGCCGCGCAGACAAGCCGCCATCCGGCGAATGAGCGATGGGTCGGAGACGGTGCCGCTGGCCAGCTCGTAGCCCTTTTCACTGATCAGCCGGACTTCCAGCCGGTCAACCGTGCTGAAATTATCCGCAAGCCAGTTAACCGGCGCTGCGGTATTGTGGCGCTGCGGCTCCTCCTCGCTGCTGCTTTCCAGCGAGGTGCTCAGCTCCGTGCTGCCTGCAATACCGCTACTGCCGGTTCGGTTCGGATTGCCCAGGTCGTTTCCGTTCTCATCCAGCTCCCGCACAACCGGCGTCGGAATCGTCGCTGCACTACTACTGGCGGCCGGCGCAGGTGTGCTTGACACCGGTGCTGGCGTTACATCCGGCAAACTGCTGCTAGAGGCCGTTGGTGCTGACCCACTGCTGGAGCTGTCCGGTGTGCTGCTGGAATCGGTGGGCTCTGACCCGCTGCTGGAGCTGTCCGGTGTACTGCTGGAATCGGTGGGCTCTGACCCGCTGCTGGAGCTGTCCGGCGTGCTGC
>CAJUJI010000188.1 GCA_910586875.1 uncultured Anaerotruncus sp. | reverse complement strand
AGCTATATGGTTATTATAATCCAAACGAGAAAAAGCCGCAAGCCTTGTTCTGCAAGGCTTGCGGCTTTCGTATCGCAGCATTTTATTCGATGGGGGCAAGAGACGCCTGGAAATGGCGCAAAATCGGCGGCTCCCAGGTGATCTTATAGCCGCGCTTAATTTCCTTTGCGCGGTCGCGCACAGCAATCAACGCATCCGCCATAATGTCGATGTGCGACTGGGTATAAACACGGCGTGGGATTGCAAAGCGGGTGAATTCGTTCTCCGCGTGCAGCTGCTCACCGGTGTCAGGGTCGTTGCCCAGCATGTAAGAACCGATATCACAGGTGCGGATGCCCGCTTCCTTATACAGCTCAATCGCCAGCACCTGACCTGGGAACTCATTATAGGGGATGTGCGGGTAAATTTTTGCTGCATCGATAAACGGTCCGTGTCCGCCAACCGGCGCTTGGTAGATGATGCCTGCATCATCCAGTCGGGACGCCAGATATTCCATCTGTCCAATCCGGTATCTCAGATAGTCCTCGTCAATTCCCTCATACAGACCGATCGCCAGCGCTTCCAGATCACGCCCATTCAGACCACCATAAGTATAGAAGCCCTCAAAGCTGATACAGTTGGCCTTGATTTTCAAAATCAGCGGGGATTCAGGGTCCTTCACACCGATACAGCCACCCATATTCACAATGGTATCCTTCTTCGCGGACATGGTGAAGGTATCCGCCAATGCAAACATCTCGCGGACGATCCTTTTAATCGGCCAATCCTGGCATTCTTGCTCATCGCGCTTTACAAAGTACGCATTTTCTGCATAGCGTGCCGCATCAATGTTCAGGTGAATCCCATACTTTTTACAGATTGCTGCGACATCGCGCATGTTTTGCAGCGAAACCGGCTGTCCGCCCGCTGAGTTATTGGTGATGGTCATAACAACCATGCCAATATTCTCGGCACCTTTTTCCTTAATGATCTCTTCTAACCTTTCAACGTCCATGTTGCCCTTGAACTTCGCACGCAATGCCGGGTTTTTGCCTTCCTCGCAGCAGCAGTCAATCGGGCGCGCACCCGCAAGAATGACATGGGCGCGGGTGGTATCAAAGAACATATTGGAGATTGCAAACTTGCCCTCACTTAAAAAGGTGGGGAACAGAACCTTTTCAGCAGCGCGGCCCTGATGGACCGGCTGGATGTACCCATAACCGAAAATATCCTGCGCCGCCTCCACAAACTTAAAGTAGGAGGAAGCGCCCGCATACGCCTCGTCTCCGCGCATGATACCGGCCCATTGCTCCTGGCTCATCGCGTTGGTGCCGGAGTCGGTCAGCAGGTCGATGTAGCACTCCTCACCTTTTAGGCGGAACATGTTATAGCTGGCGCGTGCAATCGCCTGCTCACGCTCAGCACGGGTCATCATCTTCAGTGGTTCTACCACCTTGATCCGAAACGGTTCAGGAACATACTTAATAGCCATCACAAATACCTCCCATAAATAAACTGATACCCCGGTTATCTAGCGATGAGCGGACGGTATTGTTGACATCCTTCGGGGGGCTTTTTTCTTGTAAAAAGCCCCCTCTTGCCACCCTATGGGTGGCAATTCACCCGAAAAATACGCTTCTCAGGATAAGAAGTTTCGCTCGTTGCGACGAGCGGCCAATGGCGCTGCCTTTGGAAACCGCGATTTTTTGAAAAAAATCGAGTAAAACTTTAGATTTTGAATAGGCTCTAAACGGGTTAGAGAAGCGCAACCGCCTCAATTTCCACCAGCGCGTCTTTCGGCAGGCGCGCAACCTCCACGGCGGACCTTGCGGGGAAGCCTCCCTCGCCAAAGAACTCGGCGTAAACCTCGTTCATCGCGGCGAAGTTGTTCATATCGCTCAAAAAGACGGTCGTTTTCACCACCTTGTCCATTCCGCTGCCCGCAGCTTCCAACACCTTTTGGACATTGGTGAGCGACTGTCGGGTCTGTGCCGCAATGCCACCCTCTGCAAAGGCGCCGGTTGCAGGATCAATCGGAAGCTGACCGGATGTGAACACCATCGAGCCGGTGGCAACCGCCTGAGAATACGGCCCGATTGCGGATGGGGCTTTTTCGGTGCTGATAACTTGTTTCATAGGGATCTCCTCCTTTTAAAACTGCTTGATAATAGTAGTTTATCACCATTAAAAAAAATTGTCAACCGCCATAAGAGCGCCTCTGAGCAGCCAAATAAGCAGCTTTTCGGTTGCAGAAAATGCGGTTGTATGCTATAATCGAAGCACCTAAAAAAACCGGAGTGAAACAGATGACTCGTTCGATGATCAAGCAGTACAGCCAGTTGGTGGAATTTTTAAGCCGCGCTCTAGGACCGGATTATGAAATTACCCTGTGCGATTTAAGCGACAAGAACAATTCGATTGTTGCGATTGCAAACGGACAGATCAGCGGCCGTTCGATTGGTGCGCCGCTGACCAATGTTGCGCTCAAGCTGATTGCCGAGAAAAGCTATGAGCAGGAAGACTATCGGATCAATTACAGCGGCATTTCTGTGGGAAACAAGGTCCTGCGTTCCTCCACCATGTTCATTAAGGATGACGCAGGAAAGCTGGTAGGGCTGCTCTGCATCAATTTTGACGACAGCCGTTACCAGGAATTGAGCACAAAGCTGTTCCAGCTTTGTCATCCCGACGCATTTGTAAGCAAAAACCGCTCTTATGAAGCCGTAGAGCAAACCGCTGCGCCGGACGAGGAACGGGAAAGCTTTCACAATTCCATCTCCGCTGTGACCGAGGATGTGCTGTCCCAGGTGCTTGCCAAAAATTCCGCACCGGTCGACCGTCTAACCCAGGAGGAAAAAATGAAGATTGTCGGCGCATTGGAGCAAAGGGGCGTGTTTATGCTCAAGGGCGCGGTTCACTATATTGCCCAGCGGCTATGCTGTTCGCAGGCAAGCATCTACCGCTATTTGAGCAAGATCAGCAAGAATCAGCAAGACCCTCAAAATAAAAATAGCGGATAAAAGCGAAGGGGGCTCCTCCGCTTTTTCATTTCGCGAGCTTTTATAGAAAATTGGTGGATTTTGTGGAGGTAGTGGATCTGGCCCAGATTATAATTGAGGATTTTTTCGCAGGAGCGGTTCATATAGATGGGAGATATTCGCAGCTGTATGATTTGTAGCGATAGACCTCGACGGGGTTCTCTGCGGCATTGTTCCCAAAAGACAAGCCTTTGCAGACCTAGGGCAGCCCGCAGTGATCGCAGAGGTAAAAAAGAAAGCCCCAAAAGGGCTTTCTTTTTTTATGCGAAATTCTTCCTCTAGGTAGATTTTTCCAGGGCTGTATTCTTTTCGCTAAACAGGCGGTTTTGTGTTGTTTGGGCGGTTGCGTTGCGGTACAGCTCCATCGAGCGGCGGATATGGTAGCGGCAGTAGGTGCCTGCCATCTCTGTATCCCTCTGTTTAATCGCCTGCAAAATTTTATAGTGGTAGGAAATGCCGATTCTGAACTTTTCCTTTTGGATATCCTGCGAAAGTACATTTTGATGGGTGAGCATATTATCCCGCAGATACTCAATCACCTTGAGAATAAAATGGTTCTTGCTGCCGCGTGCTATGAGCAGATGAAACTCATTGGAATAAAAATTATAGGTTTCCAAATCCCCCCGATGCTCGATCATCTTGTGATAGCATTCCTCCAGCTCACGTATTTCCTTGTCGGTCGCCCGCTGGGTAAACAGCTCAGTACAATAGGAGTCCATCAGATACCGGAATTCCATCAACTCCAACATATCCTCTGGTGTCATTTTAAAATAACGGATTCCCTCTAACGAGACATTCTCCGGCTGTTCCACATAGGTACCGGACCCCTTAACCTTTTTTAAAACTGAAATTGCGGACAGATTGGCAATCGCGTCACGCACCGCAATGCGGCTGACGTCCAAATTTTGGCAAAACTCGCTTTCCGACCAGATTTTGTCCCCTGGAATCCAGGTGCCCGATTGAATGTTTTCTACGATAAAGTCGCTGATAACCTGGCTGGCATTGTTGGTATAGGCCATAAAAAAGCCACGCTCCTTTAGCTCAAGATTACCTTCTTTTCTTCTATCATTATAGGCCAAATAATTTACCAAAACAATAGCTCATTTCCCGAATTTTCGATTTTCCACAAATATCCCTTGCAATTTTTATAAAAATATTATAAGTTAAGTTTAAACATATTTTCTTCTTATGGTATAACCAATAAATTTTAGTAAATTATCCTATTTAAATG
>CAJUJI010000187.1 GCA_910586875.1 uncultured Anaerotruncus sp. | reverse complement strand
TCCGCGCTTTGCGAAGCGCGGCCAAAGGCGCCGCCTTTGGAATCCGCAGCCTTTGAAAAGGCTGGCGAAACTTTTGCATGATCTGCCGCATAACGGCGGTTCTTAGGCCAGAGCAAAAGGCTGGCGAAACTTTTCGCACAGCCCATCGCATCATAGGGCGAAAATTCCGCCTCAATGGGGTGTATATAACAGCACCGATAAAATCCTCAGAACATAATTTTCTCTTTCAGATAGGCGGATAATTCTTCAATCTTTACCCGCTCCTGTGCCATGCTGTCACGATCACGGACGGTGACACAACCATCCGTCTCACTGTCAAAATCGTAGGTAATGCAGAACGGTGTTCCAATCTCATCCTGGCGGCGGTAACGCTTACCAATTGATCCTGCATCGTCGTAATCAACCATATATTCCTTTGCAAGCGTCTGATAAATTTCGCCGGCCTTCTCACCGAGCTTTTTAGAAAGCGGCAGCACACACGCTTTAAACGGTGCCAGTGCTGGGTGAAGGTGCATAACTACACGGATGTCCTCCTTGCCCTTCTCATCCACACTGACAACCTCTTCGTCATACGCATCACACAGGAACGCCAGCGTCACGCGGTCGGCGCCCAACGATGGCTCCACCACATATGGGATATAATGCTCACCCGATTCCTGATCGAAATATTCCAGCGTCTTGCCTGAAACCTCCGAATGGCGGCCCAGGTCGTAATTGGTGCGATCAGCAATTCCCCACAGCTCGCCCCAGCCCAGCGACGGGAACAGATACTCAATATCGGTGGTCGCTTTAGAATAGAAGGAGAGCTCCTCCTTCTCATGGTCGCGCATGTGGATATGTTCCTTTTTGATACCCAGGCTGAGCAACCAGTTTTCGCAGTAGCTACGCCAGTAATCAAACCACTCCAGATCGGTGTCCGGCTTGCAGAAGAATTCCAGCTCCATCTGCTCGAACTCGCGGATGCGGAAAATAAAGTTACCTGGTGAAATTTCATTGCGGAAGGATTTTCCCACCTGCGCCACGCCAAACGGGATTTTTTTGCGGGTGGTGCGCTGGACGTTCATAAAGTTGACAAAAATACCCTGGGCGGTCTCTGGCCGCAGATACAGCTCATTCTTTGCGTCCTCGGTGGTGCCCTGGAAGGTCTTATACATCAGGTTAAACTGCCGGATATCGGTAAAGTTTTCACTGCCGCAGTTCGGGCATTTGATATGGTGCTCCCGAATATAGGCGAGCATCTGCTCATTGGTCCAGCCATCCGCCGGCGAGCCGGTTTCATCCTCAATCAGCTTGTCCGCGCGGTGACGGGTTTTACAGTCGCGGCAATCCATCAGCGGATCAGAAAAGCCGCCTACATGCCCAGACGCAACCCACACCTGCGGGTTCATTAGAATCGCCGAATCCAGGCCAACGTTATAAGGAGACTCCTGGACAAATTTTTTCCACCAGGCACGTTTGACGTTGTTTTTAAACTCAACCCCCAACGGGCCGTAATCCCAAGCATTCTGCAAGCCGCCATAAATCTCCGAACCAGGATACACAAAGCCGCGGCTCTTACAAAGGTTTACGATTTTTTCCATCGTTTTTTCATCATGCTGCAAGCGATTTCATCCTCTCTAAATTCTTTCCTAAAACCTTATTATATCGGGCTTTTGAGCGTGGGTCAAGAGGATATCGGGGCTCATGTGATTTTTTTGCCTTCTTTGCTGTTCTGCCACCCGGTTTATGCCAGCTGATCAAGTGCTGCCAAATTTTTGGCGGGAAGCCGTCTACAAACAGCATCCCGCCACTTCTACTGGTTTTCTTATCTCGCTGCGGTAAAGATCGCAGCCATGTCCTGCTCATTTAGCGTTTGGAACGATCCGATTGTGCGAGTTCCGTCAAACGCACATTTGTGTGCCAGCTCGGTAATCTGCGCATCGGTAAGGGTGAAGCCCAGTTCCTTAATATTGGTCGGCATATTCACCGAATGGAAGAAGGTTTCGATTGCACAGATGCCCTCCAGCGCGGTGCGCTCCGGATGTGCAAAATCAAGCGTGCAATCCATAACGTTTACTGCAAACTGCGCAAACCGTCCGATATTATGCTGGTAAACATACCGCGCCCAGCTTCCCCAGATCGCCGACAGCCCCGCGCCGTGTGCCACGTCAAACATGCCGCCTAGCTCGTGCTCCATCTGGTGGCAGGACCAATCGCCTCTGTCACGGCCAGCATTGAGCAGATCACAATGGGACAAGCTGCCCGCCCACATCAGCTCCGCACGTGCGTTGTAGTCCTCCGGATTGGCAAGCGCGATTGGCAGGTTATGGATCACCGTTTTCAGCAGCGCCTCGCACATGCGGTCGGTCAGCTCAGCATCCGCTGGCGCGGTAAAATAACGCTCCATCGTGTGCATCATGATATCAACACCGCCGCTCGCGGTTTGGTAGGGAGGCAAGGTATAGGTGAGCTCCGGATTCATCAGCGCGAAACGCGGGCGGATATATTCCGAGTTTCCGGAGCGTTTTAGCCAGCCGTCTTCATTGGTAATAACGGTGGAAGCGCTGGTTTCGCTGCCGGTTGCTGAAAGGGTGAGCACTGCACCAATCGGCGCACAGCCTGTAGGCGCGCGTTTTTTGGAAAAGATATCCCAAACGTCAAAGTCATGCACAATCCCATAACCAATTGCTTTTGCCGAATCGATGACGCTGCCGCCGCCAACCGCAAGAATGAAATCGACATTCTCCTGTTTGCACAGTGCTATGCCTTCCCGTACCAGGCTCAGCCGCGGGTTAGGCACCACGCCGCCCAACCGGACATAGGGAAGTCCCGCCGCCTCCAGTGAACGCTCGATCCGGCCGAGTAGCCCAGACCGTTCTGCACTACCACCGCCATAATGCAGTAGCACCTTTTTCCCGCCGCAGGCAAGAATTTCTTGGCCGGCTTGCTCCTCCACCCCTTTGCCAAAAACAATCTTTGTCGGAACACAGTAAGAAAAATTTGTCATAGGAATGCTCCTTTCCTGATTACAACCTGCATGTCGTTTCGGTCAACGATTGTAGCCCGGAGCTGTATTTCATAAAGCTTTACACAACAGCGCTGATTGTATTTTGTTTATGATACCATAATTTGGCCTAATTTGCAAACTGCGGGGAAATCGAGTATACTATATCATAAACGCTTGATAAAGGAGACTCTAAAATGCAAAAGCAGAATGATTCCCGCTTTGCAACCGATAGCATTCCCCATTTAATTCTGTCGCTTTCTACACCGGCAATTGCAGCGCAGCTAATCAATGCGCTTTATAATGTTGTGGACCGCATCTATATTGGACGAATCCCCGAGGTTGGCACACTCGCATTCACAGGGGTGAGCGTGACCTTTCCGATTATTATGATTGTTTCTGCATTTGCGGCGCTGATCGGTTACGGCGGCGCACCACTGGCCTCCATCCGGATGGGGGAAGGCAAGCTGGAGGAGGCCGAGCAGATGCTTGGGAACTGCTTTGCGATGCTCTGTACCGTCTCGGTGCTGCTTACCACCATTTTGTTCCTGTTTCAAACGCCCTTGCTGCTACTGTTTGGCGCAAGCGCGGATACCCTGCCGTTTGCACAGGGCTATTTGAACATTTATCTTTGGGGGACATTGGGTGTGCAGATTTCCCTGGGAATGAATTCGTTCATCTCCGCGCAGGGTTTTGCCAAAACCGCGATGGGGACCGTCTGTATCGGCGCGGCGCTGAACATCCTGCTGGACCCTATCTTGATTTTCGGTTTTGGAATGGGGGTAAGGGGCGCAGCGCTTGCCACCATCCTCTCCCAGATGGTTTCAGCGGTATGGGTGCTCAAGTTCCTCCTCTCCGAACGCGGCAAGCTGCGGCTGCAACGCAAATATCTGCGGATACGCCCCGCTATTGCCGCCAGCGCACTGGCTCTGGGGCTTTCTCCATTCATTATGCAAAGTACCGAAAGTCTGGTGCAAATTTCGTTTAACAAGTCGCTGCAAGCCTATGGCGGTGATTTATATGTCGGTGCAATGGGAATTATGAGCAGCATTATGCAGTTTTTTATGATGCCGATTCAGGGATTTGCCCAGGGCGCCCAGCCGATCATCAGCTATAATTATGGTGCACAGAATTTTTCGCGGGTGAAAGCTGCCATCCGGTATATGACTATCTTTTGCGTCGGCGGTGCGACCTTGTTCTGGATTATCACCATCTTTTTTCCCGCTATTCCTGTGCGGCTGTTCTCCAACGATCCAGCAGTCGTCACACTGGCCTGTTCCACCATGCGCATTTTCTTCCTAGGGATGCTGCTAATGGGCTTTCAGATGGCTTTTCAGCAGTCGTTTATTGCGCTGGGACAGGCAAAGGTTTCTATCCTAATCGCTGTGCTGCGCAAATTGGTGCTGCTAATTCCGTTGGTGCTGCTGCTGCCGCAGATCATCTCCCCAAAAACGATGGCGGTCATCATCGCGGAGCCTATCGCAGACGCTACCGCTGCAACTACCTGTTGTATTTTAT
>CAJUJI010000186.1 GCA_910586875.1 uncultured Anaerotruncus sp. | reverse complement strand
GAATGGAAAGGGGCGCTTCTCTTGAAAATAGCAGTTTTGGAATATTTTATTGCTCTGGCAGAATCCAGTTCAATTAACGAAGCTGCTCAAAAGCTGTATATTGCTCAGCCAAGCCTTACAAAATCGCTGCAATCGTTTGAGAAGGAGCTTGGGGTACAGCTTTTTCTGCGAAAAAAATCAGGTATCCAGCTCACCGAAGCTGGCAAAAAAATTTTGCCTGAAGCCAAACAGGTGGTGGCCTATTATAACGGCTGGCTCAACCTTTCCAGCCAGCGGACGCTGGAGGTTGTGGATGTGTACATTCAGTCCTCCTTCCCGAACTTTATCCTCCCCAATGTGGTGCTCCAGTTCAAAAAGCTACATCCCAATGTGCAGATCAACTGCACACTAAACCGAACACCCGAACAATATATTTCCCAAAACACCGAGCGGCCTGTATTGGTGCTTTTTATCTGTAACCAGGAAAACCCTGTCGAAAAATATATTAAAATTCAGGGCAATCATCCTATTGTTTTATTTGAAGGGGAATATTGTTGTTTGGTGAGTAAACATAGCAATTTGGCAAAAAAAGAGCGGGTAACACCCGCAGATTTAAAAGACTATTATCTTGCAATGACCTCCTCTGTGGATTCACCTTCCAGTGCGCTTGCGCCCTTGCTAAACCGGATCATCCCTATTGTTTCGGTCTCTCATGCGATGCAGCTGGAATCGGTAAATGCAGTGATCAATCTGGTTGCCAGCTCTCCAGAGGTATATGCACTCTCCTATTACCCAATTTTGAAACGGTATGAACGGGTGGCTGAAGGGGAGCTTGTTTATGTCCCCTTTCAGGGCAGCTTTGCAAAAGGCGATTTTTGCTTGTTTTATTCCAAACAGGCTCACCACCAATATCCGGCGCTGCAAGAGCTGGTGACCACCATCCAGGCTGACGCTACGCGATTTCTGTCTGAAACAGCCTCCCAATCCGCTCTATAAAACACATCCAAAAATTGCAAATAAAAAAGGCGGGAAAACTCCCGCCTTTTAAGCACTCTCCCGTATGATCAGCTCTGGTTTTACAAAAACAGGAAAATGTTCCTGTAAAGATTCTTTTTTCTCGATCATCTGATGCAGCATATTGGCTGCGGTTTCGGCCATCTCCACCTCTTTGCTGTCAATCGTGGTCAAGCTTGGGATGGATAAACTGCCCTGCCTGGAATTCCCATAGCCTGTTACGCGAATATCCTTTGGAACGCTGATTCCACGGTCCTTTAAATATCGTATAATCCCAATCGCCATCAAATCATCTGCACAAATCAGCGCGTCAAAATCCGAGACGGTTTGCAAAATCGGATCAATCACAGAAATTCCGGTTTCGTCCTCACGCCCGCAGGACCATATTGTATGCTCCTCAACCGGCAGATTGCAAAGCTGCATACCAAGCCGAAAACCGGCCAGCTTTCTCTGGGCATTCAGCGACAAATCCTGATGAATCAGCAGCGGTTTTTTGCAGCCCTTGTGCACAATATGTTCCACCAGCTGCTCCATTCCGCGCGCATTGTCCCCCAGAATCGAGTAGATGTTTGGCAGCGGCATCTGACCGTTTGTTAAGATGATTGGCGTGTGCGGCATATATCGGGCGATGGCCTGCTCAATATCCGGATGACAGAAGATCGAGCCCAAAAGAACCAGACCATCCACCTTGCGCTCCGCCAAAATCCGAAGATACTCGATTTTTTTTCGCAGATCATTTCCTGTATTGCAAAGGATGGTGGTATAACCCCAATCAAAAAACAGGCTTTCCAGCGTGTATGCGGATGTGGAAAAATGCTCTCTGCGAATATCCACCGAGAGAATCCCCACCGTATGGAGGGTGTTGCGCACCAGCCCTTGTGCAATTGCATTTGGCCTATAATGATGTTTTTTGAGGATTGCCTGGACCCGTTCCCGTGTTTTCGGCTTTACCTTTTCCGGCTGATTTAATACACGAGAAACCGTTGCAATCGATACACCAGCCTCGGCAGCTATGTCCATAATGGTCATGCAGCAACATACCCTCCCTTTCTGTGTTTCGATTTTAAAACCTGGGACCTGCAAAACAAAAAACAATCTTGTTTTCCTCTATATTCTAACATATTTGCGGGAACAACGCAATTTCTGCTAAAAATTTTCCTGGCTCTGTGGCCGAATTTCAGAGGTTACACTGGTAATGCGGACCGCCCTCCACGATCTGATCCAGCTTTCCAGCCCGAAGGGTGGCACTGTCACTATGGCCCACCACCTCCTCGGTGCGATTTGCCGCTGCAATCAGCTTATCGATGTCTATTCCGGTGTCAATCCCCATCGCTTCCAGCACCTGAACCAGATCCTCTGTCGCCACATTGCCAGAGGCCCCCGGCGCATAGGGACAGCCGCCCAGCCCCGCGACCGATGTATCGATCGTTGTAATGCCCGCCTGTAAAATCGCGATGACGTTTGCAATTGCAGTGCCATGTGTATTATGCGGATGAAAATAATAGTGAACCTCGGGATACGCTTCCCGTAGGCGGCACGCATATTCATAAACCTGTCTGGGATCTCCTACGCCGCTTGTGTCCGCAAGGCCGATCTCCCGAATTCCCATGCCAACCAAGCTGTCTACAATCCATTTGATCCGCTCAAACGGCGGCCTGCCTTCAAATGGACAGCCGAACGCCACCGCAATTCCAACCGCAAGCTTCATATCCAACCCCAGCGCCAAACATTCCTCCACCCGTTTCAGGGACTGCTGGGTTGTACAGTTTAAATTGCTGATATTGTGGGAATCTGTCGCTGACATGGTCATCTCCACCTGCCTGATTCCATTGGCATAGGCCCGTTCAAAGCCCTTTCGGTTGGGGATCAGCGCAGAATAGTTTGTGTGCGGATTGCGGCGGATGTTTTGCAAAACCTCCTCTGCATCGGCCATATTCGGGACCGCCTTTGGGTGTACAAATGCAATAAACTGCATCTCCTGAAAACCGCAGTCTGAAAGCAGGTTGCAAATTTCAATTTTATGCTTTGTGGGAATCCACTGTTTTTCCATCTGGAACCCATCGCGGGTGCCGACCTCTTTTAAAAGCACCCTCTGCGGAAGCTGCATGGTTTGTACCCTCCATTCTGCTAAAATATATTCTTCGCCTTCAGCTGCTCAAATTCTTCCTCTGTAATCCCGAGCGTTTCTTGCAGCAGCTCCTTGGTGTGCTGCCCCAGAGTAGGTGCTGTGCGCTTAAACTGCACCGGCGTCTCGCTGAGCTTCACCTGATTTCCGGTAATGGTGAGCTTGCCTGCAACGGGATGCTCTGTTTGCACGAACATTTCTCTGGCAACCGCAATATGTGGGTCCGCTACCACCTGGTCGATGCTGTAGATCGGGCCCGCCGGCACACCCTTTGACAAAAGCAAATCCACCGTTTCTGCCACCGTGTGCTCCTTGAGCCACTCCTCCATGATCAGCTTGAGCTCTGCGTGATGCTCCACCCTTTTCAGATTGGTATAAAACCGTTCGTCCTGTGGCAGCTCGTTTAAATTCATCGCCTCACACATCAGATTAAACAGCTTATCGTTTCCGGCACCAATGACCAACATACCATCCTTTGCGGTAAACGAATCGTAAGGGAAGGACGCCTCATAACGGTTGCCAATGCGCCCCGGAACGCGGCCGGTTATCAGATAAATTTGGTTGATGATCTCCAGCGCCGAAACCACCGAATCCACCAAAGAGACATCTACCATCTGCCCAACTCCGGTTTTTTCTTTGGAAATATAGGCGGCCAATACTCCAACCGCGAGGCTGATACCGCCCATTACATCGGAAATTGCGGTCCCTGAACGTGTGGGCTGTCCATCCGGCCAACCGGTCGTGCTCATCAGCCCTCCCATCGCCTGCCCGATAATATCATAGCCAGCTCGATCTTGATAAGGTCCATAATGCCCAAATCCGGAAACACAGCCATAAACCAAGCCAGGGTTAATCTTTTTCAGCTCCTCATACCCCAACCCCAGACGCTCCATTACACCTGGGCGATAATTTTCCAGCACAATATCCGCCTTTTGAATCAGGCGGCGAAAAATTTCCTTCCCCTCTGGCGCTTTTAAATCCAGCGTCATGCTGCGTTTGTTGCGGTTGAGATTGATGTAATAGACGCTTTCCCCATTCACATGTGGAAAGTGCGCACGGCTGTCATCTCCTACCCCTGGCTTTTCAATTTTGATAATATTGGCTCCCATATCTGCCAACATCATAGAGCAGTATGGGCCCGCCAAAACGCGGGTGAGATCGACTACAGTGACGCCTTCCAACGCTCCCTTTTTCATAGAGCAAACCTCCAAACAACGCCTGTTTTCATCAGACGGCGAATTAGTTGCAGCATTTTGAAAGCGTTTTCATTTGTGATTATCATACAATCTTCTTTTCTCATTTGTCAATTGGCAGATCTATTGAAAATTTCAGTAAATTATTCTGTATTTTTATTCAATCAACTAAATCATTTTTAAATTGACCTTGTAAAT
>CAJUJI010000185.1 GCA_910586875.1 uncultured Anaerotruncus sp. | reverse complement strand
GTTTCTAATCGGAATTATGATGCAAACAGAGATATTATCAGCAAAGAAGATGCTTGTGAAATTTGTTTTCAGAAGTTGGGCTTACCTGAACATCAAAAATTGATTGTGAAACCATGGGAAGGAGGAGGTGGGGAAGGTATTTCATTTTTACGAAAGGGTGATTCAAAAGAAAAAATTCAGGAGATTCTAGGGAGATATTACACTAATTTTGTTTGCGAAGAAATCGTAACAGCACATTGTTCCTATTCAGAGCCACATCCGGAATCGTTAAATACATTACGGGTTATCACATTTAGTTATGAAATGGATATATGTTTAGTTGCTGTGCTTTTTCGTATGGGGATTGGAGATAAAGAAGTAGATAATTTGGGATCAGGCGGCTTAATGATTTTGTTGAAACAAGACGGAGAATTGTTTGATTATGCCTATGATCATGATGGAAATAAAGTTTATCAACATCCCAACGGATATACTTTTAAAGGGAAAAAATTGCCATATGTTGATAAGGTGATTGATACAGCAAAAAAACTACATTCCACAATTCCACAGTTGCGGTATATATCCTGGGATTTTGCAGTAGATCCAGAGGGGGAACCTGTATTAATTGAATTAAATGGTGGTGGAGAACAGCTACCGTTACAATTAAGTGGAGGGCATACATTTATCAATGGCCAAATCACCAAGAAATTATTGGATAATTGGATATTGAAACAATTTTTCTATAATCGTGCTAGTTGGAATTGGAATTTCAGAGAGTATTATGACCACATAGAGATTACCAAATATGTGGGACTCTATACGAGGGTTAAGGTTCCTGAAAGCATGAATGGAAAACCGGTAACGGTTATTAAAGATTGGGCATTTACAAATGAAAAAATGGAAAAAATAGTTTTGCCACCTTCGATAAAAACAGTTGAGGAAAAAGCATTTGTTAAGGCTGGCAGTGCTTGTGAAATAGAAAAATAAACAATCAAGGAGAAGCTTATGAAAGGAATCATCCTAGCTGGCGGCTCTGGTACGCGGCTTTATCCAATTACACATGCGGTATCGAAACAATTGTTGCCTGTTTATGATAAGCCGATGATCTATTATCCACTTTCTACACTTATGCTTGCGGGGATTCGGGATATTCTGATCATTTCCACCCCGCATGATCTGCCGAATTTCCAGCGGCTATTTAAAAGCGGAAGCCAGCTAGGGATGAACTTTTCCTATGAAGAACAGAGGGAGCCACGAGGACTCGCAGAGGCTTTTATAATAGGGAAAAAGTTTATTGGTCAAGACAAGGTAGCGCTTATTCTAGGGGATAATATCTTTTACGGCGGATATCTTTCAACCTCTCTTGATCGTGCCTCCAAACTTGAAAAGGGCGCGGTTATCTTTGGATATCGTGTGCCCAATCCTCAAGAATTTGGTGTAGTAGAATTTGGAGAAAATGGGCAGGTGCTTTCGATTGAGGAGAAGCCTCAAAATCCACGCTCTCATTATGCGGTTCCAGGACTTTATTTTTATGACAATGATGTGGTTGAGATTGCACGAAATATAGAGATATCCTCACGCGGGGAGCTGGAGATCACATCTGTAAACAATGAATATCTTAAGCATGGGGACTTGAAGGTTGAGATTTTTGGGCGGGGGATGGCATGGTTCGATACGGGTACCTATAATGGACTTTTAGAAGCTGCGAGATTCGTCTCGGTTATACAAAGCAGGCAGGGGCTTTCTGTTTCCTGTATTGAGGAAATTGCCTACCGAAAGGGTTACATAGACTGCGAACAGATGTTAAAGCTTGCTCAGCCATTATTAAAAACAGATTACGGTAAGTATCTGGTTCAGGTTGCGGAGGAAAAAAGATGAAACGGATTTTAGTTACAGGTGGAGCGGGATTTATTGGGTCAAATTTTATAAAGTATTTTCTAAAACATATAACTTGTGAAATCCTTGTAAATCTGGATGCGCTCACCTATGCGGGCAATTTGGAAAATCTTTCAGAGATTGAGGAGGAGACTTGTTATATTTTTAAAAAAGGGGATATCCGGGATCATGGGCTATTGGATCAATTATTTCTTCAGTATCAGTTTGATACAGTGGTTAATTTTGCAGCAGAAAGCCATGTTGACCGCAGTATTACAGAGCCAGAAACCTTTTTAACCACTAATATTATTGGAACGCAGGCGCTCTTGGAGACCACACAAAAGCACTGGAGCAAGCAGGCGGGAAACAAGTACTGCCGGGAATACCGCGAAGGGGTAAAATTCCTTCAGGTTTCGACGGATGAGGTTTACGGAGCGTTAGGAAAAGAAGGACTATTCACTGAGACAACGCCGCTTTCCCCTAATAGTCCCTATTCAGCTTCAAAAGCTTCTGCAGACCTTATTGTAAAGGCTTATTATGAAACCTTTGGCTTACCAGTAAATATTACCCGTTGTTCCAACAACTACGGACCGTACCAATTTCCAGAAAAACTGATTCCGCTTATGATCCATAATTGTCAGGTAGATGAGCCTTTACCAGTTTATGGCGATGGCCTGCAAATACGGGATTGGCTGCATGTGGAGGATCACTGTTCAGCAATCCTTACGGTTTTGGAGAAAGGAGGGGTGGGTGAAATATACAATATTGGAGGAAATAACGAAAAAGCTAACATTGAAATTGTGAATTTAATTTTAGAAACGATGGGCAAGGATAAAGGCTTGATCCGCTATGTAAAAGATCGTCCGGGGCATGACCGCCGCTACGCGATTGACAATACAAAAATAACCACTCAGCTAGGCTGGAAGCCATCCCATAGTTTCGAACAAGGGATTGCGGAAACAATTGCATGGTATCTTGCGAATAAAAATTGGATGCAAAATATTACCTCTGGCGTTTATACCCAATATTATGAAAAAATGTATCAGTTTTAAAGGTGTTTGGGAGGTTGTTCTATGCAAGATATGCTTAAGAGGTTGGCAAAATCGTGGGCAGCCAAAAAGTGATTGACTGTGCATGTGTAGTAGAGAACTGAGAGATGTGCGGATGATTTGAACAACGTTTATCTTTCTGTTTAGGAGAGCAAATGGTTTTTGTTATAACCCTTTTTTTAACTAGATTCAGGTCTTTGTAGACCGGATAGAAAATCCTTGTATGTGTATCAAGCAAGCAGAAAAAATTCTCCACTAAAGTAAGCTGGTTGGGGAAATTCAAAATATGTGTATGGATTAGAGCTGTTCAGAAAAAATTGCTGTTTCTTTATTTTTGAATAGGTTCTCGTCTGGTAGGGAGATAATTTTGTGGAAAAAATCAATGTAGTAAGACCATCTATGCCCCCGTTGAAAGAGTATATGGAAGAAATCAAAAGCATATGGGAAAACCGTTGGCTAACGAATGCGGGACCAAAACACCAGAAGCTAGCACAGGAATTAAAAAGGTGCCTGGATGTGCCAGAGGTTTCTATTTTTTCAAATGGCCATCAGGCGCTAGAGGCGGCATTTTCTATGTTTCCAGTAGGCTCTGAGGTGATAACCACTCCATTCACATTTGCATCGACGACTCTGGCAATCGCTAGCCGTGGTTTGGTACCGGTATTTTGTGATATTGAGCCGGATTTTTATACAATTGATCCAGAGAAAATAGAAATGCTCATTACGGAAAAAACAGTTGCCATCGCTCCAGTGCATGTTTATGGTAACTTGTGCAGTTGGCACAAAATTCAGGAGATTGCACAAAAGCATCATTTAAAGGTAATTTATGACGCTGCCCATGCATTTGGCGTATGGGATGGGGATAAAAGCGTTGGTAGCCTTGGTGATATCTCCATGTTCAGTTTTCATGCTACGAAGGTGTTCCACACCATAGAAGGCGGCTGTTTGGTACATAATCAGCCTGAACTCTCCAAACGCTTTGCAGCATGGAGACAGTTTGGTATGTTTGACGGAGAAGAAGCGGAAATTTTAGGTACCAATGCAAAGCTGACAGAATTTGCAGCGGCGATGGGGCTTTGCAATCTACGGCATCTTGAAGAACAGATCAGTATGCGTCGATCAGCCGCATGTAGATACCGTGAACGGCTTTCAGGACAGGTAGGATTGGTAATCTGCAAAGAACAAGTTGGGATCAAGTCAAATTACGCTTATATGCCTTTGCAGGTTCTGCCAAAACGATTTGGGAAAAGCAGAGATGAGGTTGCAGATAGACTTGCGAAACGGGGAATTTTTGCGAGAAAATATTTTTATCCGCTTACTTCTGCTTTCCCTGTTTATACAGAGCGATTTATAATCCAAAATACGCCAGTAGCAGCAGAGATAGCGGCTCAAATTCTATGCTTACCGCTTTATGCGGAGCTAACAAAGGCCGATGTGGACAGAATTTGTGATATCATTCTGGAGTCTTCCATTTAGGAGAGATTTATGCTAGAGCGATTGAGAAAAAATCGTTTTCTTTTTGAAGAGCTGATCAAACGGGATTTTAAAAAGAAATATAAACGAACATTTTTGGGGATATTTTGGAGTGTGTTAGCGCCATTGTTGCAGCTGCTAGTGATGGCTTTGGTTTTTACACAGTTTTTTGGGCGAACAACGCCGCATTTTACAATTTATATGTTCTGTGGAAATTTACTTTTTATGT
>CAJUJI010000184.1 GCA_910586875.1 uncultured Anaerotruncus sp. | reverse complement strand
TTCTAAAAGTCAAACAAAAAGCCAAGGATAGGAAATAGACAAATATATGAGATTATGTTATACTGTGTCTAATACCTTGCTCCCAGAAAAAATCAGGGAATCCAGCGATTCTACCGTCAAGATGCACCCCAAAAATCGACAAGATTTTTGGAAGACTTGTGGCCAAACTGCCGTAGCAAGCCGCTTTCAGGGCGCGGTTGCGCGTGATTTCATCAAACGCTGCACGCCCTATGCCGATGGGCGAATTCTCGCCGCTAAAAAAATGGCGCTGGTTTTCCGGTGATCGCCGCGCGCAAAATTTTTTGTCTAAATCGATGTGGTTTGTGCGCTGTGACAGAATGGATATAAAATTTTTGTCGGGTATTACAAAGTTTTGGCAGGAGCAAATTTTTTATCGAAATCTGCCTGTGGAATGCTGTATAATAACTGTGAACAACCCTTTTTGAACCTGTAGGACGGGCAAAAACAAGCTCAAAGATACAAATTCCGTATGGTATGGGCTGTCGGAACGGCAGCCTTGAGTATAAAAATGGGAGGCTCAACATGGAAAACATGAAACGATTTTATGTGGACCGCCGGCTCTGCATGGGTTGCAAAACCTGTGAGCTACGGTGCGCAGTGGAACGCGGGTCGGTCACGAAAAATCTGGCCACAGCGGTGCGGGAGGAAATTCTGCCGCGTGCGCGTGTCCATGTACATAGCGACGGCGGCAAGCCGTTTACTGTGCATTGCCGTCAATGTGACGATGCACCCTGTCTGCGCATCTGTTCAACCGGCGCATTGCAGATGGACCCAGAAACCGGCGTGAAATTCATCGACAGTGAAAAGTGCATCAACTGCTGGATGTGTGTGATGTCCTGTCCCTATGGCGCAATCGCGCCAGCCAGCGAAAAGCACTGCGCAGACAAATGTGACCGGTGCTTCCAGATGGAGCAGCCGTATTGTATGGCTGCCTGTCCCACCGGCGCAATCCAGCTGCTCAGCGCGCAGGAGATTGAAGAGAAGGTAGAACAGCTTCGAGAACAGACCATGCACGACGAACTATAAAGACAGGAGGAACTATCGTTATGGCTCAAATTAGAAGAAAAACAATCGATCCGGCAGCGCGCAAATATCTGACCTTTGCGCGGGAGCACGGAATTGGACTTTCCTGGAATTATTACGAGCGGATGCTGCCACAGGACGGCTTCGGGCGGATGGGCCTTACTTGCAGCACCTGCGCAATGGGCCCTTGCCGTTTAAATCCGTTTGCACGTACAGAGGAGAAGACCGTTTGCGGATTTACCACAGCGGACTTGGTTTATCATCGTCTGATGGACTGGATGGAGAAGCCCTCTTACTATACCGAAAATCACATTGAATCTTTGCTAAATGCAGCGCGTGAGGCTTGCGCGGAGAAGCATAAGGAGGGCTGGGACGGCACCACCTCTGTTGGAATGGGCGTGCTGGACCCTGAGCGTATCAACATCTGCGCGGAGGGTGTTTCGATAGAGGCGCTTGACGAGCTGACCGAGTATGCGGCGCTTCACCGCGAGGTTGCGGAGAATGCTGGCGCACGCGGCTTTAAAATTGCGTTGGTTGGGGAAATCTGCTCCCGCCGCGACACCGTCGCAGCACAGGGCGACATCGAATTTGCGATGCTGACCGGTTTGGTGGATGCGTACCTGATTGGCAACCGCACCCCGAACCTTGGTAAGAACGTGGCGGCGCATTATCATACTGCGGTGATGGGCACCAATCTCAAGCCTGACGAGATCTTGCAGCGCGCTGCGCAGGCGTTCCAAAAGCGCGACCCGAAAAAGGTGCGGCCGGACTCTGCAAGCGCGATTATCCGCGTGCGCAGCTGGGCGCAGATTATCCGCAAAACGGCGCTGTATGATAAGGTGGTGCTGATTGGCGGCGGCAGCAACGTCAAACAGACGGTGGACGAGATTCTCAAGAATATGGTCGAAAAGTTTGCCGACGCAGGAATTGGCTGCATGGTATTTGGAAATGCAGCAGCGGCTTTGGTCAAATATGATTTGATCGGCGAGCATGTTTATTGTGGAAGCGGCTATCTCAGTGAGGCGCTGGTTTACCAGGAGCAGCTCAAGGATAAGGTTGCTGCAATCTTCATTCCGG
This sequence comes from uncultured Anaerotruncus sp., assembly GCA_910586875.1. GTDB lineage: Bacteria > Bacillota > Clostridia > Oscillospirales > Ruminococcaceae > Anaerotruncus. Next base: position 2,608 of record CAJUJI010000184.1, on the reverse strand, counting down.
AGCTGAGCTGCGGCGATGATATCGCCCGCGCGCTGACCTTGGGTGATGCAGGCTTCCCGGTTATGACCGCGACCGAGCTGCCGGTAGAGGGCAACCACGCGTTGGCGGATGAAATCCATAAGCGCATCCTCTGCGGCACCAAAGAGGACTTTGACCGCAAGGTGCATGAAATCATCGGCTATTAAGGAGGGGGACACTCATGCGCATAGACGCAACAAAATGCGTGGGCTGCGGGCAGTGCCGTCCGTTCTGCATCATGCAGGTGATAGACTTTGCCCGCACAACGCGCGGCAATAAGGTGTTCTGTGTGGTCAACGAGGACGAATGTGTAGACTGCGAAATCTGTTACCGCGCGAAGGTCTGTCCGGTGGATGCACTGCATCAGCCGGAGACCACCTGGCCGCGTTCGATACGCGGCACCTTCAGCAACCCGCTTGCAATCCATAAAGAAACGGCTGTGCCAGGACGTGGCACAGAGGAGATGAAAACCAACGACATCACCGACCGCTATAAACGCGGCTTTGCGGGCATGTCAGCGGAGATGGGGCGGCCTGGCATCGGTGCGCGCCTGCGCGACGCGGAAAAGGTGTTTATGGCGCTTGCGCCGCTGGGCGTGGAGTTTGAGCCACAAAATCCGCTGACCAATCTGCTGGTGGATAAGTCGACCGGAAAGATGAATCCAGAGGTGCTGGATGAGAAGGTGCTCTCCTGCATCGTGGAGATGATCGTACCGCTCGACCAGATTGTGAAAATTCTGGATGTGCTCGAAAAGGTTGCGAAAAAGATTGATACGGTATTTTCAATCGATCTGGTCTGCCGCTGTGATGAAGATTTGAGCGTGCCAAGCCTCAAGGTAATGGAGGCGGGACATCGCTGGTATACCCGCAACGGTAAAACCAACATCGGGCTTGGAAAATTAGAGGTAAAGGGGGCGCGGCAATAATGTCACATACCTTGCACCGGCGCGGAAGCTTGGATTCACTTTCGCAGGACTATGTCATTTTTGCAATGTCCGCGAAGGGCTTCAATTCGGAAAATTCCCATTTTGCGTTGCAGGAGTTTTTGCGGATTGTCGATAAATACCATTGGGTTAACATGGGCGACATGAAAACCGGCGGTTACTATCTGGTGGGCAAAAAGGCGATTATGGAAGGGGTGCAGGACACCTCAATCGTGCATGGCGTTTTCACCAGCAAGGCCGACCTCAAGGGAGCCGTGCGCGAGCTGAAGGCTGCGGACCTGGGCATTTCCATCACCATTTCGGGTATTTTGGAAAATGTGGATGGCCTGTTGCGCGATGAAGGCATCGACCGCCATACGGTAGAGGTTTCGCTTGGCATTCGCGGGCGCACCAACCGGCTGCCAGAGGAGGAGCTTCTGGAGGTCACAACCATGTGCGGACATGGGATGGTTTCCCAGACGTTTGTAAAAAAGATGCTGATGGATATAAAACGCGGGCGGCGTACAGCGGAGGAAGCCGCCAATTATTTGGCGACCCCCTGCGTTTGCGGTGTATTCAACCCCCGCCGCGCCCAGAAGCTGCTGGAAGAGCTGGTAGACGTCTGGTGTATCGACGAGAACTAACCGCAGGAGGAGGCTTTTTGATGAACTATCTGATTGCGGGAAACGGTCCCGCAGCGGTCAATGCAGTCAAGGCAATCCGGCGGCTGGACCCATCCGGCGGGATAACCATGGTCTCTCCAGAGGAAAATTTGCCTTACAGCCGCATTATGGTACCGGAATATCTGACCGGTGAAATGCAGGAGGAGGATCTGTATTTTGCGCCCGAGTTTTACGAGCAGTATCAGGTGCAGACCCGTTTGGGCAAAAAGGTGCAACAGGTGCTGCCGCGAGAGCATCAGGTGGTGCTGGATGACGGCGAACAGCTGACATATGATCGGTTGCTGCTGGCAACCGGCTCGCGGCCGTTTCTGCCGCCCTGGGCGGACCTTTCAATCGACGGCGTGTACTGCATGTGGGATAAAGCGGACGCGGAAAAAATTTCCGCTGCGCTGCGCCCAAAGGCACACGCGGTTGTGGTCGGCGGCGGACTGGTCGGAATGCAGGCGGCGCGAGCGCTGAGCAGCTGCGGTATGAAGGTTTGTATTGTCGAGTTGGCTGACCGTCTGATGGTGCGGCAGTTGGACGAAACCGCCGCAGAGCTGCTGCGGCAGGCGACCGAGGACGCAGGTGTACAGGTGCGGCTTTCGGCCTCGGTGGAGCAGCTGGAAACAGCGGATGGCAAGGTTTGCGGTGTGCGGCTTGCCAACGGCGAGCGGTTGGCGGCCGATTGCGTGATTGTCAGCGCTGGCGTGCGTCCGAACTTGGAAATGCTGGAAGCAACCGGCATAGAATATGCGCGCGGAGTCCAGGTAGATGAGCGGCTGCATACAGCGCTGCCGGATATTTATGCCGCAGGAGATGTGGTGAAGACGGTGGGCTATCCAGAGGGAGAGTCTGCGGTGCGCGCAATCTGGCTGAATGCGGTGGAGCAGGGCGAGATTGCGGGTGAGAATATGGCAGGCGGACATCGCGCTTATGCAGGCGGCCGGTCGATGAATTCGACCGAGCTGTTTGGGCTGTCGCTGATTTCCGCGGGCTGTACGAT
>CAJUJI010000183.1 GCA_910586875.1 uncultured Anaerotruncus sp. | reverse complement strand
ATTTAGGATTCATTGATAAACTCTTTTATTTTTATAGAGAAGCGATAGCATTTACAATAATTTGGAAGGTTCTACGGATGGAGTCGAGCGACCAACATTCATTGGTTTGGTGATAGGTAACGGGATCGTCAGGGAAAAGCGCACCAAATGCGACCGCGTTCGGGAAGGCGCGGGCATAGGTACCACCACCGCTTGAAACTGGCGGACAGGTATCGCCGCTGGCCTCTGCATAAATCCGCTGCAAGGTCTGCACCAACGGAGAATCCTGCTCGACATAGAGCGGAGGCTTAAAGTAATTGACTGTGAGCGTAAAGCCAAAAGGAGCGATTGCCTTTTCTATAGCGGTTGTGACCTGCTCCAGCGGAATTGTGACCGGAATGCGCAAGTCACAGCCCATATAGGCCTTCTTTGCATCGACGCGTCCGATAGAAGGATTCACTGTTAATTCTCCGGAAGGTTCATCCGAGAAGCATACGCCAAAACCCTCTCGTGAAGCGATTTTTGCAAGCTCTAGGAATGGATGGGCAATACCTTTGCCACGCAGTTCTGCGCAAAGCTTGAGCATTGCATTATCGCCCTTTTCCGGCTCCATTGCATGGGCAGCACGGCCGGTTGCCTCATAAGAGACACCCTTCACCTGCGCACTTGCGAGTGCGGGAACAACATTGTACATCTTGCCACTTTCAAAGGTGATCGGGTGGATTTCCGGGTCCAATGTGCGCTCCAAATCAATGTGGAGAATTCCCTTTTCTGCAAAGGTAACAGGATACTCGCCGTCAGGAGAGAAAGCACAGCTAGGCGATTCTTCAGTCTGCTTGTAACGACGCATACATTGCCAGTCACCAGCCTCCTCATCACCGCCCAAAATTAGGCGAATGCGCTTATCCGGTTTTATACCGCTATCTGCAATCTCCTTCATTGCATACAGCGCCAACATAGCAGGGCCTTTGTCATCACTTGTGCCGCGGCCGTATAGTTTACCATCGATGATTGTGCCGTCAAACGGTTCTGCCAACCAGCCCTCGGGATTGACCGTGACGGTGTCCACATGTGCGAGAACACCAACCATGTGTTCTCCCTCGCCCATCTCGATCCAGCCGCAGTAGCCGTCTAGCATTTTGGTGCGGAAGCCGAATTTTTTGCCAAGCGTAAGCATGTAATCCAGCGCTTTATAAACGCCTTCGCCCAATGGTGCCTCTGGTGTAACAGGGCCGTTGTCACCATTAACACTGCGGATTTGTAGCAATCCGCGTAAATCCTGTAAAAATTGTTCTTCTGCAAATGGATACTGTTTCATTCTATCGCTCCTTTTAAAATAATCCCAATGAAATTTTTCCCCAATTTTACACAGCAACAAGCCAATCAATCTGCCAGCTTTCGTGTCTTTTCAGAAAGTCACAAGACGCCGCACAAGCCACAAGTAGAGTGATGACTCCTACAAAGACACCCTTTGCCGTGTAGTTTTGGTGCACGCTGTGGCGGATGTAAGATCTTTAAAATATGGAAAATAGTATTCCCTAAATCTATAAAAAGATTTCAGCCTCTTTGCGGATGCGGCATTTCGCCTCAAAAGCAGGGCGTGCTGCCGTGTGCATCAAACGGTTCAGCCCGCGCGCAGCAAAGGGACAAACAGAAATACAGCGCATACAGGAGATGCACCGTTCGGAGTCGGTTTGTTCAGGACTCTCTTTGGGGATAGCGCCAACAGGACAATTTTCTGCACAAACACCACATCGTGTGCAGGCTTTTGTTGTGTGTGGTTTAAGCGGAATTCGCTGATATTCCCGATATGGTAGATTTCCCTTTACCTCAAATGCCTTGCCATCCTCCGGCTGAGCGATGCGCGCTAGCTTTTCCAAAATCTGCTTTGCAAATGCAGAAAGCTGTGCCGCGTCCTGCGCATCTGGGCGCCCCTTTGCTACCGCACGAAAGACCGAATGCTCCGCGATGCTGGCGATTGCCGCAACCGGTACAAAGCCATTTTGCTCGGTTAGATGACGCAATTCGAGCAGCGCATCATCATAATCGCGATTCCCGTAAACAGCAACCAACACAATCGGTGTCTGTTCCCCTTTCAAATGCTGGATGTGCTCGGCAGCCGGCGGTGGGACACGACCGCTGTACACAGGTATTCCTAATAGTACCAGTGTATCCGGTGGAAATGTATGGCATTGTTCACGCTGCGCATAGGGAAGCAGGTCGATTTCCTGTGCAGGTAGTGCAAACGCTTGAGCGAAAAGGGACAGTGTCTTCTGTGTATTCCCAGTGGGACTGAACGAGAGAACGGCTAGCCGCTGAATGTCCATGCAAGCACCTCCCAATTACTTTAAAAATAGTATAGCATACCAAGGATTCACAAATCAACCATTCCTTTCTTAGAATTAAAATTCTCATAATAGTAGTAAATACAAAAATAAATTTTAAAGATGCTTGACAAAAAACAACTATATACTGTATAATGATAAAAACAAACGTTTAAACCGGAGGAAAAGCGATGCCAACCATCGAAGAAAAATTGGAAATTTTATCCGATGCTGCTAAATACGATGTGGCCTGCACTTCCAGTGGGGTGGACCGGCCTGGAAAAAAGGGAGGAATTGGCAGCTGCTTTAAAGCAGGAATCTGCCATAGCTTTGCAGCGGATGGACGGTGTATCTCGCTGCTGAAGGTGCTGTTGACCAATTATTGTATTTATGACTGCAAATATTGTATCAATCGGGCATCGAACGAGGTGCGGCGAATCGCTTTTACCCCGCGTGAACTGGCGGAACTGACCATCCAGTTTTATCGCCGCAATTACATCGAAGGGTTGTTTTTATCCTCTGGTGTGCTAAAGTCACCGGATTACACCTGCGAGCAGATCATCCGCACCCTAGAATTGCTGCGCAATGAATATCGTTTTAACGGTTATATCCATGCGAAAACCATCCCAGGCACCGATCCTGCGCTGATTCAACGGCTGGGGCTGTTGGCTGATCGGATGAGCGTCAATATCGAAATGCCAAGCAATCAAAGTTTAGCGTTGCTCGCTCCGCATAAAACCAAAGAATCCATCCTAAGGCCAATGGGCCAAATCCAGCGTGGGATTAACGAGCATACCACCGATCTGGTGCGGTACCGCCATGCACCAAGATTTGCACCAGCAGGGCAAAGCACACAAATGATTATTGGTGCAACAGCAGAAACCGATTTTCAAATTTTGCGGCTGACCCAGGGCCTTTATAAAAAGTACGGGTTAAAGCGGGTGTTTTTTTCAGCATATATGCCGGTGCAAGAGGATCGTCTGTTGCCAGCGCGCAACACACCACCGCCACTGCTGCGGGAACACCGGCTCTATCAGGCGGACTGGCTACTACGGTTTTATGGCTTTGAGGCTTCCGAGCTGTTGGATGAAGCGCACCAAAGCTTTCATCCACTGATTGATCCCAAATGCAATTGGGCAATCAACCATCTTGATCAGTTTCCTATCGAGGTGAATACGGCGTCCTATGAGATGCTGTTGCGGGTGCCGGGGATTGGAGTAAAGAGTGCACAGCGGATTTTAATGGCGCGGCGCAATGGAAAATTGGATTTTACTGCACTCAAGCGGATGGGAGTGGTGCTCAAGCGTGCGCAATATTTTCTGCTGTGTGGTGGCAAAATGACAGAAGGATTGCGTGTCACACCGGATGCGGCGTTACGTGCGCTGATTTCCGAAAAGGATTATGAGTTGGCGCGTTTACCACAGGAGGCCCCAGAACAGTTATCGCTATTTGATCGTGCGCCAAAAAGGGAGGATTTGCAAAAATGCCTGAGCGGACAGATGTAATCTATACCTGTGATGACAGCCTTTGGGGGATTCTTTGCTGTGTCTTTGAGAGCTATACCCGACGGGAACTGGTAACGGACATTCTGCCGGAAGGAACCTTGAGCTTGTTTCCAACCTATCCGGTTCAAACGGTGGAGGAACATGCCTTGCGCGTCTACCATTCGTTAGAGCGGATTTCCAACGAGCTGTGCGCTTGGGTGGAGGACGCATGGTTTTCTTGTGCACCCGACCGTGCAATTTGTATTTACCGGTTTATTCGGATGGCCTACCAGTGGGGGGCACCGGTACTGGGGATGCTGGCCGAGCCCGCGGTTTGTGCAGTATATGAGCTGGTGCGCACCCTGCGCAATGAAGTGCATTTGATGAATGAGTTCTTGCGCTTTACTGAATATAACGGTGCGCTGGTTTCGGAAATCGAACCAAAATGTATTACCCTGCCGCGGATGCAGGCGCATTTTACCGGTCGTTTCCCAGAGGAAACCTTTCTGATTTTTGATAGAGCACATGGGCTGGCACTGTTTTATCGGCCGTATGAATGGTCGATTCAGGAGGTGGAGGAGTTGCAGCTTCCGCCACTGGATGAGGCGGAAAAAGCGTTTCAGCGCCTTTGGAAATGTTATTATGAGTCTATTGCTATCCAGGGGCGCTATAATCCAGCTTGCCGCATGGGACATATGCCAAAACGCTTTTGGAAGCATTTGACCGAGCTTTCGCCTAAAATGCTAGCTGCGGCGGCCGGTCCACAGGTACGACAGCTGCCATGTCCGGTATGGAAAGAATGAAGGACGTTTATATAACGATCATTGTTGTAGTGAATGGTGAAAAATGAAATAAAAAGTGCTTTGCAATTTGCAAAGCACTTTTTTTATGATTAAATTACAAAATCCATCTGCCGAAAGTAAAAGAAATATCTAATAAATAGTGGTTCCATCTATGTGGTGGATAGAAT
>CAJUJI010000182.1 GCA_910586875.1 uncultured Anaerotruncus sp. | reverse complement strand
ATTCAAACCTCTGATATTGAAATCTTAGTTCCCCCTAATTGTTAAATCTATATAATATGTTATAAAAAATCGTCCTAAGTATTTGGAGGAAATATCATGAAGACACTTATCCTTGCTGGTGGCTATGGTACACGGATATCAGAAGAAAGCCAATTTAAACCAAAACCAATGGTAGAACTGGGGGGTATGCCAATCTTATGGCATATTATGAAGCTCTATTCCTATCACGGCTTCAACGAATTTATCATCTGCGCTGGCTACAAGCAGCATGTTATCAAAGAATATTTTGCTGATTATTTTCTCCATACCTCGGATATTACATACGACTTCACTGGTGGCAAAAATGAGATGATTGTCCATCATAATGCTTCTGAGCCATGGAAGGTGACAGTAGTAGACACCGGTCTTGGCACCATGACTGGCGGTCGGGTTCGGCGGGTAAAGGACTATATTGATAATGAGCCTTTTATGCTTACCTACGGTGATGGCGTTTCCGATCTAGATATCACTAGGTTATTAGAGTTTCATCGATCCCATGGTAGGATGGTCACTATGTCTGCCTATAACGCTGGCCAGCGATTTGGGGTTCTGGACGTCGCAGAGGATGGAAATATTCGAGAGTTTCGAGAGAAGACACAAGGGGATGGCAATCTGATCAATATTGGTTTCATGGTCTGTCAGCCAGAATTTATTAATTACATTGAGGGCGATTGTACGATTTTGGAGAAGGCTCCGCTGGAAATAATGGCAAAGATGGGTCAACTGATGGCTTATAAGCATAATGGCTTTTGGCAGTGCATGGATACTGTTCGAGAGAAAGAAACATTGGAAAAGCTGTGGGCGGCTGGACAAGCTCCCTGGAAAGTGTGGACCGATTGATGAAGCAGAACAAACGAAATTTCTTTCAAGGGAAACGAGTTTTTGTTACAGGACATACTGGCTTCAAGGGTAGCTGGCTTTGCCGAATTCTTGTAGGTGCTGGGGCAATCGTTACAGGGTATTCTCTGCCTGCGCCCACTCAACCAAACCTATTTGAGCTAGCGGGGCTGGAAGGAAAGATCACCTCTGTTATCGGGGATATTCGGGATAGGGATAAGTTAACGGCCGCTTTTGATGCAGCCCAACCTGAAATTGTTTTCCATCTAGCAGCTCAGCCTATTGTTAGAGATGGTTATAAGAACCCAACCTATACCTATGAGACCAATGTGATGGGAACCGTAAATATCCTGGAATGTGTCCGGCTTTTCGGATGTGTACGCAGCTTTCTCAATATCACCACCGATAAGGTGTACCAGAATCGCGAATGGGTCTGGGGATACAGGGAAGATGAATCACTGAATGGGTTTGACCCATATTCCAATTCTAAATCCTGTTCTGAGCTGGTGACCCAAAGCTATCTCAACAGCTTTTTCCAGGGCACAGATGTGGCCATTTCCACTGCACGAGCGGGGAACGTCATTGGGGGTGGAGACTTTGCCAATAACCGCATCATTCCGGATTGTGTACGAGCTGTTCAGGCAGGTAAAGCAGTCGCTGTGCGTAACCCCCATTCTACGCGGCCTTACCAGCATGTTTTAGAGCCACTTTTTGCTTATCTGATGATTGCTCAGCGGCAATACGAAAATAAAACCGTTGCAGGCTGGTATAATGTAGGTCCGGATGAATGCGACTGTATCACCACCGGAGATTTAGTAGATTTATTCTGTCAGAATTGGGGGGACGGAATTACATGGGGAAATCAGACAGAGGCAAATGCGCCCCATGAGGCCGATTTTCTAAAGCTGGATTGTTCTAAGTTAAAGATAGTCTTTGGTTGGAAACCTCAATGGCGTATCAATGAAGCTGTTCGGAAGACGGTGGAATGGAGCAGGGTCTGGATGAACGGCGGAGATATCCCAGCGGAGATGGATCGAGAAATAGCGGAGTATTTGGAGGGTGAAAGATGAAAAGAGCGATTATTTCCGGCGCTAATGGATTTGTAGGAGGCGCTGTGGTCAGGGAACTTCTACAAAATAAATATGAAATTTTGGCCTTGGATAGAGATGGTTGTTCTTGGAATCTCCCAAAAGATGAAAGGGTACAATTTGTTCCTTGTGATTTGACAGAGATGATGTATTTAAATGAGAAACTGCCCAAAGAACGTTATGATATATTCTATCATTTTGCTTGGGCAGGCAGTGCAGGGCCTGCTCGTGCAGATACTACCCTCCAGCTTCAGAATGCGAAATGGACGATAGACGCCCTTCGTGCCGCCAAAGAACTAGGATGTGGCCGGTTTCTTTGTGCTGGTAGTATTATGGAGCATGAGACGATGGCGGCGGCCTATGCACAGGGGAATCAGCCGGGGCCAGGATATATTTACGGAGGTGGGAAACTTATCGCTCATGTGATGTGTATGTCGGTGGCAGCACAAATCGGTATTGATCTTATTTGGCCAGAGATTACCAATGCCTATGGAATTGGCGAACATAGCCCAAGATTAGTGAACACCACTATCCAAAAATGTATGCGAGGCGAGGTGCCGCAATTCACAGCAGGAACACAGAATTACGATTTTGTATATATAGATGATGTGGCCAAGGCCTTCCGACTAATTGGAGAGAAGGGGAAGCCTTTCTATGAATATCTTATTGGCAGCTCTCATGCCCGTCCGCTGAGAGAATTTTTGCAAGAGATGCAAGAGGCTATCGCACCTGAACTAACCTTTCAATTCGGAGATATACCTTTTACTGGCATCAATCTGCCACTGGAGAGATTTGACTGCTCTCAAACAGAGTTACATACCGGTTTTCGGGCTGAAATCAGTTTTGCTGAGGGATGCAGAAGGACAATGGAATGGTGGAAGGAGCAAGAGAATGTAAGATGATCCAGAAATTTGAATTCCATCAAACAAAGATACAGGGGCTACTTAAAATTGCTCCATTTTGTGCGGAGGATATCCGTGGCTGTTTCACCAAGGATTATTCAAGGGAAGTTTTTGAGGCTAATGGAATCCACCATGATCTAGCAGAGGTATTCTATACTACCAGCTATAAAGGCGTCATCCGAGCGCTGCATTTTCAAAGGGAAAAGCAACAGCCTAAACTGGTGCGATGTGTCTTTGGTCATGTGTGGGATGTAGTGGTGGACCTACGAAAGGGTAGCCCAACCTTTAAACAATGGCTATCCTTTGATTTGACGGGGGCGCAGCATCACGAAATTTTGGTGCCTGCGGGCTGTGCTCATGGATATTTGGTGCTAGAGGATTCTATTGTTTCCTATAAGTGCGGGGAAAAGTTCTATGGGGAATATGACGATGGGATCCTTTGGGATGACGCGGATATTGGGATTCAGTGGCCATTGGAGCTGGTAGGTGGCAAGGATAAGGTGATTTTGGCGGAGAAGGATAAAAAACTCCAATCCTTTACACGATTTATGGGAATTTATGGGGGCTTTTGAAGTGGACTATTTGATTGTGGGTTGTGGTCTTACCGGTAGTGTGATTGCCCGGCATTTGGCAGAACAAGGAAAACGCGTCACCATCTGGGAGCGGCGAAATCACATCGGTGGGAATATGTACGATTATATAGACGAGCATGGTTTTCTGGTACAAAAATATGGCCCACATACCTTCCATACAAAAAAGAAAGAACTATATGACTATATATGCTCTTTTGAGCAATGGCAGGATTATAAGCTGACCTGTGGTGCAGTATGGGATGGAAAATATACCCCAACACCCTTTAATTTTACAACAATTGATATTTTTTATCCCAAAGAACAGGCACAACAACTAAAGGTTAAGTTGAAAGAAGCATTTGCTAAAAGAGAAACCGCCACGGTGATGGAGGTTTTAGCGCATCCAGATCCAGATATTCGCGGATATGCGGAATTTCTATTTCAGAACGATTATGCGCCATATACGGCAAAACAATGGGGTGTATCCCCAAAAGAGATTGATCCTAGTGTCCTTCGGAGGGTACCACTGCGATTTTGCTATAAAGAGGGATACTTTGATGATTCATATCAAGTGATGCCAGTTCACTCTTTTACAGACTTTTTCCGGAAATTGCTGGATCATCCCAATATTCAAGTGGACTTAGGAATAGACGCATTAGAACGGTTAGATATCAAAAAAAATGGTTTATGCTTGAATAACAAACCTGTAACATTTCCAGTGGTATACACGGGTGCTTTGGACGAATTGTTTGGTAAAGTTTATGGAACGTTACCTTATCGTTCTCTTAGATTTGAATGGAACTATACAAATGAGGATAGTGTACAGCCCGCTCCAGTAGTGGCATATCCACAGGAGATGGGTTATACCCGTATTACAGAATACAAAAAACTGCCAATTCAACAAGGGCAGGGAAGTAGCTTTGCGATAGAATACCCTTTGCCATATAAGGAAGGAGAGTCCTTAGAACCCTACTATCCGGTGTTGACAGAGGAAAGTCAACAGCGCTATTTTATTTATCGGAAAATGGCAGATAAAATACAAAATTTGATCTGTTGTGGTCGTTTAGCGGATTTTCAATATTATAATATGGATCAGGCGTTAGAACGAGCGCTAAATATCTGTAGGCAGTTTGATAAAAAGGGGAATTAAGTTTGCTTGAACGATTGTTAAAGTATCAATTTCTTTTTGAAGAACTTGTAAAACGGGATTTTAAAAAGAAATACAAGCGTACGGTATTAGGAATGGCATGGAGTATTTTTTCTCCACTTTTGATGTTGCTTGTGATGCGGTTAGTGTTTACTCAGTTCTTTGGAAATAATAC
>CAJUJI010000181.1:2633-4881 GCA_910586875.1 uncultured Anaerotruncus sp. | reverse complement strand
CTTGCTACCTTGCTTTTCTTTAGGGGTGCTTTTTTTCTTGCAAAAAGCACCCCTCTTGCGGCCCGCTTTGCAGGCCGCAATTCCCCCCGAAAAATACGCTTCTCCGGAAAAGAAACGTTTCGCCCGCCCAGCATAAAACCCTATAAGGTTTTATGCTGGGCGGGCGACTTGGGGCGCTGCCCCTAGACCCCGCCACCTTTGAAAAGGTGGACGAAACTTTTGACATACTTTATTTTTTATTTGCGCTTTTTACACAGCGCCACAACAGCCAATGACGCCGCTCCCAGCACCGACGCAAGTGCAACAAAATCTTTCGAGCCTGTCGGCGCAGGTTTTACCGGAGAAGTAGGACGTGTCGGTTTGGTCGTGTTTGTGCTGCCAGGTGCTGGCACAAAAACATCATCCTTTGGCGCATGCGCCTCATCCTCATCATATACCCAATTATCCAACGGCAACTCGCGATCCGAGATGACATAGGTTCCCAGTGTGCGCACCTTTGCGCGCCAGCCTGGCAAGCCTGCCTCTGTATCATCACCGCTTACATAGGTAAAATAGCTGGTGATATCCGAAAGCTCCCCATTGCGCCCTGCCAGATAAATATAACAATCGTCGGGATCCACATAGTCATTATACCAGCGGTCGTAATCGTCGCTGTCAAACGGGTTGTAAAGGGTCAACGTCGCACGGGAGGTCGATGGAATCTGTGGATTACCGGTAAAATCGCGGAAAAACAGCTCCGCATCCACCGGATCACCGTAGTCCTCATACACCCACCGGACCGCCTTGGTGGACAGCTTTGCATAAAATTTGTCTGCATCACTGTCGCCTTCAAATTCCAGCGACGCGATATCCTCATTTGCACCCCAGGTGATATAGTTGTCATCGTTGGAGCGCGGCTCGTAAACCATCCCATCCCCAACGTCAATATAGTCATCATCGGTGCGCGGATTCTGGACCCACAGCGAGAATCGAATCCTTGCGCGGTCGCCACTGCTCCAATTGCCCGCAGAGGAACGCTTTGCTTTGAAATAGACGTCAAACGACAGCTTTTCCTCATCCAGAAGGCTGTTTTTCTTTAGCTTCACCTGGATATACGGCGCACGTCCAGCCCCATCAATGTTTCGGTCAACATATTTCACCGAATCAAGATAACGGCTTCCTCTGTCCCGCTCCATTTTAAAGGAGAAATCGTCGTCATCCAGCAGACGGGACACCTTTACATCTCCATGTCCGAAGTCAACCGTTTCCTGCTCCATAATCCGGATATAGAAGGTGGTCCCAGGACTGACCGGATCGCCAGTTACGCTGCCGCTAGAAACAAAAATATCTGATACCGAATCGCCATCTTCATCTATTACTACACCGGTATCCAGCGGCAAATCCACCGTTACGGCGGCAAAAACCAGAGTTGATGTAGCATTGATCAGCACCATGACTGCAAACAGCAACCCAATCCATCTTTTCATCTTCCTACCTCCTCGATTATATGGTGCCAAATTCTCCAGAAATTACTGCATATCCTGTATTGATTATAGCACCTTTTTCATGGATTGGTCAACCTTGCCCGCACAGATTTCTTGCTGTCCGCCGATGGAATGTTATCTAACGCACCATACAAGGGCGCCTACTGTCAAATTTCCAGCCAGGAATTAGAAATTGCATACCAGCTGCATCGTCGCGCTCATGCGTATCCAGGCGGTTATAAAGCTGATTTGCTGCCAAAACCGCCTGCATATCCACCTGCACCCCCAGGCCAGGACGATCTGGAATGGTAATCTTTCCATTTTGAATTTGCATCCCATCTCCGGTTAAATTCTGTCCATCCTGCCAAATCCAGTGGGTATCCATTGCAGTGATCTGTCCACTGCACGCCGCTGCGGTCTGGGCGAAAATTGCAAGGGAAATATCAAAGTGATTGTTGGAATGACACCCCCAGGTCATCCCCCATTCATCGAGCAGCTGAGAGACACGGACCGAACCGTTCATCGTCCAAAAATGTGGGTCTGCCAGCACGATATCCACCGCTCGCCCCACCACGGCGTGATGCAGCTGCCGCCAATTGGTAGCAATCATATTGGTCGCGACCGGAATCCCTGTCGCCATGCGGAATTCTGACATGATCTCCCTGCTGGAATAGCCCGCCTCCGGTCCGCAGGGATCCTCCACATAACTCAAATCCTGTTTCATCTGCAAGCATAGCCGAATCGCGTCCTGTAGGCTCCATGCACCATTGGGGTCGATGTTGATT
>CAJUJI010000181.1:0-2623 GCA_910586875.1 uncultured Anaerotruncus sp. | reverse complement strand
TCCATCGCTGGAAGCTGGCGCTGGCGAAACCAAGCATTCGGCTGCTCGGGCGCATTTTCATATGGCAAAGGGGTGCAGGATGAGTCTGCCACATAAAAAAGATAGCCCAACACGGTGACCTCTTTGCGCTGCTGCCCGTCACCCAGCAGATGGCAAAGCGGCAGCCCCAAAAACTGCCCCAGCAAATCCAGCAAAGCACACTCTACCGCTGTTTCCGCATGTACCACAAACTGCAAATTCTTTAAATTGTAATTTTGCAGCCCTTCACTGGGGTCCCCTTTTCTGCGGATATGTTTCAGAATCTCTCGATAATCTCCAATCTGCTTGCCGATCACCTGTGCACGGCAAGCTTCTAATACAGCTGTGATCGCCTCGCCTCCATGCACCTCACCAACCCCTGTATGTCCTGTGTTATCCTTTAAAATCACCAAATTTCTGGTAAAAAACGGCGCATGAGCGCCGCCAATATTCAAAAGCATCTGGTCTCGTCCCGCAACCGGAATGACCAGCATCTCTGTAACCACAGGCGAACCTGTTATTTTTTCCATAGAAACCCTCCTCATCCTTCCCGCGGCTTTTGCGGATGGTTCACCGGCCAGGACGGTGCCTGATGTTGGAATAAAACCTCCTCCACACATTTTGCCGCATGTTGTCCCAGTCTCAAATAGGCTTCGGTGGTAAAAGAAGCGTTATGTGGCGTCAAGGTTACATTGTCCAGCTGGAACAACGGATTGTCTGCGGCGGGGCATTCATTGGTATAAACATCCAATCCCGCCCCTGCAATCTGATGTGTTTGGAGCGCATGGATCAGTGCGCCTTCGTCTACCACCTCGCCGCGCGCCGTGTTGATCAGATAGGCACCTGGCTTCATCCTCTCAAACTGCGCTTTCCCAAGCAGCATACGGGTGCTCTCACATAACGGCAGATGCACACTGACAAAATCCGCTCCCGCTAGCAACGCGTCCAAGTCTTGCATCAACGCAATCCCTTCCGGACATTGCTGCGGGCTCAAAAAGGGGTCGTAGGCGATTACCCGCATATCCAGCCCATACAGACATTTTTTTGCTACCAAACGCCCAATTCTTCCTAGGCCAATTAAGCCGATGGTTTTACCCTCCAAATCTATCCCCGTCACCTGGTTGCGAATACCAAAGTTTCCCTGGCGAAACGCCCGCTCACATAGGGACATCCTTCTTGCCACCGAAATTAGCAAACCGATGGTATGCTCTGCCACCGTGTTGAGGTTGGAAAGCGGCGTATTGGACACCCAAATGCCCAGTTCTTCAGCAGCCTTTGCATCAATGTTATCGACCCCCACCCCATAGCGCGCGATAATCTTCAAACGCTTTGCTGCTTCAATCACCCTGCGTGTATAGGGCGCTGTGCGCGCCAACACAGCATCACAATCGCCAATCGCCTCGAGCAGTTCCTCTTGCGTTTCCCCACAGCCGGTGCACAGCTCACAGCCCAGCTCCACCAACCGCTGAATACCATCGGCAGGGATATATTGCGGCACTAAAATTTTATAAGCCATCCTCTCACCCCCTACGCATCCAACAGCTGTAGCGCCTGCAAAACCGCTCTGAGCTTTTCGCGATTTTCCACCGTAAGCGGCTGCACCGGTAGGCGGGCGGCTCCCACCTCATACCCCATCAGATTCAGCGCTTCCTTCATCACTACCGGAAAGCTACCCAGTGAAAATGCGTTGCGCAATGGGGTCAAGCGTCTTTGAGCCTGCTGCGCTCTGGCCAGGTCCCCTGCCTGTACCGCCTGATACAGCTCATTAACCAACCCAGGTGCAACATTTGCACAGGCAGGCACCGCACCCGCTGCACCAGAAAGCAGCTCTTGGTAAATGACCGTATCCTTGCCGCAGAACACCGCAAACTGTTCGGTTGTACGCAGCACCTCATTGACATAGCTCAAATCGCCACTGGAGTCCTTCATACCGATCACATTTTCAATCTGCGCAAGCCGTGCAATCACTGGCAGCGGAATAACCGCATGGGTGCGGTCCGGATTGTTGTAAAGCAGCACCGGCAGCCGTGTAGCCTTTGCAATCGCCGCATAATGCGCGAACAGCTCCTCCGGATTCAGCGTGATAAAGTAGGGATTGATCACCGATACCGCATCACAGCCCGCGCGTTCTGCCGCCTGGGTCAGCTCCACCGCTTCTGCTGTGGTGACCGCCGCGGTCCCTGCAAACACCGGAAACCGCCCTTTTGCCTCATCCACCGCAATTTCAAAGGTCTGAATGCGCTCCTCCTTTGTCATTGAAAAAAACTCTCCTTGGCTTCCGCCTACAAAAATCCCGCTGCATCCGTTCTCTGTCACATAGCGGATCACACGACGCAGCCCCTGCTCTGATACCTGCTGATCCTCTCCAAACGGGGTCACCAATGGGGGAATAATTCCAGAAAATTGTTTTTTCATGCAAACCATCCTTTCAATAAAAGCTTGCTTGTTACCCCAGCAAATTTTATGCCAATCGAAAAAACGCCAAAAAAGCCGTGAAAACCTCCCATAAACACCCCGATCAGTCCTGTACCGTTGTTGTTTTATTTTTTTGCTACAACAAACTTCAGTCCAGCCAACATAAAAATTTAAAAGATCCTACAAATCC
>CAJUJI010000180.1 GCA_910586875.1 uncultured Anaerotruncus sp. | reverse complement strand
TCCGCTATTACATTACCCAGGAATCGCTGGATGTGGGAACCTATCCTTTGATGGATGGGAAAACCATCACCGAACTTGCCGCATGGGTAAAGGTGGAACAGGATTCCATCACCGCCTTTGGCTGTATCGACTACCCCCAGCCGCTGACCGCCGAGCAGGAACGGGAATACGCCCTTTTGCCCGCCAGCCAAAACCCGCAGGCGCTGGATTCCATCGGCCATGCCGCGGAAGCCGCCCAGCTGCCCGACGCGCCGGAGCAGACGCTGGATGAATACCCCATGCCGGACCCGGCGATGCGGGAGGACGATCTGAAAAACTGCGGCTATCAGGACGGGGATTTGCTGCCACTCTCCAAAGAGCGGGCGCTGGAACTGTTTGAGCAGGATTTGACGGTGTACGCGGTGGTGGACGGCGGCAGCGCGGAAATGCTCTTTGACCGGGAGGAATTTGAATCCCAGCTGCCTGGTACGGTGTTCGCCCTTTCCCGCGAGGAATGGGAAGAAAGCCCAGCCTTTGACGCACTGGTGCAGGACCGGCTGAACCACCAGCAGGAACGGGAGCAGGCGTTTCTCTCCCATGAGGGGGACTGCTTTGCCATTTATCAGATAAAGGACGATGACAGCCTGCGGGAGATCCGCTTTGAGGGGCTGGACTGGCTCCAATCCATCGGGCGCGAGGTGGAGCGTGAAAACTACGACCTAATCTACACCGCGCCCCTTTCCGGCAAAGATACGCCGGAGGCTGTGGCGGAGCAGCTGTTTTACCGCTTCAACAACGAACACCCCAGGGACTATCACAGCCCCTCCATGAGTGTCAGCGACATCGTTGCCATCCGGCAGGACGGTGCGTTATCCTGTCATTACTGCGACAGCTTTGGTTTTCAGCAGATTACCGGCTTTCTTGACGGGAACCCGCTGAAAAATGCGGAAATGTCTATGGAGGACGATTACGGCATGATTGACGGGATCATCAACAACGGCCCCAAAGAGCCGACCGTAGCCCAGCTGGAACAGCAGGCCAGGAGCGGCCAGCCGATTTCCCTGATGGATTTGGCGGCGGCTGTCCACCGGGAGGAACGGGACAAGCGGAAATCGGTGGTGGAACAGCTCCACCAGCAGCCGAAGCAGGAAAGCAAAAAGACAGCGCCGAAAAAGAGCGCGGAAAGGGAGCTTTGATATGGGACACTTTACCTTTGAAGAAATGAATCTGATGTGCATTTACAATACCGGAACCCGCGCCGGACTGATGGAGAGCCTGACCGAGATGCGCGGCTATCTCTCGCCGGAGGAAACGGAGCTGATGGAACTGACCGACAGCGCCCTTCATAAGCTGCGCGCCATGACGGATGCAGAGTTTGACGCTCTGGAACTGTACCCGGACTTTGACGAATAGGAACCAATAGACCGGAGGGGCTGGCGCTGTGCCGCCCCTTCCTTTTATCCAAAACCCGAAAGGAGGGCCGAAAACAATGGCAACCAAAGCGCAGATGTACGCACAGATGGCCGACCATGCGGCGGTGCAGCTCACTTCCAGCTGGAATGAGTGGATGCGGTTTCTGGACACAGCATCCAGGCTTTACAAATACCCGTTCCATGACCAGCTGATGATCTACGCCCAGCGCCCGGACGCTACCGCCTGCGCGGAGTATGACCTGTGGAATGACAAGATGGGCCGCTATGTCCGGCGCGGCTCCAAGGGCATCGCCCTGGTGGACGATTCCGGGGACCGGACCCGGCTGCGGTATGTCTTTGACATCTCCGACACCGGAACCCGCGAACATTCCCGCACACCCTGGCTCTGGAAGATGGAGGAACGGCATATAGATTCCATCTCCGCCATGCTGGAAAACCGGTATGAGGTGGGCGGCGATGATTTAGGCGGGCAGCTGACCGAGATCGCCCGCAGGCTGGCCGGGGAATATTGGGCGGACAACGGGCGGGACTTCCTTTACATCGTTGACGATTCCTTTTTGGAGGAGTATGATGAGCTTAACATCGAAGTCCAATTCAAAGCCGCCGCCACCGTCAGCATCGCCTATTCCCTGATGTCCCGCTGTGGTCTGGCCCCGGAGCAGTATTTCACCCACGAGGATTTCATGCCGGTTTTCGATTTCAACACACCGGCCACCGTTGGGGCACTGGGAACGGCGGTCAGCCAGATCAACCAGCAGGTGCTGCGGCAGATCGGCGTCACTATCTTAAATGCGGAGCGGCAGGCCGCTCAGGAAAGGAGAACAGAACATGGAGAACAATCTGACTTACAGCCGGAACGGGGACTACCTGATTCCCGACCTGCAACTGACAGAACAGCCCGAAACGCCCCTGGGCAAGTACGGCAGGATGCGGAAAACCTACTTGAAGGAACACCGGCCCATCCTTTACAACCGTCTGCTGATGAGCGAGAAGCTGTATCCGCACCTGTTGGAGATCGACCAGACCGCGAACAGCCGATTGGAGCAGCTGATGCCCAAACTGGCGCAGGCGGCGGGCGTGACGGAGGAACTGAAAGCCCGCGATCAGATGCAATGGGTGGGCCTGATGAACAGCTGCAAGGCCCAGGCGGAGGAGATTCTACTGGCGGAACTTATCAACAGCTGACCTTAAACCTGTTTCTTTCCGAAGCAGAACAGATTCAGAATATTGATGAAGCAGAGAATGTGAAAGCATCCTCTGCTTTTTCTTTTGCCCAAAAGGACATCGACCATACAGAACCACCCCAGCCCGCGCTGGAAGAATTGCTGGAACAATACAAGCCGGTTGTGACCGCCGCTATCATGGAGGATACGGCATACCGCAACGCCTGCGGCCATACTGACCATGAAAATGCTGTGATTGAGGGCAATGCCGCTGTGCGCCGCGCGATTTTGGATTCCGGCGATATACAGCTTATCAAACAGTATTCGGATGTACCGGATTTCCGCCACCGCCTGCATCAAGAGGTGATTGACGAAACCTATCCAAAGCTCCATGAGCTTCTGCGTCCTCTCTCCCAGGACGATATTGACGAAGCCCTCCGCGCATGGAATGGGGATATGGACAGCAAACGGGCCGTAGTCCGCTACATGGAGGACCATGCCAGGGACAAAGACACCGCCGCATGGCTGTCCCAGGAGTACGGCGGTCCTGAAAATAAAAACCTGTTCATTGTCCGAGCCGGAAGCCCTGAAACAATCGAACTTCCCTGGCCCAAGGTACAGCGCCGGATCGTCCAGCTTATCAAAGAGGATCGCTTTTTTACAGAGGCAGAACGGGAAAATCTGGACGATATAGACCCTATCGCACTCCGGGAAAATCTGGCCCAGCGCGGCATTGTAAACGGGCAGGTAGTGGAACCGGAAAAGCTGGACAATGACCCCTTTATTCAGCAGGTCATGGCTGATGTGGAGCAGATTGCCGCCGAAGAAGCAGAACCGCGCTTTTCCGTTATTATGACCAGCGATGCGTTTCCCGACCCGGAAGATGCGTTTGCTATCTGGGATAATCAGACAAATGATTACTACACCGCCTCTGATGGAACGGTACGGACATTTTCAAGAGAAGAAGCTGCGGAGCAATTCCTGACCGGGCTGGAACCGCAGGAGGTAAATGCGAACCGGCAGGAAGAACCGGCACAGGAAACAGCTGGAGCCACCCCCGCTGCGGACGAACCGGGAACACTTCCCCGCGACCCGCTGGCATCGGCCTATGGCGTAGGGGATTTTGTTTTTCTGGAAAATACCGAGTACCGTATCACCGATTTGCAGCGGGGCTATGTCCAGCTGAATGACCCCGCGCTGGCTTACCCCATTTACCGGACGGAAAGCAAAGAACAGTTTGAACGCGCCATCCGGCAGGACCCGCGCAACAGCGCCATCACCGACTTTCTTCCTGTCGATCTGGAACAGTTTTCCCCGGATTTGCGGGAAGTCCTGACCGGGGAGGGCGGTTTGCTGGATGCAGGGGCAAAGGAAGATATAGAGGCGCTGCTCCGAAGTGGTGCGGGAAACCCGGCTATCGCCCAGCATCTTTCCCAGCGGTTTGCTGGTACAGTGGAAACCATGCAGCTGGAAACCGGAGATACGGCGGATTACCGAACCTCCGCAAACGGCATGGAAGTGGAGATTCTGCGGGAAGATGAAACGGTACTGGCAGCGATGTATGAAAGCTGGGAGCCGCTTGCCGCTGCCTTGCGCGCCCTCTACCAGCAGGAACTGGACGGATTCTCCCACGAACCGGCACAGCCAGAAGAACAGCTGGCAGAGGAACAGCCGGATTTTGGGAATCCCCCTACGCCAGAGCCGGAGCCGCAGATCACCATTACCCCCGTCACCCGTTATCCGGGCGAACAGAACCATCTGCCCTATGATGTGGAGATTCATACCCTTCACATAGGGGAACCGGAACCCACCCCTCCCCAGCCGACTGCCGGGAACTTCCGTATCACCGACATTCATCTGGGCGAAGGAGGACCGAAAGCAAAGTTTCGGGCCAATATGGACGCAATCAATCTCCTGAAAGAATTGGAGTTTGAAAACCGGCAGGCCACGCCGGAGGAACAGGAAACCCTTTCCCGGTATGTGGGCTGGGGCGGTCTGGCAGACGCTTTTGACGAGAGCAAGCCCGCCTGGGCCAAGGAGTTTGCGGAACTCTACGCAACGCTGTCCCCGGAGGAATATGAAGCCGCCAAAGGGACCACCTTAAACGCCCATTACACCAGCCCTACCGTTATCCAGGCCATTTATGAAGCGGTGGGGAAAATGGGATTCCAGACCGGCAACATCCTGGAACCCTCCTGCGGCGTGGGCAACTTCTTCGGTATGCTGCCGGAGGAAATGCGGGGCAGCAAACTGTACGGCGTGGAACTGGATTCCATCACCGGACGTATCGCAAAACAGCTCTATCCCAAAGCAGACATCACCATCGCGGG
>CAJUJI010000179.1 GCA_910586875.1 uncultured Anaerotruncus sp. | reverse complement strand
CGCTGCGCGGCAATTCACCCCGCAAAAATCCGCTTTTACGGAAAAGGAGTTCCGCGCTTTGCGAAGCGCGGCCAAAGGCGCCGCCTTTGGAATCCGCAGCCTTTACAAAGGCTGGCGAAACTTTTGCATAATTTGCCGCAGGCAAAAAAATAAACGTATCTCATGCTCCCGTGTTGCATAATTTTGCAACAAATCCCCGTTTTTGCCCCATAGGTAGAGGGGGCAAGAAAAAGAATGACAAACTACAAATTTTCCGGTATAATGTATGGGTATTCGGAGAATGACCGGCCGGCCGTTGCGCTATGCCGCTCCAAAAATGAGGTGATTTTGATGCCAGCGCCTACAAACATGAAACAAACGCCCGTTGATTATACCGGTGCGCTTTCGGAGCTTTTGCCACAGCTGATCGAAAAATATACCCGTGATGTGGTCGCGGATTATCTAAACAGCTGTAGCGAGAAGCTGCTGGAGGTAGAGCACAACAACGATGTTCTGCTCGCGACCAGCATTGACGAGCGCGCCCAGGCGGGCGCTTTAAAAGGGCTTGTTGCAGCGACCGGTGAATATTATACCATGCTCGCGCGTCTGCCGGAGGATATCCGCCGCTTTTTAATTTTGATGGGCGGCGTAACCAGCAATGAAATATCCGAGCTGCTCAACGCGCAGCCAAATGTAGGGGACGAGCTGAGCCGCTTAGCGTCGGTGATGCCTGCGCTTCAATCCATCCGCCCGAAAAATCATGTGATGCAGATTGACCCCATTTCCAGCAAGCTCGCCCAGCTTCAGGAGGTCAACCAGGTCACCGTATCGCGGCGGCGCAATCTCACAATACAGACCACCGTCAGCCTGTACTGCCCTGAGCATATGAAGATTGACGGAAATTTCCAGCTGACCAACTACGACCGCAGCATCATTAACGGCGTGATCTCCATTTTGGAAAGCGGCAGCAACAGCTTTACCGTGCCGATGCTCTACCATGCGATGACCGGCAAGGAGAATCCCACCCTTGACGACGGATTGTTGGAGGAAATCAAGCAAAAGCTGGATACGATGCGCCGGCTTTCGATCAACATTGATCTGACCGAGGAGATCAAGGCGCATATGATTGACCGGCGCTATACCGACGGGGAGGACAAGCTGCAATCCTTCACCATCGACAGCTATTTGCTGCCGCTGAACAAATATATAGGCGTTGTAAACGGCAAAAAATCCGAGATGTACCAGATTATCGATACGCCGCCACTATATAGCTATGCGAAGATGAAAAACCAAATTTCGACCGTCTCGATCGACCTGCTCAAGGCGCCAATCAACAATAACGCCACCACCATTCCGCTCAGGACCTATCTGCTCGGGCGGATTGAGGCGATGAAAAATCAAAACAACAGCATCATGCGGGACATCATCCTGTTTGACGCCATTTATGCCGAGCTGGGGGACGAGCACTCCGACAAGAAGCGCAAAAAGCGGATTCGTGATTATGCGGCGATCATCCTCGACCATTTTATAAAGCTGGAATATATTTTGCAGTATGAGTTTATCCGCGACGGGCGCAACATCCGCGGAATCCGAATTTATTGGCAGTGAGGGCCTGGCCGCCACAGCCTGACATAGAAAAGAAAAAGCCTCCCATCCGGGAGGCTTTTTTTCTTACAGATAGATGGTTGCGCCAGGGCCCAACGGCAGGTTCAGCATCATCCAGATCACCAGCATCGGCAGCAATACACAGGTGTAAGCGATGCTGTAAGGCAGGGTCATCGAGATCAGCGAGCCCATACCCAGCTCAGGATCCTGCTGACGTTTATATTGGTTCATGATGCCCAATACGATTGGCAGATAATAGTTGATAGGAGCGATTGGGTTGGTCATCGTGTCACCGATTCGGTAGCACAGGTTAGTGAATGCAGGCGAGAAGCCCAGCTGTGCGAACATCGGTACAAAGATCGGCGCCAGAATCAACCATTTCGATGAACCGGAGGTCATGAACAGGTTCAGGAAGGTGGACAGCAGCACAAAGCTGACTGCCAGCGGAATACCGGTGAAGTTCAGGTTCTTGAGCAGATTTGCGCCGTTGACCGACAGGATGTTTGCGAGTTTAGAATCATTAAAGAACTGGATGAACAGCGCAGAAGGCAGTGCGATTACAAAGAACGAAATGGAATCGGCAAGGCCCTTACCCATCAGCTTAGGGAAGTCGGCCTGCTTTTTGATGGTGCCGGCGCCGATACCATAGGCGGTGCCGAGGGTGACAAACATCACGAACAGGATAAACACGACGCTGTTTGTGAACGGGGATTGCGGGACCAGTGCGCCGTCATCGGTGCGGAAAAATGCGTTCTTCGGAACGGTAAGGAACAGCATCAGCGCGATATAAACAATAAACGCGATCAATGCGTTACGCAGGCCCTTGTGCTCCTCGGGGCTCACCGATTGGTCGAGCTCCTGCTGGATGCCTTCATATTTGCAGGTTTTCGGCAGCACCTTTTCGGTAACAAAGGTTGCAGCAGTTGCAATGACAAAGGTTGCGCAGATCATAAAGAAGTAGTTGTACATTGGGTTGATGGGTGCGTCAATGCCCATGCCAGATGCCGCAGACTCGGTGATACCGCTTTGCAGCACGTCATCTGCGGAGAGCATCAGGTTTGCGGTAAATCCGCCATGCGAAGCTGCATACCCGAACACCGCACCGATCAGCGGATTGCGTCCCAGCGATGCAAAGATTGCAGCGCCGATGGTCGCGGAGAAGATGATACCAGCGTTAGACGCCATGTTTGCACAAACGCAGACAACCGCTAATACGAAGGTGACCAGCACCGGCGGTGCGCCAAGCAGGGTGCGTTTCATAAATGCGTGGAAGAATCCGCTGTCCTGTGCAAACCCGATTGCGAACATCATGACCATGACGACGCCAAGCGGGGCAAAGTTGATGTAAATTTTTACAAAATTCTGGGTGATATTTTGCCAATACGCGCGGTCAAGCAGGTTGATGACCGAAACGGTGACCTCCTTCATACCGGAGCCGTCATTTGCAGCAGCGATGTAGCTGACAGATGTGCCCGCAAACACAACCGACAGAATCAGTGCCAATACCGCCAGTCCGCAGAATAGGAAAAACGGATGTGGCAGCTTGTTGCCCAAAACCTCAATTCCGTTGATAAAACGGATAAAACCAGATGGGCGGTTGCTTTTGTCTGTTTGGTTACTCATATTTTTGCTCCCCTCTCTCTTGCTCTTTTTCTCTGTAGGTTTATGTAAACAGCGCGGTGCACTGTGAACAACCGAATATTGTGCGGACGCTTGCGCATTTCAAAACGCCGCCACACCCTACCAAAAGCTTATACGGTCGCGGCGTAAGCCCAGATGAGCCGCTCGACCGCTTCACATGCACCCACAAAATCCTTGGTGTTCAGCGTCTCATGAATGGTATGATTTTTGTCGTAGCCGGTTGCAAGCCCAACACACTCAATGCCGCGGCTGTTCAGGTTGTTTGCATCCATTCCGCCGCCCAGCCGCTCGGCGACCGACGGGATGCCCATATCCTGGAACACCTGTTTGGCGAGCCGTACAGTCGGCTGCTCGTCCGAGATGTTGAAGCTCTCAAAACCGATCTCCGCATGTGTTTTCACCGTTGCGCCGGTGCCTTCAACCGCCTTGCGGCAGTACGCATGGAAATATTCAATATATGCTTCCAGCTTTTCCTGATGCGCCGAACGCGCTTCACCCTCCACCTTGGCGTATTCCTGTACGATATTGATGCTCTGGCAGCCGTGGGAGAGGAAGGCAAAGTTTGCGGTGGTATCCTCGTCCAGACGGCCGTCGCGCAGGTTGGCGAGCACCTTGCCCAGCGCGGTCACCGCGTTGACGCCCAGCTCAGGCGAAACGCCGGCATGTGCGGGCTTGCCGAATACCTCGCAGCTCAGGCAGGCGCGGCAGGGCGCGCCGCTGATAATCCGTCCCAGACGGCCGGGGGAATCCAGCGCATAGCCAATTTTGGATTGCAGGCTGGAGCTGTCCAGCAGATGGCTGCCCCAAAGTCCGGCCTCCTCTGCGATGCAGAACACCACCTCAACACGCGGGAACGGCTTGCCGCTCGCCTTTACGCGGCGCACGCCTTCGACAATCGCCATCGCGCCCGAAAGATCGTCGGCAGCCAGGATGGTGGTGCCGTCGCTGGTGAGCAGGCCGTCCTCATGTAGCTGCGGGTGAATGTTGTAGCCGTTTGCGACCCTGTCCATATGCGAGGTGAACAGAATCGAGCCGGGCGCGCCGCCCTCCAATACCGCAATGAGGTTGCCGCAGTTGCCCTCGATGCCGCATTTTTCTACCAAACGGCTGCCGGCGTCATCCTCTGTGACGGTAAAGCCAATCTCCTCCAGCTTGCCGCGCAGCGCATCCGCAACCGCGCGCTCGTCACCAGAGGACGCTCCGATTTGGAGCAATGCAATCAGTTCTTGTATAACCGGTTCCATGGAAATTACTTCCTTTACTATTAAAATCTTACCATTTTAAATGGTAAGGGGTGCTTTTTACTAAAGAAAAAGCACCCTTTACTTTCCCTATCCGACATGCTGTGTATTTTATTTGCACGATGCTCACGACATCAGCAATAAAACACGCTAATATTTTATCACTTTAGAGGGATAATTGTCAATTCCTATCCAATAATTTTGTAACATATGTTATATTTTTTGTTTTCAAATGGGGGATTTTTGGTGCGCAGGGGTTTATGGTGCGCAGGAGTTTCGGCTCCCGTCCGAAACTCCAATAGCTCCTCGCTGCTCGCCTAAAGGCTCACCCGCGCTCGTCGCGGCGCACCCCATGGAGGGGGAGCAGCGCGTCCCCCTCCATGAACCACCCCCTAAGATGTGCAGGAGTTTCGGCTCCCGTCCGAAACTCCTATAACTCCTCGCTGCTCGCCTAAAGGCTCACCCTCGCTCGTCGCGGCGCACCTCATGGAGGGGGAGCAGCGCGTCCCCCTCCATGAACC
>CAJUJI010000178.1 GCA_910586875.1 uncultured Anaerotruncus sp. | reverse complement strand
TACATATTCAGTGATTATTTTGAAGTATAGCTTTGCTAATACTCTTGATGTTAACCACGAAATCATGATTGACTCTAGTGCACATAGCAAAATGATTTGAACCATAGAAATTTCATCTCCTTTCAGCCGCCCGCAGGCGGCTTTGATTTTGTATTATTCGCAGCATCCTTCAAAGCGTTTCTCAATTTTTGTTCCGCACCCTTTGGTGTTTTATGACCATTAAGCACAGCACTTAAATATTTGGGATGCCACCCGACTACTGCTGCTAATTGTTTTGCAGTTACACCCATAAGGTGCATTTCGCCGATAATTTCGCCAGTCCATTGTGCACGCATACAAAAATCAACCTCTTTTCAAAAAATAGTTGACCTAAGTAAGCCATTATGATATTATTTAGTTGCAGAAAAATATCAGCAAAAATAGAACAGCTTCTTTTTAAGCTTACTTTGGTCGGTTTTATGCTTTTATTATAGACTACTAAAGTTATCTTGTCAATACCAAAAGCTGAAAAAAGTTAGCTTCTATTTCTTATACAAAAAATAGGAGTTGATGTTGTGTTCTATGACATATTCTGTGCGTTATGCCAGAAAAAAGGAGTTAGTGTAACTAAAGCAACCATAGAAATTGGACTAAGTAGAACAATAGGAACGAAATGGAAAAATACAGGTGCTACGCCTAATGGTGAAACATTGAACAAAATCGCTAATTATTTTGGGGTTTCTATCAATACTCTGTTAGGAAACGAAACGGAACAAAAAGAAGAGCCTATCCTTACCCCAAAAGATGAACGCGATATTTCTCGCAGACTGGAAGAAACGCTAGCACAGCTAGAAGACAGTCAAGATGGACTAATGTTTGATGGAGAGCCTCTTGACGATATTACACGAGAACTTTTATTGACAAGCCTAAAGAATAGTATGGAAATAGGTAAGAAAATAGCAAAGAAAAAGTATACCCCTAAGAAATATCAAAAATAGGGGGAATGCGCATTGGAAATTAAGGGAATGGTTGAGACTTTATGTGCCCAGTACGCCACTCGTGATCCTTTTGAAATGGCAAAACAACGAAATATTATTACCTGCTTTGAACCGTTGGGAAATATCCGAGGCTACTATAACCAATGCTATCGGCAGAAATTTATTCATATCAATAACGACATGCCAAAACCACAACAACTTATGACCTGTGGTCATGAGCTAGGCCATGCAGTAATGCACCCTAAAGCTAATACTCCATTTTTACAGGAGTTTACTTTATTTTCAGTAAATCGCTTAGAGAATGAAGCAAATCGTTTCATGGTTCATTTACTTTATCCTGATGATGAACTATTAGAATATCAAGGCTTTACAGTTTCACAAATTGCCTGTATTTTTGGATTACCAGAAAGTCTAGTACAATACAAATTTGATATAATAAAAAAGTCCCTAGCTAGGCTAGAAACTCTACATTGACATAAAAAATCCGTCTCCTGCGCCAACAGGAGACGGATAAGATAAGCCTATAAACCCACTCAAAAAATCTATAAGCTCTTGCTGTGATTGTACCACCTTTTGGGCCGTTTTGCAAGGGCTTGGAAAGGTGTTTTTTTAATGGGAAAAAGAATCAATACCGCAGTCTGGAGCGAGAAGTATAAGCGCTGGCAAATCAATGTACAAAAGGATGGGCAGCGACGTTCATTTTACAGCTCTACGCGCGGCCGAACCGGCCAGCGTGAATGCAATGCAAAAGCGGATGCCTGGCTTGATGATGGTGTAGTCGCAGGCCAACGGGTAAGCAAGCTATGGGAAAAGTATTTGCAGCGCTGCAAAAACACAACATCGCTATCAAATTATAAGAATGTTGCTGGTATCGGTGAAAACTATATTTTGCCTAAAATCGGGCATTTGAAGATTGACCGAATCACCGAGGGGAATCTGCAAAATATTATTGACGATGCCTATAAGCACGGCTCGTTTAAAAAAGACAATACACAGCATCGGCCAAAGCAGCTGCCTTTATCAAGAAAAACGCTCATGAAAATCAAGTCTGAAATTGTATCATTCATAAAATGGTGCCGGGTAAAAGAGCGGGCAACCAGCCTAAACCCAGAATCCTTGACCATTCCAGACGGTGCCCGCTATAAGGGAAAGACGATCTTACAACCGGATAGCCTGTCGAAATTGTTTTCAATAGACACAACAATTCAAAATCACCAGCGGGTATTTGACCAATACATTTATGCTTATCGCTTTCAGGTGTCGAGCGGCTTGCGGCCAGGCGAGCTGCTGGGTTTGCGCATTGGTGACATCCAAAGCAACGGAACGATACAGATTAGGCGCTCAATCAACGCACAGGGAGAGGAAACACAAGGCAAAAACCAGAATGCCATCCGCGCGTTTACGATGAATCCATTAAGCCAACAAGCCTATGAGCAACAACTAGCGCTGCTGAAGAAAAGCGGAATTGACTGTACCGATGAAACGCCATTTTTCCAGATCACAAACCAGCATACATATCTGCACCGATGGAGCCGGTATCAGGAGGCAAACGACATTCCGCATATTTCTCTCTATGAATTAAGACATACATTTGTTTCGATTGCAAAGCATCTTCCTGCCGGAATGGTGAAGCCACTTGTAGGGCATTCACAGGACATGGATACCTTTGGACAGTATGGCCATGAACTTACAGGGGAGTCGCAAGAAATAGCTCGGGCTGTTGGGACACTGTTTCAAACGCTTCTGGAAAAATAGCAAGTGTGTTATTCTGTGTGTTACAAAAAAAGAAAAGACCGTTTGAGAAGCTTTCTCAAGCGGCCTTTTGCAGTCGAGGTGACAGGACTTGAACCTGCGGCCTCTGCGTCCCGAACGCAGCGCTCTACCAAACTGAGCCACACCTCGAAATAGAAATGGCAGCTTTCACTGCCACTTCTAACTGCCCGACTAGGATTCGAACCCAGACAAACAGAGTCAGAGTCTGTCGTGCTACCCTTACACAATCGGGCAATATTCTCTGTCATTTCTGACAGCTTTTATATTATAGCGCGGCTGTGGAATTTTGTCAACGCTTTTTTGGAAAAAAATATAGAACTATGACGACAAAATTTATTGCAGGATGTAAAAGCAGCAAGCGCAAGGATTTTTACGCGATCTTTAAGCTAGAAACCGGTCGCTTTACAACAACTGCACGCAGATGATGCGCTGTCATGAGCGATAATAGAAAAAAGCGGTGGGACGCATAACATCCCACCGCTTGGAAAGGCGATTATTTGATTGCGACGCCCCAAACCTCACCGGAGCAACCGGCTGCATTAGCCTCATCGGTATCGATGTGCATGGCTGGGCGGTATGCCGGATTCACACGGCAGACAACATCTCCAAACACCAGCGAACGCTCGGCGGTGTCAATTTTAACCGAGACAATCTCCTTATCGGTCAGGCCGTTGCGCTGTGCAAACTCGGGGTCTACATGGATGTGGCGCTTTGCAGCGATAACGCCCTCGGTCAGCTCGACCTCGCCAGCAGGCCCCACCAGCTTGCAGGGAGCGCTGTTGGCGATATCACCGGATTCACGGCATGGAACGGTTAAGCCCAATGCACGTGCATCGGTGTATGCAACCTCGATCTGGGTAACAGGGCGGCATGGCCCAATGATAGACATGTTAATGGTGCCCTTTGGCCCGACAACATTCACGCGCTCCTCGCAAGCGTATTGGCCAGGCTGGGAAAGTTCCTTTTTATAATGCAGCTGTGCGCCCTTGCCGAACAGGGTTTCAAGATCCTGCTCTGTAACATGCAGATGGCGCGCGGAAGTTTCAACAATGAATTTTTCGGACATAGACATTTTGTAAATCCTCCATTTCAAATTTGGTTTTACTATATTATTGTACGCCATTTTATACGGTTTTGCAACCATACATACAGAAAAAGTTTCCTGGATTTTTTGTGACAGTATGCTATAATAATGAATGGAACAACCGCGCACTCTATACGGACGACAAAAACAACCAGGGGAGGCAGGAGAATGACAGAAAACTTTGAGCAGCTGCGGCAGAAAGCCTTGAGCTGCCAGGGCTGCAAGCTGAGCAAAACCCGTACCAATGTAGTGTTTGGGGTGGGCAACGAGCAGGCAAAGGTCATGTTTATCGGGGAAGGCCCGGGTGAAAATGAGGATTTACAAGGGGAGCCGTTTGTTGGACGCGGCGGTCAATTGCTGGATAAAATGCTAAAGCATGTTGGGCTTTCCCGCAAGGAAAACGTTTATATTGCAAATATGGTCAAATGCCGCCCGCCGCAAAACCGCGACCCCGAAAAGGACGAAATCAGCGCGTGCGGCGGCTATTTAGAGCGCCAGATCGAACTGATCCAGCCGAAGATTATCGTCTGCCTGGGGCGGATTGCCGCCTGTGCATTGATTGATCAAAAATTTAAGGTTACAAAGCAGCATGGCGAATTTTTTGAAAAGAACGGCATTTTGATGATGGGCACCTTTCATCCAGCAGCACTGCTGCGCAATCCGTATTCTAAGCCGGATGCGCTGACCGATTTGCTCAAGCTCAAAGAAAAGCTGGCGGAGCTTTCCTAACTGCGAGCAGGGGTTTTTTATGCCCATGTGGGCACCCTAACCCAAAGGAGGGGTGCACCTTGGGCGAAATTGCGGCGGTTTCGGGATTGGTAAGCGCGGCAGCATATGGATATTGGCTGTTGCGACGGTTGCCATAATCCGAAAATGTTTATGACCGCATAAATTTTCAGTTTCTGGAGGTTTGCAAAAATTGGGACAAGCGAGCCTGTGTCCGCATGTGCGGGCGCAGGCTCGCTGAATTTTTTTGCGCAAAAATGTGTGTAAATATGCAGCAGAAATGTAAGCAGTGGAGAACTTTTAGGTAAGGTGTGGAAAACTTCACAGAAAAAAGCGCCAAAATTAGTGGAAAATTAAGGGTTGACAAGGCAGGCAGGCAGGCAGGCAGTATACTTTTGTTAAGAACTTTCGGCGTTGTCTATTTGGAGAGTGGAAAACTTTCGGGGGTTCTGATGAATACCAAAGTATATTTATGAGGAGGCAAATTTCCCATGAGAAAAATTATTT
>CAJUJI010000177.1 GCA_910586875.1 uncultured Anaerotruncus sp. | reverse complement strand
AAAAATGCAAAGGAATCTTGCTCTTTTCCTTCGCATTTAATATTACAATTTATAAATTTCAATAAATTTTTCAAAAAGGCTTGACAAATCCTGCCTGCCCGGTTATAATATAACTCGCTGCTTATAATAATAGCAGCGGATATGGCGGTATAGCTCAGTTGGCTAGAGCATTCGGTTCATACCCGAAGTGTCACCGGTTCAAATCCAGTTACCGCTACCATCGAACCTCACCAGCCGTCTGGCGAGGTTCCGTTTTTCGGCCCGTTCGTCAAGCGGTTAAGACACCGCCCTTTCACGGCGGGTTCACGGGTTCGATTCCCGTACGGGTCACCAAAAAAAGCGCTGTGAATCACAGCGCTTTTTTGCTATTGGAAAATAGGGAACAAGCATATAGAGTTTGCCGATGTGCGGCCATCTTTTTTAAGAGGGTACTGAAATTTTGGGGGTGTAACATATGGCGAGAACTGCTCAGCCGGATTGGGTCAAACATATACGCGGGCTTTTAAAGCAGGCCAAGGAAAAGGACAGAGATTTTGCTGTATTTGGTGCAGGCAGTCACAAATATAATTTGTCGCCGCCCGCTAGTATCACTGCAATTGAAGCATTTGAACAGAAATATGGGATACGGTTGCCGGAAGAGTATCGGAACTTTCTGCTGTTGGTAGGGAATGGCGGTGCAGGTCCATATTACGGAATTTATGGAGTAAAGGCGCTTGAAAAGGAAATTGCGGAGAATGATACATATGATGTTCTGGCGGAGCCGGTGATTTATCCTGAGATGACCGATGAGGATTGGGACAAGGCGGCCGATCCAGAGGGCAGATGTGAACAGGAGGAACCGCACCCCTATGCAGGGATTCTGCCGATTGGCTCCCAGGGCTGTACCTACATGATGGGGATTGTGCTGCGTGGAGCACATCAGGGGCAGGTGGTCTATTATGACGAGGATTTTTGCGGCAAACCATTCTTTGTGCGGGAGAAGGGTTTTCTTGCCTGGTATGAGCGTTGGCTTCGCGAGGTGAAGGCAGGCTATGAAATCGAATGGTTTGGAATGAACCTGGATGGAACGCCAGAGGAACTGATGCAGCAATACCAGCAGACAGACGATCCGAAAGAACAAATAAACATTATTGAAAGCTGTTACAAATTTGAGAGCCTGCCAAAAAAACAGAGGGACTATTATAGGAAAATTTGTAGCCAGGAAAAAAATATGGAGGTGCGGATGTATCTGGTGAAGATGCTGGTGCATTTCCATGTTGACGGAATTGTAAACGAGATTGACCAACTATGGGAATATGGCGCAATTGCAGAAGCAATTTCGATTATTACTTATGAGGGCACCTGGGAAGTAAAAGAAAAATGGTATGAGAAGATTTTTGAAAAGATGCCGGAGCTGCATGGGGATGCGTTTCGAGATGCGTGCTATACCATTAAGGGGATGAAAGCGTATCCAAATGTGAACGCTGGACGGCTCAAGGAGATACTGGCGCGGCAGGATCTGGACCGGAACGAGCGATCGGTACTGTTCTATTGCATTGAGCATTTAGAGGGTAGGGAAGCACTGGTTGAACATTTTGTGCAGTATCTGGAGAACAACAGGGAGGATCCCTTTTTCTTAATTTGTGCAGTCCAGGCGATGCGGGGCGTTAAGGACCGGCGTTTGCAGAAAGTTTATGTCCAGTTGTTGGATCAATACCGCTCTCATGAAAATACCAAAAAGGATTACGAAGGCAGCCAGATGGTGCTGAAGAACGATTGCTGTTTAGGTGCAAGCCGGCCAGAGGGGCAGCTTGTCAACAATTTAAAATTTGGACTTGACGATTTTGGAGTAGAAGCGCGGCGCGAGTCATGGCGGCTTTTGATGGATAATGAAAGATGGAAAAGATGGAAACAGGAAAACGGTTTTTTATAAGAACGACAAGGCTTTGGGAAACCCCTAAGCAAGACAGAAAAAAAGCCCCAAAAGGGGCTTTTTTTAATATGCGGAATGCAGCGTAAAGATTTAGACGCTGACAATAACATTGTAATGTATTAGGTCTCTGGGGGCGATGCGCCAAACAGCGCAATGCACGCTTTGCGGTCAAGGTTGCGCAGATGGTGCCGGTATCGGCCCTCCGCACGAGTCGAAATCAGCAGATCGCATTTGTCTCGTCTGCGCTGTAAAATGCTTTGCCGGATGTTCACCATCATCAACTGTTCCTCAGAAAATATTACAGTGTGTAGATGAAAGAGTTTAGAATACCGAATGGTGAAAATAGTTCCCTCCTTAGAAACACCAGAGGAACAAAAATCAATGATACGAACCCCTAAAAACCAGATAGCGGGCAACATTCCCATAAAACCGGCGAAATAGAAAATTGCGTCCCAGCGGGGCAGCAGAAAAATACCAAGGAAAGTAACAGCGGGCACGAGTGCACAGATTAGCAATGGTTGGAGGATAAATTTAAAAATTGCAGCGAGGTTTGGCCGGATGGTGCGCGGGCTGGGGAAATATTCCGGCATCAAGCGTGTGAGCTGGTCAAATACGCGCTGGCGGGATGCAAATGGGATAATTGCGGCAATATCAGACTTTTCCTTTCCTAAACCGATCGCATTGATATAAACCGAGTATAGCCGAAATAGGCGGGTTACAAGGCTCTGACGAATATCCAAAAAACAAATATCACTTAATTTTATACAAAATGTTTTAAATACGAAGGTTCCAGCCTGCAAACATAAAAAGCTGTCGGTGCGGCGGGTGGATAGCTTGCGAGCTTGTAGCAGATTTACAAGAAAGGCAACCAGCCAGCCGGCTAACAGTACCAGCGCAACGCCAGCTGCTATCGGTGGGATTTTAACCACAACCATTCCTGCGGTTAAATGATAGGTGAGAGAGGGAAGCTCAACCGCCAGCTTTTGGGAGAGGGATTCCAGCGAGGAAATCAAGGTATAGGACAGCTCATCTCCAAGTAGCTGGCCAGCCTGCGAAATGAAGGTGGAAAGCAGCAGGACCCCCAGCAAAGAATTGGAGGTAAACAGAGAGAGAAACAGCAAACTACAGATGCCAGGAGAAAATTCTCGCAGACGGCCGGATTGGATTTCAGCCTGTGGGAGCCGCTGTTCCAGCAGGCGTGCGGCTTCTTCATCCCGCACGTAAAAGGTGAGGTCTGCATTTTTAGTGCCCAATGCAATGGTATCAATTACGATTTTCGTCAGTCGCAAAGGGCGTAACCAGAAAGCTTTTTGGGTGGAAAAGGAGGAAATACGGGTGAGAGGGATGCAGGTTTGCTGGTAAAAAACAATACCATTTGTATAATAAAATAAATCTTTACACATATAGTATTTGAATTTGTACCATTTCAAATAGGCTAATGCAAGAATTGAGAGGATTACCAACAGGTCAATCCATGCGCCAGACAGCCAGGCAATAAATCCGCCGGTTAAAGCGGAGAGGAAACCGCGCAAAAACGGGACTACCAGTAAAAAAAGAAAGCGGCCCAGATAGCGGATGATCGACAGGGGATGCGCGCGGCGGAGCAAGGCAGGATCAGGCATCTACAGGGCCTCCTTCCCGCGGCGGAGAGAGCAGCTGTTGTAAAGCTTTGGCCTGTTCAAACGGCAGTCCAGGCAAGCGGGCGGTGCTGCCGGCGGAAAAGATGAGCAGCGTGCAGACTCCGAACAGCCGCTCTAGCGGGGTGGACATGATCGCAGTGTATTGCATACCACGAAAAGGAATTGCTTTGATTCGAGTGTAGATAACACCGCAGTGGAGTAGTAAAGCACATTCATTAAGGGTATAGAAATATTTGCGAAATTTAATCGGATAATAAAATATGTAAAGGTACAAAAACGCAATTGCCCAAGCGCTGGTAAAGATCCACCAAAGCCAGCCGCGAGAAGCGAAAAAATAAGCGGAGCAGAAGGAAGGGAGAACCGCTGAAAGCAGCAAACGGAGTCTCCAAACCGAGAGAATATGCAGGTCTGGTTTATAGATTGTCATAAAAAACCTCCAGTTGGATGGTGGTAACTTCTATTATATCGGAAAGGGACGGGAAAAACAGCCTTTTTTCGGAAAAGTTTTTTGATATGGTATGTTAATACAGAGCTTTTGCCGCGCACAGCACGGCAAAAGGCCGCATGATACTGTTAACTGCAAAATAGATGGTTGCCAATCCGCCGGATAACCGGCCGGGTGCGAATCCATTGATTGGAGGTTTTGTCCGGGTTGTAATAGTATAAGGCTCCTCCGGATGGGTCGGCACCGTTTAGCGCCTCTCGTGCAGCTTTGCGGGCAGACTCTGCAACAGGCTCGTTAATCTGTCCATCGGTAATAGCGGTAAACGCGCCGGGCTGATAGACAACCCCTGCAAGCGTATCGGGAAAAGAAGGGTGCTCCACACGGTTTAGAACCACAGCACCAACTGCAACCTGCCCTTCAAACGATTCTCCACGCGCTTCGGCTGAAATAATATTTGCAAGCAAAGCGACATCACTGCTGGAGTATCCGCCATTTCCGCCGGTTTGGGTAACTGTATTATAAAGTCCTAGCTCTTTCAGCGTAGCAGGCCCAACAATTCCGTCTGCGGTAAGGCCGTTTTTTTGCTGAAATTTGATCACCGCGTTTTTGGTTTGCACGCCAAAAATACCATCTACCGCACCGGATAGATAGCCCCATTCTTTTAGTCGCTGTTGGATCTGGCGCACTTCGTTGCCGCGGTCCCCAGTTTTTGAAAGCACATCTGTAAAACTGTTGAGGGATTGTAGTTGGATTGTATAAAGTGTCAGCCCAAATAATAAAAAACACGCAAGTGCTAATGAGAAAATACGGATAGACAAGCGGGTTTGTTGGGACATTTTAGGAGCCTCCCTTAAATTTAGATACCAAAAGTTTGCACAGAAATATAGAAAAGATACATCAAAAGAAATTTCGTACATTGCAAGGGGTACTATATATAGAGAATGATTGTCAGAATTTGTCAATATGTCGTATTTTAAAAGAAATTGCGATTTTTTCTAAAAAAATTGGCAAAAAGGGGTTGACATTTCTTTGAAAGGATGGTATTATAACTAAGCTGTCTCGCGAGGGACGGCGCGGCACCTTGAAAAGTGAACAACAAGAAAGA
>CAJUJI010000176.1 GCA_910586875.1 uncultured Anaerotruncus sp. | reverse complement strand
GCTTTGTTAGGCAGACCCACGCGAGTTATACAGAGCTACCAGCGCCGCAGTAGAATTACGAACTGCACGAGCAGCCAAAAGGGGATTCCAAAGGGGGCTGCGGCGTGTGAGCGTCGCCCCCTTTGGCGTGCTTCTTTGGTTACTTTCTTGCACGAGCAAGAAAGTGACATCCCACCTATGGTCGCTTGCGCTAGCTGCTTTGCTGTGCTATAATAGCCACAAAGCCGCATGTCGGCGTTATCTTTTCTGCGGGAGGCGACCTTGTATGCCAATGATATCCTGTCCCAAATGCGGCCGGCCGGTCAGCGGGCGGGCGCGCGCTTGCGGCTACTGCGGGGAATCCCTGGTTGGCAAATATTTCAGCGGCGAAAAGGTGGGGGAGCGCCCGCACGATCAACCGATCAGCTCGGGCGCAGCGGCAGCAACCACCATTGGCGTATTTGGCTGCATCGCGCTAATTGCCGCACTGGTGCTGCACCTGCTGGCGCTGATGGGCTACGGCACCGGTCAGCCTCTTGAGCTAACCATCGGCTGGCTGCTGCGGATTGCACCGCTCACCATCCTGCCAACCATCTTGCTGGTGCAGCTGCTTATGACCGGCGGCCGCCGCAAATCCTTGCGGATGGACGCGTTCTGGCTGTTCCTGTCCACCTGTGGGCTGGCGCTGGTGGTGCAAGCCTATCTGGACGGGCGCGCCGATGCGTTTTACGGCGTGCTTGCGCTGCCATATCTGCTGGCGGTGGGGTGCGGCATGATCGTTCTGTCAACCGTTCTCAGTCTGTTGGTATTCCAACGGTAAGCGGGCGTAGAAGGGGTTTAAATAATTTCGCTAAATCAGAGTTTAGCGAAATTAAGGGGGCATTGTATGGATCGGCAACGTATTTTAGAGCATCTACTTGCACTTTGCGCGGTACCAAGCATCAGTGGCAGCGAAAGCGAACAGCATATGCCTGCGCTGCTGCAAGAGCTGCTGCGCAAGGTGCCTTATTTTGCGGCGCATCCTGAGCGGGTCGAGATTTTCCCGCTGGAGAATGGCGCGCCGGGCGGCTGTGTATTCGCATTGCTGCCCGCAGCGCAGCCAACAGAAAAGACCATCCTGCTGCTCAGTCATTTTGATGTGGTGGGCGTAGAGGAATACGGCGCACAACAGGCGCTCGCGTTCGATCCAAAGGGCTATACCGCCTTTTTGAAAACCGGTCAGGTCCAGCTTCCGGCGCAGGCGCAGGCCGATTTGGACAGCGGAAACTTTCTGTTTGGGCGCGGCGTCTGTGACATGAAATGGGGCATCGCCGCAGATTTGGAGCTGCTTTGGCATTTTTGCGAGCATCCTGCTGAGCAGCATGCGAATCTGCTGTTTGTGTCGGTGCCGGACGAGGAATGCAACTCCGCGGGGATGCTGACCGCGGCGCGGCTGTTGCTGCAATACCGGCAAACGCACCGGCTGCAAATTGCACACTGCGTTGTCAGCGAGCCGGATATCTCGCCGGAGGGTGGGCGCACTGCGCATCCGCTGCATGTGGGCGCCGCCGGCAAGCTGATGCCGCTTATTTACTGCGTGGGGCAAGAAACCCATGTTGGGGAGCCATTTTGCGGGTTAAATCCAAACCTGCTGCTTTCGGAGATCACCGCGCAGCTGGAGCTTTCCCCTGACTTGATCGACTGTGCGCAGGGCTGCTACACCCCTGCGCCGACCTGTCTGAAGCAAAGCGATCTGAAGGCCGCCTATTCGGTGCAAACGCCGGCAGCCGCTTACGCCTATTTTAATGTCATGACGCTGACCCGCACGCCGGAACAGCTGCTGACACA
Organism: uncultured Anaerotruncus sp.; assembly: GCA_910586875.1. GTDB lineage: Bacteria > Bacillota > Clostridia > Oscillospirales > Ruminococcaceae > Anaerotruncus. Next base: position 3,347 of record CAJUJI010000176.1, on the reverse strand, counting down.
GCTGGAAGCGCTGATAACCGAAGCGTTTGAGACGGTGCTGCACAACGTCGAGCTGCGGCGCGCTCAGGCGGAACAAAAGCTAGGGCGTGCGGTGCGCGGCGAGGCGTTTGTACCAAGGGTACTGCGGTATGGTGAGCTGCTGCGCATCTGCCGTGCGGCGCATGGAGAACGCTTTGACCGGCATATGGAGGCATTTTTGCAAAATAGCGCTACCGCTGATCTGCGGCAGTTGACGGTGGAGACCATCCGCGAGGCGCACCGGTTCTGCCCTGACCGCAGCCCGATGGTCATTGTGTGCTTTGCGCCCCCCTATTATCCACACAGCGGTTTCCTTGACGGGCAGAGCGGAACCTTACAAGCCTGCCGCGCGCTGATCTGCGGAAAGGCGTCTGAACTGGGAGAAGCACTGATGGTGGACCATTGCTTCAATGGGTTGACGGATATGTGTTATTTGTCACTGCGCGGGCAGAACGATTTGGACGCGCTGCGGGAAAGCTTTCCGGTTTGGGGCACACGGTACGCAGTGCCGCTGGAGGAAATCCGCGCGCTGAACATCCCGTTTGTGAATTTTGGACCGCTCGGGCGCGATCCGCATAAATTCACCGAACGGGTCGATCTCGCCTACTCGTTTGAAAAGGCGCCGGTGTTGCTGCTGGAACTGATTCAGCTGCTTTCTGTGATGTAAAAAAAGGGGGCTTTTTCTCTTGCAAAAAGCCCCCTCTTGCCGTCTTTTAAGACGGCAATTCACCCCGAAAATGCGCTTCTCAGGAAAAGATACGTTTCACCTCAGCGGGTATAAAACCACTCGGTTTTATACCCGCTGAGGCGACCAAAGGCGCTGCCTTTGGAATCCGCGATTTTTTAAAAAAAATCGAGTAAAATTTTTGTGCGCCTGCGGCGGTGATAAAAATAAAAGCGCTCTGCGCTTACAGCGCGAGGTGTTTCCCCTGCCAGCTGTTGCGGCGCACAAGCTCCTTGTCAATCTCGTTGAGCACACACAGCTTTTTGCGGCTCCACATCGGCCCGATCAGCTGTTGTGGCGCGCCGTCGCCGGTGAGCCGCCCCAGCACAAACTGTGCGGGAAAATATTCCAGCTGGTCGCAGACCACCTGGACATACGCCTCCCGCGTGAGCAGTTCAAACTCTCCCTGCCGCCACTGCTGCGCCATGGGGGTATTTTCCAGCAGATGCAGCAGATGCAGCTTGACCAAATGCAGGTCAAGTGCTGCAATCGCCTGCGCGCTTTCGAGCATCTGTTCTTTGGATTCGCCCGGCAACCCGTTGATCAGGTGGACGCCGACCAACACCCCATTTCTGCGCAGCTTCTCATATCCGCGCAAAAAATCTGCGTAGCTGTGGCAGCGGTTGATGCGCCGGCCGGTGTCGTCATGAACGGTTTGCAGCCCCAGCTCCACCACCAGATAGGTGCGCTGTGCCAGCTCCCGAAGCAGTGCGCACACCTCGTCGGGCAGACAGTCGGGGCGGGTGGCGATGGCAAGCCCGACCACGCCAGGACAGCTTAGCGCCTGCTCATACAAGGCGCGCAGCTTTACAGCTGGTGCATAGGTGTTTGTGCGCGCCTGGAAATAGGCGATATGCCGCGGGGTGTCCCACTTGCTGCCTATGCGCGCGGCGACCTGCGCAAACTGCGCGGAAATCGACAAGGCGGCGTCACCTGCAAAGGTTCCGCTGCCGTCCGGCGCACAGTAGGTGCAGCCGCCGGTCCCTTTGGTGCCGTCCAGATTGGGGCAGCTCATCCCCGCGTTCAGGCTGATGCGGGACACCTTGCCGCCAAAACGCTGTTGCAGAAAATAGGAATAGGTGTGATAGCGCTTGTTGCTGTCGGTATAGGGAAACGGATTTTCTGTAGGCTGACTCATAGCTGCTCCTCTGGTATGCAATAAAGGTTGTTGTCCCACGCGGGCAGGTAGGGGTGCTGGCGCAGGTAGAACCGATAGCGCGGCTGGATGGCGTGAATTTGGTTGAGCAGTGCAAAGGTGTCCTCGTTGCGGTGGTAGGCAGAAACCATCAGCTTCGGCGCAAACCGGCGCAGCTGCTCCTGCGCGCCTGCAATCGCCTGCGCCTCCTCCCCTTCCACGTCCAGCTTTATCAGGGTGAAACGCTCGCCCGCAGCAAGGCTGTCTATCGAGCGCATCGGCGTCAAAACGCCCTGGCCGTCGCGCGCCACCGCCGAGTGCCGCCCTGCGCGGTTTGCAAACAATAGGGTCGTGTCGGCGCTGTAAACGCCGGCTTGATACGCCTGTATCGCACCGGCGGGCAGCGTGTCCAGATAGGCGCATAGCTTGCGGAAATTTTTCGCGTCCGGCTCTAGCGCGACCATCCGCTTAGGCAGACCGCCGGTCTGTGCAATCAGCTCCCGCAGGGTGTCGCCGTCGTAGGCGCCCAAATCCAAATATGCTTCCTGCCGGGTGACCTGTAAAAGCTGCCAAGCCTCCGCTTTCGGGGTGGTCACCGCGCGCAGCCCTTCAATCCGGCCGCTGAGCTTGTAATTCATCACGGCGGCAAACACGCGGCGGCTCTGCTCGTCGGCCAGCAGCCGCCAGGCCGCTGCGATTTCCGGCTCATGCGCCTGTATCCATGCGGGCGTGACCGCCTCATTGCCCACTACCGGCAGATGCGGCAACACCAGCTCGTACTGCTTTGCAAGCGCCTGTACCCGCGCAAGAAGCTCCGGCTGCCAAAACGCAAAGGCAACCACAATAAAAAAATCCGGATACTGCGCTTTGATGTCCGCCAAGCGCTGAACCGGCCATTCATGGAACCGGTGGCCGCGTACAAACTCATCCGAGGCGAATACCGCCGCAGGCTGTGTCCCCACCTGTGCAAGCTGGAATAGGATTTTTTCTGCGCCCAGCCCCATCCCATAAAGGACAATCGGTTTTTCGGTGCGAGCAAGGCGCTGCCAGACGGTCTCTGTTTCGGTCAAAAAGGGCAACAATTGGGGATATCTCCTTTCAGGACGTCGTTTTCCTTGTAAAGTAGGTTCATTTTACAGCGGGGCTGGCGTGTATCAAACTGAAAAGCTAATTCACTTTACAGGTAAATTCTGCCGCTTCCAAACGGCAGATTATATGCAAAAGTTTCGCCAGCCTTTGTAAAGGCTGCGGATTCCAAAGGCAGCGCCTTTGGCCGCGCTTGGCAAAGCGCGGAACTCCTTTTCCGTAAAAGCGGATTTTTGGGGTTGCCGCCTGCGGCGGCGGGCTTATGCAAAAGTTTCGCCAGCCTTTCCAAAGGCTGCGGATTCCAAAGGCAGCGCCTTTGGCCGCGCTTGGCAAAGCGCGGAACTCCTTTTCCGTGAAAGCGGATTTTTGGGGGGTGAATTGCCG
>CAJUJI010000175.1 GCA_910586875.1 uncultured Anaerotruncus sp. | reverse complement strand
ATACAATCCGTCATACTTTTGATACGATAAAATTATTATAGAAACTTTTGGCGTCTTCTCCCCTATATCTTCCATAAATTCTCTTCCCATTTCTTACAGTGCATATGCTTCGCACACCTCCTCGGCCTTTCCCACCATTCGCACCTTTCCATGCTCTAACCAAACGACATGCCTGCACATCTCTCGTATCTGCTCGATGCTGTGGGAGACAAACAGTACCGTTGTTCCGCCCCCCATCAGCTCCAGCATCCTCTTCCGGCTCTTCTCCTGGAAGGCGGCATCTCCCACCGACAAAATTTCGTCCACAATGAGAATTTCCGGCTTGACCACCGTAGCGATGGAAAACGCCAGCCGCGCCAGCATTCCGGAGGAGTAATTCCGTATCGGCGTCCCGATAAACTCCCCCAAGTCGGAGAAGTCCACGATCTCCTCGTATTTTTCCAGCAAAAATTTCTCGCTGTATCCCAGGATGGCTCCGTTAAGAAAGATGTTCTCCCTTCCCGTTAGGTCGGAATCAAACCCTGACCCTAATTCCAGCATCGGAACGACATTCCCATGGCAGACGACATTTCCGCTAGTGGGCTTCAATATCCCTGAGATAATCTTCAGCATGGTGCTCTTTCCGGCGCCGTTGCGACCAATCAATCCCAGTGTCTCCCCCTTCTTTACCCGAAAGGAAACATGGTCCAGCGCGGTATACTCCCAGTATTCTAGCTTCCCTCGGAGGGCCTTTGTCACGAACTCCTTCAGCGACAGAATCTTATCGCTGTTCATCCGGAAGCGCATGGTCACATCATTGACTTCTATCATCGTCTTGCTCATACACATTCCTCACAAATATAGAACAAACTTGTTTTGGAATTTCTGGAATACAGCGGCTCCTATGAGCAAAGCCGCCAGCGCTAGCAGGAGGCATTGAATATATACTATAGGCTCTGGTGATATCCCGTCCAAAACACAGATACGGGCATTTTTCAAAAAGTGATAAAGAGGATTTATCTTTAAAACAATCTTAAAGTTATCCGGCAGGATTGTTTCCGGATAAAAAATAGGGGTGGCGTACATCCACATCATGCTTAAAACACCCCAGAGAAATTGTGTGTCTCGGAAGAATACCATTGAGGTGGCTAGCAGCATTCCCAGGCCAAGACTGAAAACAATCAAGCAGGCGAAGAAGTACAACGCCAGTATAGCGCTCTTTTGGAAATGAACACCGGTCACCATACAGACAATCAACGGCGGCAGCATAGAGATCAGAAGATTCACCGCGGAGGACATTGTGCGCGTAAGGGGATAAATATACTTAGGCATATAAACTTTTGTGATTAAGCTGGCGTTGCCCAATATTGAAGTGAGTGCCATACCGCAGGATTCACTGAAGAAGCCAAACACGACTGTACCAATGATTAGATAAGCCGCAAAATTTGGAATATCACTTTTGAATATTGTAGAAAAAACAAAGTACTGCACGCACATCGTTAGTAGCGGATTTAAGAAACTCCAAAAGATACCGAGCACTGAACGCTTATATTTCGTTTTGAAATCCCGTCCCACCAGCTGGCGGATAAGAAACCGATACTTCTGCACTGCAATGATGGCGTTGATAATATAGCTGCGTTTTCCCTTTTTGCAGCGGTACCAGATGACCGCCAGCAGCAGAACCAGAAAAACAAACCCAGCCGAGGCAAACTCCCAATAATGCAGCCCTGTCCAAATATAATCGGTTCCCCGAACGGCGAAGCAGAGGGTTCCTTGAGCAGGAGTTCCGTTCAAAAGAAACTCCCACTCCCCCTCGACATTCTCTGGTTCCCCGTTGTTCATCAGTGGGGAAAGAGAGCTTCCCTGCTGGCTGTCCAGCGAGGTGATCCGCAGGGCCAGGGGCAACTGATACAGCCCCTCGATAGGTTCATCCGCCGTCAGGGTGGTGAGGCCCCCATCGGTGACGGTAGCAGCATCAAAGGTTTGGGAAAGGAGCAGCTGATTATTTGGGATGTCCCACAGCTCCACCAGCACCGTTCCAATATTCTGACGGTAGTAGGTCCCCCACTGGACGCTGACCTGCTCCAGCCGCTGGACCTTGGTGGTAAATTTCTGCTCCACTATACATCCCGCCATCAGCTCCACCGTGCCGCTCTCCGCTGGAAGGATGTCGATATTCCCACGGGATTCCCGCAAATGGAGCTGTTCTCCCGCAAGGAAGTAAAAGAGGACCACCACAGCGAGGTATCCTCCCAACAGTACAACTGCCAGCTGGTGGAGGATGGTCTTCGGTTGTGTTTGTTCCTGCTGCAACTGCGTTCACCTCATCTCAAAGATTTTCTTCCCATCCAATTGAAAGCTATTTCTGCTCAAACAGTCGCTCCATTGCCTGCCCCACCAGCAGAGAGGGGAGATATTGCTCTCGATTCCCGCCCGTGCGGAAAAATACAGTCTTCGCAATGCCTGTGGGGTCGCCCTGCTATCGTCAATCTGCGCCGCCTCACAAACAGGCTTCATCAAAATCGGAATATAGCTCCGTTTGACCGACCGTCCGTTCCGTGTGCGAAAGGTTGGTCCCGACGCAATCCCGTTTCGCTCCGCAAATCCCAACAGTTCTTTCCGGAGACAGCCGGAGACGGCAACAATCTGTCTGACCCGATTCTGGTAACAGACGACCTTTCCCTCCCGAACCGCCTCCACCGTCAGGTTCGGCAGTTCCTTGACAAAAAATCCGGTGCAGGCAAACAGCTTGATAAGCAAATAGACCCTTTCATTATCCAACGCCTTTGCCGTATGTAGCAGATGCGGATATTCCGCACGGGAAAGCTCCAGCTGCGGCGGCTTTTCCTCCTTGATTTGTCCCACCAGCTGATACTCCTGATGGCCGATGTGATCCAGGAATGTATTTACTGTTGACAGAGAGACGTTTACTGAGGCCGGTTTATACTTCTTCAAAAGGGATTCCTGCCGGCTCTTCATAAAACCATGGCGAATTTTTTTGCCCTCTGGAAGCGCCTGATAAAACTGTGTCAGCTTCCGCTGATAGAGCTGAAGCGTCCCCCCAGCGCGCTCCAAGCTCTTATAAAGGGTGAGAAACCGCTCAATCTCTTCCAGGGTAATCGGAGTTCCTTCATCCGCACGATGCTGCCGTGCCAACCACTGTTCTGCCATAATGTGCTGTTGCGCCCTTGGCATAGAACTCCTCCTCCCTTGTTGTCGGAACACGCAAATAGTCCCCCTGTACAGCTAAAAATCAGCGAAAGCAGAAAATTCCGGGCGGATTTTGGTGCAAAAGGAAAGGGCCAGCCAGAAAAACTTTCCCGCTGACCCTGTTTCGCACGCAAAAAATAAGCCATACCCTTGCAATCCCACATAATTTATGATAAACTATCGTTAGTTTATGCGGAATCTTGGCGGAAGGCGTTTCTTTGGGGTCTATATTTTAGACCAAATGCGTGTTCTGTTTAATTTTAGGCTATGACACAAGCCCCAATCGTTCCAGCTGTTTGGCATGTTCCGTACCGGTGGAAATCAGGTAGATACGCGTGGTTTCAATGCTCGAGTGTCCGAGTACGTCTGCCAGCTTAACCACATCATGGCAGGCTCTGTAGAAGGTCTGAGCAAATAAATGCCGCAGATTGTGCGGGAACACCTTGCTTCTTTCTACCCCCGCTTTGGCGCACAACGCCTTCATCTCCGCCCAAATCTGGCGACGGCTCATTCCCCTTCCGTTTCTGGTGATGAAAATTTCACCGGAGACGATTTTTTGTTTTCTGGCATATTTTCGCAGCTTGCGGCAGAGCTTGTTCGGCAGCAGAATCGTGCGAATCTTCCCTTTGAGCGCTATGTCCGCTCGCCCTGTCTGTACTGCCTCCATCGTGATGTATCTTACCTCAGACACCCTGATACCGGTGGCACAAATCGTCTCAATGAGCAGCGCCAGCCGTTCTCTGCCTATACTGCACGCGGTTTCCACTAAACGGCGATATTCATCCTTGCTCAGCTCCTTTTCCGTGTTGCGAAACACACGCCGCTGTATCTTCAGGTATTTCACCCGACAGTCATCCCAGCACAGAAAAGAGAAAAACTTATTGAGGGCGGCCAACTTCCCGTTGACCGTCTCCGGCTGAAATCCGGTAGCTGTCAAGTGGGCTTTCCATGCAGTGACCTGCTCTTTTGTCACAAAACCACCGTCCAGCCAGGCGGCAAAATTCCGCACATCCCGCAGGTATTTCTCAATGGTGGCTGGCCCTCGCTCGTCCTCCTTCAAATATCGGCAAAATTTCTCCAAATAACCTTCGGTCAATCTCTGTTCTATCATAAATTTTACCCTCCAAATCAATAAATTTTACCCTGATTTTACCGATTTGTAGGAGAAATGTAAAACCTTCTTTTTTCCTACAGTATCATTACGGCGAAAGGCATGGCAGCCCGCCATGTCTTTTGTCGTCTTAAAGCTGAGGCTGTAGGACGAAAGAGTAAACGGCCTGACGTTTTACAGAGCTCCTTCAGCGCACCCTCCCAATCTGGTTTCTTCATAGCTTGCTGTCATCCGTTTCCTTTCCAATACCAGTGTCAGCTTGCCTTCTTGCAGCAACCGGCGAAATTGCCAATTATACCATTCCGCTCCGCTTAATGGTATAATAAACTTATAAAAACTTGGTTTGCTATATGGGGCTATTACCAATGAACGCGGATATATTGCCACCGTTCGATGACAGGGTATTTAAGCTGATACTGACCGACCTAGAGGCAAAAACGGGGCTGATCAATTTGATTTCAGGCATTATCGGTCACAGCGTTGTCGATGTAGCTGTTCACGCGAATGAACTGCCGCCTGGGGACACGGAAGAAAAAGCAGAGCGGTTCGATGTGAATTGCAAGATTGACGACGGCTCCCAAATCAACCTTGAAATGCAGGCCAGCCGTATGAAAGAGGACCTGGACGGATAGCATCGAAATTTGAAAGGGAAAAGAATCTATTGTAGAAATTTTCATTGAGTATGCGCTGTTGAGTTGACTACTAAAATTTTAAAAAGAGATGCTACACTGCATAATGATATCCAATCGGAGAAGCCGAAAAAGAAGCAATATAAAGGCTTTTTCTGAGATATAAAACAAAAAAAGACTTCAAAGTTACAATTGGTAAGGATGAGGTCATCGGTTCGAATCCGATTATCAGCTCCAAAA
>CAJUJI010000174.1 GCA_910586875.1 uncultured Anaerotruncus sp. | reverse complement strand
GCATTATACAATGTACGATTCCGCAAAAAAGCGACAAATTTTTTAAAAATCCTTTGTGGATTCAGTAAAATATTTAAGGCACAAAAAACAAATATCAGTGTCGAAAACCCTCGATATGCAAAAATCGCGCCTGCTCAAAAAGATAGCTGGAAAGCGGCCGCTGGTATGCGTCGAACGAGTGGGTAGACACCAACAGGCCATTTTCCTGAAAGCCGGTGACCAACAACGAATGGTACCAATGCCCGTTTGCATGGCCCAGCTGTACAACATCGCCAATTTGCAGTTGAGCAGCGTCTGTTTCGCTTGCAAAGGGACCCGCTTTGGTGTTGGTGATCAGGAACCGGTAGAGGTAAGAAACGCCGCTCCAGGCGGCGGCGCGGTCGGAAGGGCTATTATAATACCAGCCGGTATCGCGGGTATAGTTCATCACACCACAGCCCGCATAAATGCACTGGGAAACAAAATTGGTGCAGTCGCCGCCAATTCCATTAAACGAAAAATAGCGCGGGTTGCGGGAAAGCGCCCACTGTGCCGCATAAGCAGCGGCCTGCTCGCGGCGGTAGGATTGGACGGTTGCCATCAGCGCCAGCCTCCTTTTCTAGTGCCATTTGGAATAGATGCCATCGGTCAGCCATCTGGCGGCATAGGCACAAAGGCAGCCCAGCAAGACGCCTGCCAAAATATCTGTGAGATAATGCACCGACAGATACAGCCGTGAAAATGCGATGGCCGCGGCGAAAACAAGCGCAATACGGCCGCCGTTTTTGCTGGCAAAGCGGATGGACAGCGCGCTCGCAAAGCTGGATGCGGTATGTCCAGAGGGGAAGGAAAAGCCCGTTTCCGGCGGGATCAGCAGCGTCAGCTCGGGCAGATGGGTGAACGGACGGGCGCGCCCGATCAGCGGCTTGAGCACGCCGAGCCCGACCGTCAGCACCAACGCGAGCGCAATCAGGCTGGTGAGTCCTGTGCGGCGGGTGCGCCTATGCAGCAGCAGGAGGAAGCTCAGCGACAGCCAGAGCATTCCGCTGTCACCCAGGCGGGTAATCTGTGGCATCAGCCAATCTAAAAAGGGGGTATGCAGATGCTCTGCCACCCAGGATACAATTGCTAAATCCATAAGAATCCTCCTGCAATGTCTTTTTATATTCTATGCGCGTAGGCAAAAAGATTGCAAACAATATACAAAAAGCCTTTTCCGAAATGGGAAAAGGCTTTGGGGAAATCTGTTGATTGGGAGTCTCATTGGTTATGGCATCAGGTAACAATACAAGGAAAAGGTTTTCCGCTTGCCGCCCTATCGCGATAGGCCGGCAATTCACCCTTTCCAAAATCCGCTGCACGGATCAAGCTACGTTTTGCGAAGGCACGGCGAGCCGTGCCTTCATAATGAGGGGCTCCGCCCCCTCAACCCCCGCCGCCTTTTGAAAAAGGCGGGCGAAAACTTTTATACGCTGACGCGATGGGGTTTGAAAGGCGGGGGAGTTTTAGGCGCCCAGCTGGTTGATGAGGGGAACAATCCCCGCCTGCGCAAACACCTGCTCCCATTGCCCATCCAATTCCTCCGGCTGCGCAAGCGAAACCCTTGCATTTTTCGGCAGTGTAAGCTGCTTGCCATCCAACAGCACCAAGCTGCCATCCTCCAGGCAGCGGAATGCCTGCGCTTTCTGAGCTCCTGCGCGGGCGACCCACACCAACCCTTGCGCAGCCTGCCGCATCACAGCTGTACCCGTCAAAAACACCGGCTGCCAATCCTGTACAGACCAATCCTGACGCTCCTTCAGCGCTGTTTCCAGCGTATCCGTCGCCGACTTCACACTGGCGCGCAGCTCCTTACGCAGTCCAGCGATTTGTTTCTTTGCATCCTCCGCCTGCTCAGCGTCTTCATCCGCATGTAGCTTTGGCAGAGTTTTATACTGCTTGCCGGATTCACTATCGGTATAACGCAGGCTGAAATCCTGTGCCAGCTCTACTGCAAACCACCGTTCGCCGCCGAAATCAATCCGCAGCGGCTTGTCCAACATGCTGCTCGTTTGATCCGGCTTGGCCGCCGGCTTTGCAGAAGCAGGCTTTGGCGGCTCTGCCAGCACCAATCCGCCCCGATTGTCGTCCGGAAACGCAAACGGCGCAAACGGCCGCCCGCTGGTCAACGCCAGCAGCAGCGCCAGCGCATGTTTACAGGGAGATTCTCCGCTGCCGCAGTTACATTGCAGGACAATTCTTTTGTCCGGTGTCTTTCGTGCCGAGGTGAGGTAAAATAATTTGTTAGGACCTTTACATTCGCCGCAAAAAAAGGTTCCATCGCTGGTTCGACGCAGGTTGCGGAGTTCTCCGCGTTCTACAATGCTGCGCGCCCGTTGGAGCTGCTCCTGGCTTGCGCCCAGCTGTTGTATGATCTCCTGAATGGTCATCCCATCTTCTCTCCTTTATTATTTGCATATTCCACTATATAGAAAACAATACCCTCTATATGGTATTGTATTGATTTCGGCACATAATGTCAACATTTTTCATTGACAAACTGTGCGGAATCTTTTACGCAGGGATCCGCAAAGCGGCGAAAAAGAGGTGCAGGAAAGCGGTAATTTGGCTGCCAGCGCCGCTTTTTGATGGGCACTCAGCCAGTATTTTTTGAAAATTGCTGACAGCTGCTATTTTTTCCTGTATAATAGAAAAAAAACATGGACAAGCAACAAGGAGGTTCCTATGGATTCTACATTTCGTCTGCCCGAATATCTTCCTCCGGACTTTGGCGACCCCATATTTCAGCAGGCGCCTGATGCGGTGCTCCAGCCTGCGCCGCGGGACGGTGTTGCACCGGAGCACTACCACGCCACCACCATCTTTCCGGAATATTTCAAGGTGGGTGGAAGGTGGCTGCTCGCGGAAGAAAGCCGCATGGACAGCGTCGCGGTCTTGCGGGAGGACCGCATTGCAGTGGCAGAGTTCCGAAACCTCAAGGCGGGCGAGCTGGTTTTCACCGGCCGGCGGGAGAATTGCGAGGACGGGATTTATGTCCACACCAGCGGCTTCTCCGCGGCTCAGCAGCAGGCCGAGACGTTTGCCTTTCGTACCGGACGCTCCCGCGAAACCGCCTACTCGCGCGACTATGATTTTCTCTACCAGCTGCTCGAACACGAGCGAAAGCATGGACACATCGTGTGGGTGCTCGGCCCCGCCTGCGCGTTTGATTACGACTCCCGCCTTGCTTTCCAGCGGTTGGTGGAGCACGGCTATGTGCACGCGCTGCTTGCGGGCAATGCACTCGCAACCCACGATTTAGAGGCGGCTTACCTGGGCACCGCGCTCGGTCAGGACATCTACACCCAGCAGGGGCAGCCCGCCGGACATTACAACCACATCGACACGATCAATCAGGTGCGTCTTTGCGGCTCCATCCCCGCCTTTTTGCAGCAGGAAAGGATTGACAACGGCATTCTTTACGCCTGCAACCAGCTGGGGGTGCCGTTTGTGCTGACCGGCTCCATCCGCGACGACGGCCCGCTGCCGGAGGTTTACGCCGACGTTTACGCGGGGCAGAACGCCATGCGCGAGCAGGTGAGCCGCGCAACAACGGTGATCTGTATGGCAACCGCGCTGCACACCATCGCCACCGGCAATATGACCCCTTCCTATCGGGTGGTAAACGGCGTGGTGCGCCCCACCTATTTCTACAGCGTTGATATCTCGGAATTCGCGGTGAACAAGCTGCGCGACCGCGGGAGCCTTTCGGTGACCACCATCGTCGCCAATGTGCAGGATTTTGTTGTAAATCTCTGGCGCGGCGTCCAAAACAAGTGATGAACTTAGGAAAGGAGCGAAACGCAATGGCGGATCTATCGTTTTTAAACCAACTGAAGCAATGGCATGACGATAATGCCTTTCAAAAAATCATCGACGCGATTGAGGCAATCCCGCAGGCAGAATGGGACTACGAGCTGATCTGCCAGCTGGCCAGAGCCTATAACAATCTGGTGGTGATGGAGGATGAAAGCAGTCAATATCTAAAGCGGTCGATCGCCCTGTTGGAATCGGTTCAGCAGCAGGGGGAAAACGACCCTCTCTGGCATTACCGGCTGGGGTACGCCTATTATTTTTCCATGCATTTCAGAAAGGCGCTGCGCTGCTTTCAAGCTGCCCTGCGCTTGGACCCGCAGGATGAGGACACGCAAGATTTCATCCAGCTCACCCAAAAGCAGTGTGTCAGGCACTACAACAAATAGCCGCCGAAGCGCGCGCCTTTTTGAGCGCGCGTTTTCTTTGTGGGATGTGGCCGAAAACGCAACCTCTTTTTAGAGGATGTTCTAAAATCATAAAAAAGCAATTGACTTTTATCGGTTGTTTGGTTATACTGTCGCTTGTAAGTTGTCCTACAAGATACTGAAACAATCGAATGATTGCTCATAAAAAGGTTGTATAACATTGGAAATTGTAAAAATAGAGAAAAAAAACCTGGTGAATGAGGTTTACCGCCAGATTCGCGAGATGATCCTATCCAAGAGCTGGAACGAAGGGGAAAAAATCGCCAGCGAAAACAAGCTTGCCGCACAGTTTTCGGTCAGCCGGGTGGTCATCCGCGAGGCTTTGCAGCGTTTGCGCAGCGAACGGCTGATTGTGACCCGTCAGGGGATGGGCTCGTTCGTCTCCAACCCGCAGAATTACGCGGTGCCCGATGCGAGCATCGCACTGACCGAGCAGGCGTTCATCAGCCTGATGGAGTTTCGGCAGAGTGTGGAATATTCCGCCATCGAGCTTTCCGCCAAATACGCCACCGAGGAGGATTTCGACCGGCTGCGCAACGCCTTGCAGGGGATGCGCGACACGGCCGACGACATCGTACAGTTCAGCAACAACGACTTTGACTTCCATTATGCGGTGGTCTGCTGCTCCCACAACGAATTTCTCAAACGCTCGATGCTCTGCAATCGGGAGCTGATGGTAAGCATCCTCATGGAGATGAACAGCGTCCCTGCAAGCTACGGATTCGGCCTGGATATGCACGAAGAAATCACCAAAAGCCTGTGCCGCCGCGATGTCAAGCATACGCTCAAGCTCTACCAGCGCCAGACCGAATATAACCTGACCCGTTTGGCGGATTTCTTCAAATAGGGTTTGTTCGTCGCGCATTTCGCTTGTGCACCGTTTGGAAAAGAGGCTCGCTTCTTTTTCCCCTAACTTGTAGGACATGATATATGTTATATG
>CAJUJI010000173.1 GCA_910586875.1 uncultured Anaerotruncus sp. | reverse complement strand
ATCATATCTATTCTATTTTTCAAGAGGTATTCTAAAAAGAGGTGGGAAAAATCCCACCTCTTTTTCTGTTTGGCCAAATCTTTCTTATTTTTGGCAGAGCGAACGATTGACAACATTGTTCGCCATGCGCCCATGTGCCAAAGCGTCTACCCCCTCCAGCAGCTCGCAGAGCATGTTCAGCCGGATCTCCGCAATATTGGTGCAGCAGTGCGGCGTAATAACGATATTGGGCAGCGCAATGATCTCCTCCGAGATGTTTGGCTCGAACTCATGCACATCGAGCGCGGCGCCACGGATGATGCCCTCTTTGAGCGCTTTCACCAGCGCCTTCTCCTCCACAATCGGGCCACGAGAGGCGTTGATTAAATAAGCGGTTTTTTTCATCATTGCAAAGCGTGCATCATTCATATAATGATGGTATTCCGGCAGATATGGCATGTGCAGCGTCAGCACATCGCAGTTTTTGATAACCTCATCTGCCTGCATGAAGGTGGCATTCAGCGCCTGCTCTTCCTGCTCTGAGGCGCGGTAAAGATCGTTGTAGATCACCTTCATCCCCAGTCCAACCGCCTTGCGTGCAACGCTTTTTCCAATTCTGCCAAAGCCGATAACACCTAACGTCTTGCCATAAAGCATCATATCCCGCACAAAGAGCAAGGTAGGGGTACAAACCTTTTCCCGCCGCAGGTCGCGGTCATAGCGGACCGTACTGCGGCAGACGCTCAGCATCAGTGCAATGGTCATCTCAGAGGTAGGCTCCATCACCGCGGTCGGCGTGTTTAAAACGTAAATTCCCCTGCTGGTAGCATAATCAACATCAACGTTATTGAAACCTGAACCCAGATTTCCAACACACTCCAGCTTGTCGCTGCGCTCCATCAAAGCACGATCACACACAAAGTCTGCAATACAAATAAAAACGCTTGCGTCCTGCATCGCCTGCTCCGCCTGCTCGCGGCTGAATTTTGCCAGCGGCTCCGCAGGGCGAACAATTTCAAAATCCTTTACATATTCCTCAAAGCCGTCCAATGGCATATTGTGACTGAATACAATTTTTTTCTTCATATGGATTTACTCCTTATCCTGTAAATCTCCCGGTTTGACAAAGTTGTGGGTTGCGTCCACAACAGCCTGCCGAGCCAACTCAAAATCTCGATAGCGGATCGCGTCAATCATTCGCTGGTGCATCAAATAGGAGACGTACCCCATAGAGGGAAACTGCTGATAATCCTCATGAATGTAGTCCTTTACAACCTCCATCATATAGTCGTATAGCTCCTCCATCAGCGGATTTTGGGTGCTGGCTCCCAGCTGTTTATGAAACGCAAGGTCCCGCTGAAACTGCTCTTCCTGCTCCAGCTCCCTCTCCACCGCATCTAACAGCTGGTTGTTCGCCTGTTCCAATGCATAGATCTGCTCCTCTTTTGCAGACAGAATGATAATCTCCACTGCGGCACGCTCGATCATTTCACGAGATTCGGAGAGCTCCCGCAGCGACCACTGTGTTTTCTGCCGAACAGAAGCGATTGGCCATACCACCTGGTCAGCATGTTCCGAAATATAGGTTCCATTCCCACGTTTGATTTGAACCAGCCCAATTGTGGAAAGAATTTTCATCGCCTCACGCACAGAGCTGCGGCTGGCACCAGTCTGTGCAACCAGCTTGCTTTCCGAGGGCAGCTTATCCCCACACTGGTAAACATTCTGCGCAACCCAGCCTTTGATAATTTCGATAACAAAATCCACCATAGAAACATTTTGTTTTTTGGTTGCTACAGTTCCATTTTCCAGCATAGTCGGTTATCTTCCTTTCTGGCTGCTGAACATCGCCATTGATTTCATTTTCCTGAAGCCAAATGCCCGTAACCGCAAAGTACATCAGGTATCTAAAGAAGGGTGGCTTTTCTGTTGCAAAAAGCCACCCTCCTGCTGTGTAAAGCCCTTTACGACAGCAAATTTGCTTACTTAGACGCCTGCTCTCGTTTACCTGCCAGCTGCACCTGGATGGCTTTCTTAATAATTGGCAGGAACAGCGAGACGATCGCAATAATAATGAATACTGCCGCAATCGGGCGTTGGAAGAAGATACTATAATCTCCCTGCGACATGACCAAGCTTCTGCGGAAGTTACCCTCACACATCGGGCCGAGGATGAGCGCCAGAACAATTGGCGAAAGCGGGAATCCGCCTTTGGTCAGCAGATAGCCGATAACGCCTGCAATCAGCATAACTATTACATCGTTAAAGTTGTTATTGATCGCAAATGCACCAACCGTGCAGAGCACCATAATCACAGGCACCAACACCTGTTTAGGGATGGTGACAATCTTGACAAAAAACCGCAATCCGGAAAGGCCCAGAATTAGCATAAACACATTCGCAAACATAAAGCCTGCAAACAGGGTGTTCACCGTTTCCGCCTTTTCCACAAACAGCAGCGGACCTGGAGTAAGATTGTGCATCATCAGTGCGCCCAGCATAACCGCAGTATTGGCATCTCCCGGGATACCAAGGGTCAACAGTGGAATCAGCGCGCCACCGGTGGTACCATTGTTGGACGCCTCTGGCGCTGCAATACCCTCCGGAATACCAGTACCGAATTGTTCAGGATGCTTGGAGAAGCGGCGTTCCATATCATAGGAAACAAACGCGCTGATATCGCCGCCAGCACCGGGGATACAACCGATAAAGGTACCTGTAAAACCTGCGCGCAGGACGGTTGGAAGGATGGTTTTCAGATCGCTAAGGGTTGGCAGCGAACGAGTCGCTTTATTCTCCATAATGCGGCGTTCAAAAATCTCCTCGATGCTCAGGAAGCATTGGCTCATTGCGAAAAGTCCGACCAATACAGGAATGAATGAGAGACCCGCCATCAGGAAGGTAGAGCCAAAGGTGAAACGCGAATAACCGGTCACATTATCCATGCCGATCAAAGCCAGAATCAAGCCCAAGGTACCAGACATCAGACCTTTTATGAGCGATTCACCGGAGATACTCGCAATAATACTGACGCCAAAGAAGGCGAGCGCAAAGGTTTCAGGCGCAGAGAATTTCAGTGCGACCTCTGCAAGCTGCGGCGCAATCAAAATCAAGCAGATACCGCTGATAATACCGCCGCCAAACGAGGAAACGGTGGAAATACCCAGCGCACGTCCAGCCTCTCCACGCAGGGTAAATTTGTAGCCATCCAAAACGGTGGCTGCTGCCGAAGGGGTGCCTGGCGTGTTAATAAGAATTGCGGTAATTGAACCGCCATAAATCGCACCGCAGAAAAGGCCGATCAAAACCATCATGCCGTGTGCCGGCTCCATAGAAAAGGTGAGCGGCATCAGCAGCGCGACACCCATTGTAGAGGTAAGACCTGGCATTGCACCAATGGAGATACCCATTGCCACACCTGCAAAGATCGAAAGGAGCATGGTGGGCTGAAGGACATTGCTTAATACAGTCAAAAACATTCTTTTGATGCCCCCTTAAAAGAGTTTCCCAGCAGGGAGCTGCACAAGCAGCAGGGTGGTGAAGATAAAGTAAACTGCGGCGGTGGTGCATAACGGCACTGCGATACGCGCAACCCAGTTCTTTACCTGGAAATAGATTAGCATTACAAAAAGGAAAATAGGGGTTGCTAGGATAAAGCCAACCAGCTGCATAACAATGAAATAAAGAATCAGCACGCCCAGAGAAACCCAAACACGGATACTCTGTTTAGAAAGCAGGTCGGCAGGCTGCTGCTCTGCCTCAGAGGGGCGAACAGACGAGTTGTAAATTTGGATGGCTGAGAGCAGCGTAACGATACAGGCCAGCGCCATCGGGAAGAAACCAGGCCCTAAAGCGCCGTTTGTACCCGCGGGGAAGGTACGCGCCATTAAAAAGATAAAGATGCTAATCGCAATAAAAATGCCCGAGGTAATGATACTGATTTTTCTCATGAAATGCTGTTCCTCCCTGAAAGAAAGCAAGGGAAAAGCCTTGTTCCATGCTTTTCCCTTGCCATCAAAAGATTTTCGGACACAAAGCTTATTTGCTGCTCAGGCCCAGCTTCTCAAACTGGTCAGCATAGATTTTATCCTCTCTGGCCATCAGTTCATAGAATTCTTTCTCATCCATATAGTTCTTGGTGTAGTGCTGCTGCTCCATAAACTCGGTGACAGTAGGATCATTCAGCGCATACCGGGTAGCGTCCTGAATCATCTTGATTACTTCTGGATCCATACCCTTCGGGCCAACAAAGCCACGATAGATGGTCAGAATCGTGTCACCATAGCCCAGCTCCTTGCCGGTCGGCAGGTCAGGCAGCTCGGGCAGACGGTCAGGAGAGAAGGAGCAAAGCAGTTTTACCTTGCCGGACTGTACGTGAACATCCAGCTCCTGCGGGCTAACCTCGCAAGCCTCGACGTTTGCACCAGCCAGAGCGGTTGCTGCCGGCCCGCCGCCATCGAACGGAACATGTACTACTTCAATGCCAGCAGCCTCTGCAAAAGCAGCTGCCAGAACATGCCAGTTAGAACCGATACCGGAATTCGAGAAACGGATCTCGCCCGGATGATCCTTTGCATACGCTACGAACTCCTCTACCGAGTTGTAAGGAGCGTCTGCCTGGACAGCCAGCGAACCATAGCAAGCGTTGAAGTTGCAGATAGAATCAAAGCTGTCATAGGTAAAGTCTACCTGAGAGACATACGGAACAGAGAGCATCTCCGCAACTGCTGCGGTGATCGAGCTGCCGTCCGGTTTGTCCTTTGCACCGGCGGAGAAGCCGATTGCACAGCCAGCGCCCGGCTTATTTACGACCAGAACCGGAACGCCAAGGTATTCCTGCATTGCGGGAGCCATTGCGCGCAGCAGCAGGTCGGTACCGCCGCCAGCCGCAGGAGGGCAGGTGATGGTGAGCTGTTTTGCAGGATAGCTCACGGTGCCAGGGGTCAATTCGCCGTCTGCCGCAGGTGCAGCCGCCTCTGAAGACGCCTCAGCAGGAGCAGAAGACTCCGCCGGTGCTTCGGAAGAAGCGGGAGCTGCGCTGCTCGCCGGTGCCGCACTGCTTGCCGGAGCGGAGCCGCCGCAGCCAGCCAGGGCACTTGCCAGCATTACAGCACATGTCAGCGCGAGAGCTGTAACCTTGCTGAACTTTTTCATTGTTTTCATCCTCCATATTCTGTTTTTCATACGAATCCATCAGTTCGCCGGCACAATTCATCAGACATTTTATGAATTGAACGACTATGCTACCTTTGAACTGATAACTACATCATACAAAAATTTTTTGCATCTGTAAACCACTTTAATTAACAAAACAT
>CAJUJI010000172.1 GCA_910586875.1 uncultured Anaerotruncus sp. | reverse complement strand
ACAGATACCCCCAGTAGGCCCCCAGGATATGCAGCCGCCGGGCCAGGGCCATCCCCCTGTGGATGGGGAGGAAACGGAAAACATACCGGGAGAGAACGACACCGCTGTACAGCTGGACAGCCATGGCGGCCAGGACCAGCAGATCCACCGCCAGCCAGAAGACCCGCAGGGGGCGTACCTCCCATGGAACAGGCTTTTGTACCAGCTCCGGTTGAGAAGCTGGTGGAGCAAAAAAAGAAGGAAGAGGGCCGCACCGGTCCATTCATGGGTCCTTTCGCCCCAAAGATGGTAGCCCATCTGGAACAGCAGCAGGACCGTCATGGTAAGGTCCACCAGAACTTTTGCGAGTGCTTTCGGCTTCATGGGTGTCCTCCTGTCTTACAGATTTTCGTAGTCCTCGCCGGAGACCGGCTCCAGCCATTCATTGGCAGCATC
This sequence comes from uncultured Anaerotruncus sp., assembly GCA_910586875.1. Taxonomy (GTDB): domain Bacteria; phylum Bacillota; class Clostridia; order Oscillospirales; family Ruminococcaceae; genus Anaerotruncus. Next base: position 4,886 of record CAJUJI010000172.1, on the reverse strand, counting down.
CTGCCCCGGCACTTCTACCGCCAGATGCGTAAACCAGCTGTCCTTTGCCGCTCCGTGCCAGTGCTTCACTCCCTCCAGGATCACCACCACATCGCCGGGACAAAGGGGCTGCGCCTGCTTGCCCCACTCCTGATACCAGCCCCTCCCGGCAGTGCAGAGAAGGATCTGCCCGCCGCCTTTGGCAGCCTTGTGGATATGCCAGTTGTTGCGGCAGCCCGGCTCGAAGGTGACATTTCCAATGGGGACCCCTGCCGTGGTCAGCATGGTCAGATAGCTTTGCCCCACAAAATACTGGGCGTAGGTGTCGTTGGGCTCACCTATGGGGAAAAGTATTTCCCTTTGGTGGCGGGCTTTTTCGTCCCTGGCGTCGTCCTCCTTCCAGACCTCCAGCGCCATGTGGAAGGCCGCCCATGCATTGGGCCAGCCGGCGTAAAAGGCGGCATGGGTGATGATCTCCGCGATCTCGCCTCTGGTGATGCCGTTGGCCTTGGCGCTTTGCAGGTGATATTGGAAAGAGTTGTCCACCAACCCCTGGGACAGGAGACAGACCACCGTCACCAGGGAACGGTCCCGCAGGGAAAGGGCGTCGGTCCGGCTCCAAACCTCTCCAAAGAGGACATCATCGTTGAGTTCCGCGAATTTCGGCGCAAACGCGCCAAGTTGATCTCTTCCTGCTGTCTGTTTTGCCATGGTGAAATTCCTCCTTCAAATCTTTTGATCCCCTGTAGACCAGACATGGGGCTTTGCCGCTGCTGCTGCGGTGTTCTGTGCCATCACTCCAACCAGCTTATGGGGAAGGTAGGGCTCCTCCAGATAGGCGGTTTCTTCTGCGGTCAGGGTGAGTTCCACCGCCTTTGCTGCGCCTTCAATGTGGTGCAGCCTGGTGGCTCCCACCACAAGGGCGGCCACTTTGGTGAGCAGTCAGGCCAGGGAAATTTCGGTCATGGAAACGCCCCGTCTCTCTGCCAACTCCACCACCCGGCGGACGATCTCCCCGTCCTGCTTGGCGGTCCCGTCATATTTCAGCTTGGCGTAGCGGTCCTCCTCCAGCCGTCTGGAGGTCTCACAGGGTCGTTTGGAGAGCCGCCCCCCGGCCAGGGCGCTGTAGGGGGTCATGGTGATGTTTTCCTCGGCGCAGTAGGGGGCCATTTCCCGCTCCTCCTCTCGGGACAGGAGGTTGTAGTGCCCCTGAATGGAGATGAACCTGGGGAAGCCCTCCTTCTCCGCCAAGGCGTTGGCTTTGGCAAGCTGCCAGGCAAAGCAGTTGGAGATGCCGATATACAGGGCCTTTCCCGCTTTCACAACGGTACTGAGCCCTTCCAGGATGTCATAAAGGGGCGTTTGGTGGTCCCACATATGGTAGATGTAGAGGTCCACATAGTCCATTCCCAGGTTTTGGAGGCTCTTGTCCAGCATCCGGACGATATGCTGCTGCCCGGTGACGCCCTGGTTGATTTCCTCCGGGGTGCGGGGCAGAAATTTGGTGGCGACTACCACCTCATCCCGCTTGGTAAAATCCCGCAGGGCCCTGCCCAGGTACTGCTCACTGGTGCCGCTCTGGTAAGCGATGGCGGTATCAAAGAAATTGATCCCCAGTTCCAGCCCCCGGCGGATGATCTCACGGGAATGTTCCTCGTCCAGAGTCCAGGAATGCTGACCCCGGCCGGCATCCCCAAAGCCCATACAGCCCATGCAGATATGGGAAACGGTCAGATCGGATTTTCCCAGTTTTGTGTATTGCATTTTTATCCCACCTTCTATTCGGTTTTGATGTTGTTGGCGGACAGCCACCGGGCGACATCATCGGGCAGGGTAGAGCCGCCAGATTCAGAGCCCCAGTCCCTCCACCCATTTTTTCAGTTCCTGTTCAGGAACCCGCCCGTTCAGCAGCTTTCCCGGTAGGAGCCTTGCGCCGGGGCAGCTGGGCTGGAGCTTTCCATTGGTCCTTCCCATGCCGCTGCCGCCGGAGGTGCAAAAGGGAACGATAGCCTTGCCAGAAAAGTCATAGCTTTCCACAAAGGTATTGATGATCCGGGGAGCCTCGCCCCACCAGATGGGATAGCCCCGGAACACAATATCATACTGGGACATATTCGCCACCGAGCCGGAGATCTCCGGCCGGGCGTTGGGGTCATTCATCTCTTTCGTGCTGCGGCTGTTGTCGTCGTTGTAGTTGAGGTCGGCGGAGGTGTAGGGCTGGGCGGGGGTGATCTCATACAGATCGGCGCCCACACTGGCCGCGATGGTCTGCGCTACGCCCTCGGTGGTGTTGGTGGCGGAGAAATAGGCTACCAGCACTTTACCGCCACTGGTTTCTTCAGGGGCATCTGTCGCAAGCTCTGAGTTGTTTTCCGGCTGGGAGGATTCCGCCGGAGACTCGGCCGACTGGCTGCTAGAGCTGTTCGCTGCCTGCGAAGAGGAGCTGGATTCCTCCGGCTTGCTCTCCGGCTGCTCCGGGATAGAGGAACTCTCCGAGGGGAATGCGCTTTCTGCGGTAGAGGAACTTTCTATCACCGACAGGCTGCCGGAGGAACCGGCATCACTGCTGGAAGGGGTATGATTGCCAAAATAGGCGGCAAAAGGGTGTCAAAAACGCCGAGGTCCGATTGGATAAGGTGCGGATCCCCGCCGATCTCCGATTGGATAAGGTGCGGATCCCCGCCGATCTCCGCCTGGATCATCCGGGCAATGTACTCGGTGGTACCAAAGCGGCTATTATCAATGACGATAAAAAGTAAGTGCTTCCAGAAATGGCGTTTCCTCTGGATGCACTTACAGTATAATTGCAAAAGAACAATATATCAAATACTTAGTTTTTATGATTAAGCCATGCTTAAAAAGCATTTTATGTGGGTGATGAACCTGGTTGCCGCCGGACTGAAGGGCTGCCCCCGTTTCCACGCCAAAACACTGGTGGCGGTGAGGTTGGGAAAAAGAGGCCGGTGGGCGATCTTCGCCTGGTCCCAAAAGGGGACTGCCCCTTCAATCACGATGGCGTAGGCCAAGCCCTGGCTTACCATCATCGCTGCGTTTGTGCTGAGATTGCTGGTGAACAAGACCTGAAGCCTCCCATAGTGGTCGCCGAACCAGCTGGCCAGTTCTCCCTGTACCTTTAACCGGTGGGGAAGGATCAAAGGGTGCTTTGCCAGCTCTCCTGCGGTGATTTTCTCCTTTTCCGCCAGCGGATCATCCGGCCGCATCAGGACCACCCACCGCTCCTGAATGTCCAAGCGGATAAAGTCGTATTTCTCGATGTCGATGGGCTCCAGCAACAGGCCGATGTCCACCAGCCCCCGGTCCATCTGTTCCTTCACATGGTCCGCCGTGGCGGTGTAGAGGTCAAACGTTACCAGAGGGTGCCGCTCATGAAAGGCGGAGATGAGGGGCGGAAGCTGTCCTACCGAGGCGATCTCCCCACAGCCAATGGTGATTTTCCCGTCTATCTGTTCCTCCTGTTCCAGCAATTCCTTTTCGGTCTTGTCAACCAGCTGCAAAATTTCCTCTGCCCGTCGGCGGAGGAGCAGCCCCTCATTCGTCAGGGTGATCCTCCGGCTGCCCCGGTCAAACAGCCGGACGCCGATCTCCTCCTCCATCTGGGAAAGCTGGCGGCTCAGGGTGGGCTGGGTGATATGCAGCACCTCCGCCGCTTTGGTGATGCTCTCCTCCCGGACCACGGTGAGGAAATAGCGAAGAACCCGTATCTCCATAAGGCTGCTCCTTTCGGCAAAGTCATGCTTCTATAAGGATATTGTAGCATTTCAATGCCTTTGGGGCAACTATGGACCGTGGTTGGCTATCAGGATTTGTTCCCCATGATGTTCAGCAGATAGGCCATATTCTTTCCCAGGTCTGCCATCGTTTCCATTCCTTCGCTATCCTCTGCGGCTTCCCCCAGCATCCGGTCATAGGCCATCGCCCAATAGGAGGAGCCTACCACAAACATCTCCTGGAGAAGGAAAAAGTGGTTCATGGCGTCGATGGTATTGAGAGCCCCGCCCCTCCGGGCAGCCGCCACTGCCGCCCCGACCTTATGCCGGAATATCCCCCTGTTCATATCGGAAACTACCACCGCACGTTCCAGAAGTGCCTGCGTATTGGCAGAGATGTTTGCAGAATAGACAGGGGAACCTAAAATGATCCCATCCGCAGCCTTCATCTTCTCAAAAACTTCCTGGAAGATGTCCTTTTGATGGACACAGCTTCCCTTGCCGCCGCAGGCCCAACAAGCCTTACAAGGCTGGATGACCTCGCCGGAAAGCTGGATCAGCTCGGTTTCGATACCCGATTTTTCCAACTCTTCAAAAACCTTTTTTATCATGATGGCGGTATTGCCGTCTTTTCTGGCGCTACCGTTGATTCCTAAAACCTTTATTTTCTTGTTCTGCCTTCCCTTAATACCAGTCGTGCTTTTCGCCGCGATCCAGTGCGTTTATGAGGCTCATTTCCTCTTCGGTGAGGGTAAAATCAAACAGCTCGGTGTTCTCCTTAATGTGGTCAGGATTGCTGGAACCGGGGATGACCACTACCCCTTTTTGCAGGTTCCACCGGAGGATCACCTGGGCGGAGGATTTGCCATGAGCTGCGGCAATTTCGGAGATCACCGGGTCACCCAGAAGCTCCGCTGCATGACCACGGCCCCCCAAGGGATACCAGCCCTGGACAACGATGCCTTTTTCTTGGATAAAGGGAATTACATCATTTTCCTGATAGTAGGGGTGGATCTCATTCTGTATCAGCGCAGGAGTAATGTTTACCTGGGGCAGAAAATCGGTCAGTTCCGATACATACCAGTTGGATAAGCCGATGGAGCGGATCTTTCCCTCCTCCACAAACTTTTCCATTGCCTTATTGTGACCGATCAGTGCCCCGTCCCCACTGATTATAAT
>CAJUJI010000171.1 GCA_910586875.1 uncultured Anaerotruncus sp. | reverse complement strand
CAAAGGCGCCGCCTTTGGAATCCGCAGCCTTTGGAAAGGCTGGCGAAACTTTTGGTATAGTTCGCCGCGTAACGGCGGCTCTTAGGCCGGAGCAAAAGGCTGGCGAAACTTTTGTAATAGCCCGCCGCCGCAGGCGGCAGAAGAAGGAGGATTCACCATGAGAAAGCATTGGATTACACTTGCCTTAGTTGCGGTAATCATCATTTTAGCGGTGACGGCGGCGTTTTTCCTGTCGCGGCCGCAGGGCGACGCGCTGTTTACCTCGGTTAAGATGCTGGCCGACCGGCGCAATGAGTCGACCGGCGGCGTCGAGCTGGACAGCAGCTTTTCGCTCACCACCGGCTACCGCATCACCGCGGCCGAGGTGCGGCAGATGCTCGTAACCCAACCGGAGATCGCCTTTGAGGTCAGCGGCAAGAACGGCAAGAACTGGAAAATTACTCCAGCCGAGCCGCTGCACAGCAATGAGGTTTATACCTTCGGCGTCCAAAATTTACAAGGTGTAACCGTGCAGTCGTTTGCGTTCCAGACCATCAGCGACCTGATGGTTTCCTCCACCTATCCTGCCGACGGTATGACCTATGTCACACCGGATTCCGGCATTGAAATTACCTTCAATGCTTCCCAGGTGGACTTGCAGCAGCATTTTGAAATTCAGCCGCCGGTCTCCGGCCAGTTCCTGACCCGCGATTTTACCACCATCTTTCAGCCGGATCAGCCGCTGGAGGATGGCAGCATCTACCGCGTGTCGGTCAAGGCGGGCGCGGCCGCAGCCAACGGCCAACAGCTGATGGAGGATTATCAATTCACCTTTGAAACCGGCGACGCCGCCAGCGAAAAATGGGACTATACCCAACTCCAACTCGCGGGCGATTTCTCGGAGACCTTCCTGACCGGTGACCCGCTTGCAATTCGTTTGAGCGCTGGCAGCAATCTGCGCGATCTGACGTTTACAACCTCGATTTACCGCTATCCAAACATCGAGGCGTATGAGGCGGAGATCAAAGCGCATGACGCATTTTATCGCGAGCGCATCGGCAGCAAGCGCACCTTCTACCGCGCCGACAGCAGCGTGCTGGAACAGGTCGCCAGCTTTGAGGGGACGCTGTTTAGAAAGAGCGAATACAGCTGGGAGCTTTTTGATATTCTGCCGGACGATCTGTCCGAAGGCTTCTACCTGGTGGAAATTTCCGGCAAAAGCGCCGAGGGTCACGAGCAGTTTGTACAAAAGCTCTTGCAGCTGCGCAATCTAAGCATCTATACCCAGTCGGTGAATGGGAATACGCTGGTTTGGGCGAACGATCCCGCCACCGGCGAGCCGCTTGCCGGCCGTGGAATTCGGCTGGAGGATGTCGAAACCGGCGCTTACATAGACGGCACCACCCAATCCGACGGTACGGTAAATCTGCGCACCAATGAGATGTCAAAGGCTTATATCAGTGTGTTGGAGGGCAGCCGCAACAGCTATTTTGCCACCGTTGAGCTCGCCCAAAAGCAGGAGAGCCAGCTGGCAGAATCCTACTACACCGCCATTTACACCGACCGCGAAATCTATCAGCCGGAGGATACCATCCAGTTTTGGGGGGTTGTGCGGCCGCGCAGAGCGACAGCGTCGCTGCCCGGCAACGTGACCGTCTCGCTGGGCGATTGGGAGGAGAGCTTCCAACAGACGGTCGTTTCGGTGCAGGAGGACGGTACCTTCCATGGAGAGTTAACCTATCGCGCCATAGGCAGCGATTATTACCGCCTGTCGGTGAGCGACGGCGAACGCGATTATCTAAGCAAATATCTGCAAATTACAGAATATACCAAGCCGGCCTATGTGATCGAGGTCACCACAGATAAGCCGTTCTATTACGCCAATGAGCAGGTACAATTTTTCATTTCGGCCAACTATTACGATGGTACACCGGTTGCAAATGGCAAGCTTGCGCTGAGCGCGTATGATCTGGGGCTGGAGGCGCAGCCGGTTAACCTGGACGCACAGGGCAAGGCGACCGTTTCCGCGATGTACCAAAACAACCGCGGCGAGCCGCAGAGCTGGCAGCCTGCCAATATTTGGTATGGGCTGTACAGCGGGGACGAGCAGGATATTGAGGTGCAAAAGCAAGGACGGGTTCTTATTCTGCCCTCCACCGTGGCGGCAAAGGCCGAGCACAACCGCGAAAACGGCGAACTTTTGGTGCGCACCGCGCGGCTGGACACCACCCGCTTAGCCGAACGCGAGGACGCCTACTGGGGCGGCTTTGAGCAGCTGCGCGGCGCAGATGTTGACCTGCCGCTGCGGGTGCAGGTCATCCGCAACGAGTGGGTAGAAATTCCAACCGGCAGCTATTATGATGAGATCAACAAGCGCACAATCACCCAATATCGCATCGAGCAACGCACCGATACGGTGGACACGCTGAGCGCGCGCACCTCCGGCGGACGCGCTACGCTGGATGTTTCGGAGTATCTGGATGAGGATAAAGTGTCCTATTCCTTCCGCGTGCTGTTTGACGGCGGCGTGTTGGGCGACGTTTGCCAGGATCACCGCAACATTGGGATCTATGATGATGACCGTCAATCAGGCACACGCTATTCCTTCCGCGCATTGGAAAACGACGAATTCGGGATGTATCGCGCCTATTCTTCCGACAGCTTTGCCATTGGAGAGGAAATTCCGCTGGGGCTGTACCGCAACAACCAGCCGGTTACAAATGAAGGCAAGGTGTTGTTTACCATCGTGCAGCAGGGCATTGTAAAGCACGATGTCTATGGGAACAGTCCGGTCAGCATCCGTATGGAGGAGGACTATCTTCCGAACTTTACCATCGCGGGCGCTTATTTCGACGGACGTCATGTCTACGCGATGGAGCACTATCCCATCCAGTACAACAGCGACAGCCGCAAATTGCAGCTGGAGCTTGACACAGCAGGGGAGGGTCCCTACCGCCCTGGCGATGAGGTAGAAATTTTACTGACCGTAACCGACGCGAACGGCCAGCCGGCCGAGATGGCCTCTGCGGTGATCGGCGTGGTGGATGAGTCGGTGTTCGCATTGCGCGGCCAGCAGCTGGATTTGCGCGGCCAGCTTTACAAGGATGTATTCTATCCGCAGATTGCCGAGGCAGTCTCCTATGTCGAATACGCATTGGAAAATGCGGACATGGCCACCGGTGGCAAAGGCGGCGGCGGTGGAGAAGGCGGTTACATCCGGCAGGATTTCCGCGACACAGCACTGTTCCAGACGGTACAGACCGACGCACAGGGCAAGGCATCCGCGAGCTTCCGGCTGCCGGATAATATCGCAAGCTGGCGCATCACCGCGGCCGCGGTCACCCGCGAGCTGGCGGCAGGCGACAGCACAACCAATACGGTTGCAACGCTGCCGTTTTATGTGCGTCCGCTGTTCACCGACAGCTACCTGGTAGGGGATGACCTGTCTGTCTCGGTGCTTGTGGGCGGCACGGCGCTGCCGGAGCTGGACGGCCAGGAGGTCTCCTATACCGCGACCATCATCAACGAAGCGGGCTCAACAATTGATAGCCTCACCGAAACCGGCGCGATTGGACAGCGCATCCCACTGAACTTTGGCAAGTACGACGCGGGCAACTATCGGCTGAAAATCATCGCCCGCTGCGGCGAATATACCGATACCGTGCAGCATCCGCTTAGTGTGATTGCGCGCGGCCTGGCGCTGCCGGTGCTTGAAACACTTGATATCAAACAGGTGGGTCAGATTTCCAGCGTGCGCTATCCGGTGCGGATGGTGGTCTATGATGCACGCCTGAAGCCGTATATGGAGGCGCTGGAGCACCTTTCCAAGCAGGACGGCGACCGCACCGAGATGATCGCCGCCAGCTATATGGCGCAGCTGGCGTATAATGAGCTATTGGCGCCGGAGGAGCAGCAGAAGATCCGGCGGGACGTCCGTTTGGACGAACGTCAGCAGGAGGCAGCAGGGGTGCGGCCGCTGGCACTGGCGGAACCCTCGGTTGCGACCACCGCAAAAATGCTGGTGGCTTGCCCGGATCTGGTCAAAAAGGCTGGTGCACAGCAGCTGTTTGAGGAGACGCTGCGCGACCCTGCGGCAACGCCGGACGAACGGATTATGGCATATGTGGGCATGGCAGCGCTGAAAAAGCCGGTGCTGCTCGACCTGAATCTGCTGCTGCAGGGGGAGGGGGACACCCTTTCGGATGCGCAGAAGCTTTGGGTTGGCGTTGGACTGGCCGCAATGGGCGACTACACCAGCGCACAGAAGATTTACGAAGCCTTCAGCCCGAAGCTGACGGCTGAGGGGCGGCTGAAATATGTCAGCGGCGGCTCGCTGGATGCGCAGATCGAAACGACAGCGGCAGCGCTGGCGCTCACTGCGATGATCTCGCATGAGGATGCGACCCCACTGGTGCAGTTCTTCCTGGAGCGTGAGAACGACCGCTCAAAAACCGACAATGTGCTTTACAATCTGGAGATGCTGCTGTATACCGAGCGGTTCCGCCGCCCGCAGGACGGCGAAAAAGCACGTTTCCGCTATACCAGCGGCGGCGCACAGACCGAGGTGGAACTGGGCGATCTGGGCGTTAAGACCATGGTGCTCGGCGAGCAGGCGCTCAAGGAAGCCAACTTTGAAACGGTTTCCGGCCATGTTTATGCAGCGGTTTCCTACCTGTCCGACCAGGAGCCGGTCGAGCTGCTGGATACCGATAAGGTCAAGCTGGAAAAAACCTATACGGTGGCCGGCGGCGGCGCGCTGCATTCTGGCGGGCGCGTGCGGGTGGATCTGAAGATGCAGTTTGACGAATCTGCACCGGACGGCTGCTATGACCTGACCGATTACCTGCCTGCGGGCTTGCGGTATATGACCAATCAGACGAATGACTATCAAGGCATAGACCCCGACAACCATTATTGGTACCGCCTGCGGCAGGATGGCCAAACACTGCGGTTCTTGGTCTACCGCAGCACAAAGGAGCCGGCCGCTGTGTATGAGGAGGTCGGCCGCCCGAACCCAGGCACCGAAGGCGAGATGGATTCCCAGCAGAGCAACCTGAACGAGTTTACCATCAGCTATTATGCGAGCGCCGCGCTCACCGGCGAGTTTGTGATCGAGAGCGCGTATGTCACACCGCATATGCAGGGCATCGCCGCCAAAACCGAGCGGGGAAGCCTCACGGTTGAATAGGAGCAACTCTTTCCGATCAGCACGCGAAAGCGCCAGCGTTTACGCTGGCGCTTTTGTTTTGCCGCCTATAATGAGGCAGACAGCTTACCCCCAAAGGGTGCGCAGAAGTTTCGGCGCCCGACCGAAACTCCAATAGCTCCTCGCGGGTGCGCAGGAGTTTCGGCTCCCGACCGAAACTCCTATAACTCCTCGCTGCTCGCCTAACGGCTCACCCACGCTCGTCGCGGCGCACCCCATGGAGGGGGAGCAGCGCGTCCCCC
>CAJUJI010000170.1 GCA_910586875.1 uncultured Anaerotruncus sp. | reverse complement strand
GGGGTGAAACGCGTCTTTTCCGTAGAAGCGCATTTTTGGGGTGAATTGTGGCTTGCACCGCAAGCCGCAAGAGGGGCTTTTTGCAAGAAAAAAAGCCCCTGCCCCCTGCCCCATCCCGAACAAAAATAAAGCCTGCGACCATTGGCCGCAGACTTTAAAAATATTTAATAACGCAATACCAACTCTTGGTTCTCCACATCCACCACAAGCTGGGTGTTCGGCAATAGGTCATGCTCGAGCATCGCGCGGGCAATCATCGTCTCTACCTTATGCTGTAGGAACCGCTTGAGCGGACGTGCACCGTATACCGCATCATACCCCTGTTCCACCACCAACGCCTTTGCCGCATCGGTCATCTGTAGGGTGAGCTGCTTTTCCGCCAGCCGCTTTTGTAACCCCGCCATCAGCAGATCTACAATCTGGAAGGTCTCCGCCTTGGTCAGCGGCTTGTAAAATACAATCTCATCCAGCCGGTTGAGGAATTCCGGCCGGAACTGCTGCTTGAGCAGCCCATCCACCGCCGTCTTCGCCTGCTGTGTAATCTGTCCGTCCGCGCCAATCCCGTCCAAAATGTAGGGAGAACCCAAATTAGAGGTCAAAATAATGATGGTGTTTTTAAAATCGACCGTCCGCCCCTGCGAGTCGGTAATCCGCCCGTCATCCAACACCTGCAACAAAATATTGAACACATCCGGATGCGCCTTCTCAATTTCATCAAACAACACCACCGCATATGGTTTCCGGCGCACCGCCTCGGTAAGCTGGCCGCCCTCCTCGTATCCCACATATCCCGGAGGCGCTCCAATCAAGCGGCTGACGCTGTATTTCTCCATATACTCACTCATATCAATCCGCACGATGTTGCGCTCATCGTCAAACAGCGCCTGCGCCAGCGCTTTTGCCAGCTCGGTCTTTCCGACACCGGTCGGCCCCAAAAACAGGAACGAACCGATCGGCCGGTTGCGGTCCTGGATGCCCGCGCGTGAACGCAGAATTGCTTCTGCAACGCTTGTAACCGCCTCATCCTGCCCGATCACCCGCTGATGCAGAATTTCCTCCAGATGGAGCAGCTTTTCCCGCTCCCCTTCCATCAATTTTGCCACAGGAATCCCCGTCCAGCGCCCTACAATCCGCGCAATTTCCTCCTCGGTCACCTTGTCGCGCAATAGGGTAGTGTCCTTTTCCGCCGCGCTCGCCAGCTTTTCTTCCTCTTCCAACTGCTTTTGCAGCGCAGGCAGCTTGCCATATTTCAGCTCCGCGGCGCGGTTGAGGTCATATTGACGCTCGGCCCTTTCGATATCCGCATTGACCTGTTCCAGCTCCTCACGCAGCTTCTGCACCTTTGTAATCGCGTTCTTCTCATTCTCCCAGCGCGCCTTCATGCTCTTAAACTGCTCGCGCATCTCCGCAAGCTCCTTTTGAATCTCCTTGAGATGCTCCCCTGAAAGCGCGTCCTTTTCCTTTTTCAGCGCTGCCTCCTCAATTTCATGCTGCATAATCTTGCGGGAGATATCGTCCAATTCGGTAGGCATCGAATCCATCTCGGTACGAATCATCGCGCACGCCTCATCCACCAGATCAATCGCCTTATCTGGTAGAAACCTGTCGGAAATATACCGATTGGAAAGGGTTGCCGCTCCAATCAGCGCTTGGTCCTGGATTTTAACGCCGTGGAACACCTCGTACCGCTCTTTTAAGCCACGCAGAATCGAGATGGTGTCCTCCACCGACGGCTCCGGCACCAGCACCGGTTGGAAACGGCGTTCCAGCGCCGCATCCTTTTCAATATACTGCCGGTATTCATTGAGGGTGGTCGCACCGATACAGTGCAGCTCCCCGCGCGCCAGCATCGGCTTGAGCAGGTTGCCCGCATCCATCGAGCCTTCGGTTTTGCCCGCCCCTACAATCGTGTGCAGCTCGTCGATGAACAGAATAATCCGGCCTTCACTCCTGCGAATTTCCTGCAAAACCGCCTTGAGGCGCTCCTCAAACTCGCCGCGGAACTTCGCGCCAGCAATCAGCGCGCCCATATCCAACGAAAAGATCGTGCGATCCTTGAGGTTTTCCGGCACATCCCCGCGCACAATCCGCAGCGCCAACCCCTCTGCAATCGCCGTCTTGCCAACGCCCGGCTCTCCAATCAACACCGGATTATTCTTTGTTTTGCGGGACAGAATCCGGATGACATTGCGAATTTCCTGATCGCGTCCGATCACCGGATCCAGCTTTTGATTGCGCGCCATCTCCACCAGGTCGGAGCCGTACTTCTTGAGCACATCATAGGTGTCCTCCGGGCTGTCCGAGGTCACACGGGTGTTGCCGCGCACGCTCGCAAGCGCCGACAAAAATTTGTTGCGCTCCAACCCAAACCGCTGATACAGCTGCTTGAGCGGGTTGTTCGGCGCATCCAACAGCGCAAGCATGAGATGTTCCACCGAAACGTATTCGTCCTTCATCCGCTCCGCCGTTTTTTCGGCAGCCAGTAATACGCGGTCCACCTCCTGCGAAACGTAAATTTTGCCGCTCTCGCGGCCAGGCCCGCTGACCCGAGGCAGCTTTTCCACCTCTGCCCCCACCGCCTTTTGCACTGCGGCAGGGTCGACCTCCATCTTTTTGAGCATCTGTCCAATCAGGCCGTCCTCCTGCGCAACCAGCGCAGCGAGCAGGTGCTGCTGCTCAATCTGCATGTTCTGGTATTCGGTGGCCAAATTTTGCGCGGATTGGATCGCCTCCAAAGACTTCTGGGTAAATTTTTGAGCGTTCATAAACACCCCTCCATTTATCAAATCAATCTCTTTTAAATCTGTTAGCACTCTACTATCTCGAGTGCTAAATCTATTGTAAAGCAGCAAAAACGGAAAATCAAGTATAATTTGTGAACATTCCAAAAAATTTTCGTCTACAAAAAACTTGACAGCCAGCTCAAAATGACTATAATAAAAAAGGTTAATTTCCGCAGGAGGTTTTTTATGAACCAGTATGCTGCAAAACAGAATCGATTTCACAGCTTTTTTGGCTGGGGCTTCTTTTTTAGCACCGGCTTTATTTGCTATGAAAAGGATTGTGTTGAGTGAGCGGAGATTCTAGGTGGATTTAGAGAACTCATTGGCACAATGGGTTCTCTTTTTATTTTGCTCGAAAATAGCATTTAGGAGGCTTTTAAAATGGTAGTGACGATGAAACAGGGAACACCACAGTCCGAAATTGATAAGCTGAGTGCGGCATTGGTTGCAAGAGGGGTCGAGGTCAGCCCGATTGTAGGCACCGACGTCGTAATTTTAGGACTGGTAGGAGATACCAGCAAGATTGACGACACCTGGCTGGAGGCGAACCGCAATGTTGCGCGGGTACAGCATATTTCCGAGCCGTTCAAAAAGGCAAACAAAAAGTTCCATCCGGAGCCAACCATCCTGGACATCAACGGCGCAAGGATCGGCGGTGAACGGCTGGCTGTGATCGCCGGCCCCTGCTCGGTCGAAAGCGAGGAGCAGCTCTGCGGCATCGCACAAGAGGTCAAAGCGCTGGGGGCCAACTTCCTGCGCGGCGGCGCGTTCAAGCCGCGCACCAGCCCCTATGCGTTCCAGGGACTGAAATACGATGGGCTGGAGCTGCTGATGGAGGCGCGTGCGCAAACCGGTCTGCCGATTGTAACCGAAATTATGGCGCCGCATGACATCGAAATTTTTGAGCAGGATGTGGACATCATCCAGGTCGGCGCACGCAACATGCAAAATTTTGACCTGCTGCGGGAGCTGGGCCGCACCAAAAAGCCGATCCTGCTCAAGCGCGGACTCTCGGCGACGATCGAGGAATGGCTGATGTCGGCAGAATATATCATGGCGGGCGGCAATGAAAACGTCGTGCTTTGTGAGCGCGGCATCCGCACCTTTGAGAATTTTACCCGCAATACCCTGGACCTCTCCGCAATTCCGGCGGTCAAGAGCATGAGCCATCTGCCGGTGGTCGTCGACCCGAGCCATGCAACCGGAAAATGGTGGATGGTGGAGTCGCTTGCACGGGCGGCGGTTGCGGTCGGCGCAGACGGGCTGATTATCGAGGTGCACAACGACCCTGCAAATGCGCTCTGCGATGGGCAGCAGTCGATTAAACCAAAGGTATTCGGGGAGCTGCTCGACCAACTGCGCCCGATCGCGGCGGCGGTCGGACGCAAGCTGTAAGGAGGGTGCAGAATGGAGGATTTAAAGAGCTGCCGCGGGGAAATCGACCGGATCGACGCCCAGTTGATCCCCCTGCTAGAACAGCGGATGAATGTCGTGCGCAAGGTGGCCGCCTATAAAAAGGCGCACCAGCTGCCGGTTTTGCAGTCCGGACGCGAACAGGAGGTTTTGCAGAAGGCGGTCGCACTGCTGCAAGATAAAGACTACGCCGAGCAAGCGGTCACCTTCATGAATGCGGTGATGAAAATTAGCCGGGACGCCCAAAAACGGGATATTGGCATTTCGCAAGCGCCTTTGCCACCGGCAGCCTCCAGCGTGGTTGGATTTTACGGAGCAGCAGGATCATTTACCGAACAAGCCTTGGTGGAATATTTCGGAAACGACCAAGCGCGATTGGGCTGCCCCGAATTCGAGGATGTCTGTAAAGCGCTGCAAGCCGGTGACATCCTTTATGGCGTATTGCCGATTGAAAACTCCTCGACCGGCGCAATCTCGCAGGTGTACGACCTGTTAGGAAGCTATGGCTTTTATATTTTGGGAGAGAAGCGGCTACATATCCATCAAAATCTGGTGGGCTGCCCCGACGCCTCTTTGGAGAGCGTCCGCACCGTTTATTCTCATGCACAGGGAATCGAACAGTGCACAGGATTTTTGGCGCAGCACCGCAGCTGGAACCTGGTCCCCTATCACAGCACCGCCGCTAGCGCACGGCGGGTTGCAGAAGATCGGGATTGCTCACAGGCAGCAATCGCCAGTAATCACGCAGCAGAATTATACGGTCTGAAAATTTTACAAGAAAATATACAGGATAACCAAGAAAATTCGACGCGGTTCATTGTAATCGGACGGGAGATGCAGCCAGAAGGCGCGGATAAGGTGAGTCTGGTCTTTTCGTTGGATAACGAGTCGGGAACCTTGTATCACACCTTGCGGTATTTTGCCGATCATCGGATTAACCTGACAAAAATTGAGTCGCGGCCTATTCCAGATGAGCTTTGGAACTATCTGTTCTACCTCGACTTTGAAGGGGATTTGGATAGCCAAGAGGTGCAGGAAACATTGGAGCAGCTGACCAAACGCGCAAAATACTACCGATTGCTGGGCGCCTACCGCAGCGATAAATAGGGTGCGCAGGAGTTTCGGCCCCCAGGTGCGCAGAAGTTTCGGCCCCCGTCCGAAACTTCTATAACTCCTCGCTGCTCGCCTAACGGCTCGCCCGCGCTCGTCGCAGCACATCTCATGGAGGGGGAGCAGCGCGTCCCCCTCCATG
>CAJUJI010000169.1 GCA_910586875.1 uncultured Anaerotruncus sp. | reverse complement strand
GTAGGCAAAGGGGGTCATGAGCTTTAGCGCAGCGGCCGCCAAAATCGCTCCGGTTAACGCACCCGTAGGAATTTTCATCCGGCGCGCAACCAATCCGCCACAAGCTGCAACCAAAAGGGTTATTCCGAGTTGGAGCCCTAGCAAGTAGTTCCCTCCCCTCAAAAATTCCGCTGATCTTCCAAAATCCTGCAAATCGCCTCACCCATTTGCAGCGTGCCTCCAGTACCACCAAGATCCGGTGTAACTACAGCCTTATCACCCAAAACGGCCTCTGCTGCGGCCTCAACCGCCTGTGCCGCTTGAATAGCAGAATCATCCTGCTTTTCGTGGGCCAACCAGGAAAAGAGTAGCTGTGCAGACAAAATCATTGCAAAAGGATTGGCGATATTCTTTCCAGCGATATCTGGCGCAGAGCCATGGGTTGCATTCGCCATGCGATAACGCGGCCCTAAATTTAGTCCCGGCGCCATCCCGAGACCTCCTACAATCCCAGCCGCCTCATCGGAAAGGATATCCCCAAACAGATTGCTGGCAAGTACTACATCATAGTCCTGCGGCCTCATCACCATCTTCATGGCAAAGGTGTCCACGACACAGGTTTCTATCTCAATGTCTGGAAATTCCTTCGCTACCTCCTGTGCACAGTCCACAAATAAACCACATCCGAGCTTAAAAACCGTGTTCTTATGGATCACCGTCACCTTCTTTTTCTTGTTGCGCTGCCGGGCAAGTTGAAATGCAGCTCTAGCGGCAAGCATAGAATTGCGGCGGGTGATTACCCGTGTTGAAAGTGCTAAATCAGGGGTTGGCATACATTCACTGTTGCCAGCAAACATATTTCTATCCGGTTGGAAGCCTTGCGTATTTTCACGAACAATTACCAAATCTACCCCTTGGTGGAGGGAAGGAACCATAGGATAAGCCTTCGCGGGTCGGATATTGCTTATCAGGTCCAAATCCCGCCGCAAAACCATATGCGGCGGAAAACAGTTGATATCCTTTGGATAGGCCATATGTCCAATCGGCCCCAAAATGAAGCCATCCAATGTTGGCAAAATATCAACCGTTTGTGCGGGCAGAGAGCTGCCAAATGTACGAAACGCGGATAACCCAACCGGCAGTTCAACCCATTCCACCTGGATATCTGGATAAGGGGCGATTGCTATTTTTAAAACCTCCACCGCAACGGGTACTACCTCTAGACCAATATCATCCCCCAACAATACGCCAATACGATAAAATGCCATGCAAGAAATCCCTCCTTTTTGCTTTTTGCAAGCATTCTCAAGCTACCATCAAAAATATTTCCAGTGTGTAATGCCGGCGTCAGATTTGCCTGTAACAGCGGCCTCAAATGCAACATATTTCGGCAGCGCAGCATGATCATTGCGCTCCCTTTGTGAACAAAGTATAGAACCATATGCTCTGCAACTTCCGGTCGCATAAAGAGCGGAAAGAACCTGTTGGTTCGCATAAATCAGCGCCCGAATGAGTGACTGCGGAAAGATGGTCCAGGTAATCCCAATTTGTGCAAACTCCGCAGCGGTAAACTGTTCACTAGGGGTGCCTTCGATGATACAAACCGCTGTGGGAAAGCCCAATTCCCCAATGCGAAAAAAATCCTCTCTGGTAGGGGGCGCGCTGATATAAACAATGTCTGCGCCCCATTCGTAATAAAGTTTTGCACGCCGTAGCGCCTCATCCATCCCTTTTGTATCATCCGAGGCTGCATCTGTCCGAGCCATAATGACAAAGTCGGAATCCTTGCGCGCACAAAGTGCCGCTTTCAATCGCAGGTACATCTCCTCCTCTGGCACCACAGTCAACCCTTCAAAATAGGCGCACCGCTTAGGAAAGGTTTGGTCTTCGAGCATAATCCCTGCAAGATCCATCCGCTCATATTCCTCTACCATTCGTAGGATGGTGGAGATCCCGCCAAATCCGGTATCTACATCGGCGATGATAGGGATGTTTGAAGCATGTAACATATTTGTAAGTGTTTCTCGATACTCTCCATAAGAGAGTACCCCAATATCGGTAATACCCAGCCGCTCGTTGGAGATCGAGGAGCCACTGACCAATACTGCTTCAAAGCCGGCTTTTTCAGCCATGCTTGCAGAAAGCGCATCATAGACAGCGGGAAAGTAGATGTGCGGTTTCTCTCGCATTAGCGCTCGCAATTGAGCGGCCCGTGTTTGCCGTTTCATAAATAGCCCCTTTCAAAAGCAATCGGCTTGCTTTTTTACTTTTATTTTTTTGAGCTGCGCTGCAACAATCGGAAAAATGAGGCTGCACAAAATTACAAGGATCAGAATGATGTTGATGGTTCCTTGAAAGAAAATTCCAATTCCTCCATCCGAAAGCACCAATGCACGACGGACGTTGTTTTCCACCAAGGCTCCTAATACAAAGCCCAATACCGTTGCAGGCGCAGAAAAGCCTAGTTCCTTCATCACAAACCCAACCAGTCCAAATACCAGCGCAAGCCCCATTGCAAACACCGTATTGGTTGCTGAAAAAGAGCCGATAAAACAGAACATTAAAATTGCTGTCATCATGTATTTCGGAGAGATAGAGGTGATACGTACAGCCGGACGAATCAGAATCAATCCGATTGCAACCATAACAAACTGCGCAACCATCATACAGGCCATCAACGTATAGGGAATTTCCGGCTGTGTGGTAAACAGCAGTGGACCCGGTGCAACCCCTTGCAGGTTAAAGCCTGCTAGCAGAATTGCCGTTGAGTTTGAACCAGGAATTCCCAAGGCTAACAATGGGATCAGTGCGCCAGCAGGAACTGCATTGTTTGAAGATTCTGGTGCAGCTACACCACGGATATCCCCATGCCCGAAGGTTTCGGTGTTTTTGCAAAACTGTTTGGTTTGCGAATAGGCAAGCCATGAGGCAATGGTTGCACCCGCACCAGGAAGCGCCCCCACAAAGGTCCCTGCAAACCCGCTTAACCCTGCAATCGGTAAGAACTGCTTAAACTCTTTCTTCGTCGGAAATTCAATTTTGACCTTTTCACGAATTTTGATCCCCAAATCTCCATGATAAATTTGGGAAAGCACCTCACTAATTGCAAAAAATCCCACAATTACAGGGATAAGATCAAACCCTTCCATCAGCTTATAGCTTCCTAGTGTAAAGCGTGGAACGCCAGTTACAGGGTCCAATCCTACAGTTGCCAACAAAAGTCCGAATAATGCTGAGATCAATCCTTTTATTGCGTTGCCGCCGGATACAGAGCCAACCACCGTCAACCCCATCAGACCCAGCAATGCGTATTGGGAAGGGCCAAACTTCAGCCCAAAGGTAGAAAGTGGAATTGCAAACGCTACCAAAAGAAGTACACTGACAAAGCCGCCGGTAAATCCGGAAAACAGCGATACAAACAGTGCTTTTCCCCCATGGCCCTGACGGTGCATTTCGTATCCATCCAAAACGGTAGCAGCAGCGGCGCTGGTACCTGGAGTTTTAATTAGAATAGCAGGAATTGAGCCACCGTATTCCGCGCCGACATAAACCGCCGCCAACATCGGCAATGAGCGCATTAAATCCATGCCATAGGTCAAGGGAAGCATCAGCGCCATCGCAATTGAGCCATTGATACCGGGAATTGCACCTCCAATAATGCCCCAGGTAACCCCTGCGGCGATTGCCAACAGGTTTAGTGGAGAGAACGCAACCCCAAGACCTGCAATAAATTGCTGGATTATCATAACAACCTCCATTCTTGCCAGACCGAATGTGAACTGACATTGTTGGAATTAAAACGGATCAGGCCGAAAGCGTACACTTCGCAAAGGAAAAATTGTGGTGTCCCCTTTCAGCTTCAGGTTACCATCCCTCTAAAGCCAGATCGTGGGCAAAAGAATTCCCAGCATCACGCGGAAAAGGAGATATAGGATTGCCGTAAAGCCCACCGAATATAGGATGGCGATTTTCCATTGGGTCCGGTCATAATACATGCTCAACCCAAACAGAAATAACACGCTGGAAAGAATAAAACCGATTATTTCAAAAACGCATAGATAAACGAGCATCGCAACAACCGTAACGAGCAGCGGCTGAAATGCCGCCGACTCGCGCTCCTGTTCGCTGTCCTCCTTGTTCTCCTGCCTCTTTTTATCCCCCAGGCATACCAACAGAAATGATAACACAAATGTGGCCGCTGCCAATGCAATTGGATATTTGCCCGGCCCCATTGGGTCGGCGCCTGTATATTTAAATTGCAGAGCGGTTACAATCATCCATCCACTTAGCAGTAAAAATAGTACGCCACCTAAACGGGTGGTATCTTTTAGGAGTTTCATAATAGCCTCCTTTTTCACAGCTAAACCGCATAAATTATGCAGCTAGTTTCTCTTTTGCGTATGCGGCGATCGTGTCATAGCTGGCCTTCACCTCATCGCCCTTTACGAACGTAACCTCGCATCCATCTGCTTTCAGCGTATTTACAAAGGTTTCATTTTCATAAGCTGTTTGGAATAGAGTGCAAAGCTGTTCAACCACTTCATCTGGTGTGTCAATTGGAGCGATAATTCCGCGTATTTTTTCCAGCACTACATCAACACCCTGGTCTTTCAGTGGCTTTACATCCGGTAACATTTCAGTCGGTTGATCCAATAGGGTCGCCAGCACTTTGATTTCGCCGGTTTCATACTGTGCTTTAAAATCACTGTAGCCACCAACACTGACATCTACATGCCCACCCAGCAGCGAAGTAAAGCATTCTGTGCCACCTTCAAAAACAACTGTTTTCGCATCAATTCCAGATTCCTGAATCAACACCGTCTGTGCAAGCGCCTCAGAGGAGGAAGCGAGCGGAAAACCAAAGCTGACCTCGCCAGGGTGCGCTTTTGCATATTCAATCAGTTCTGCAATGTCATTGTAGGGTGCATCTTTCCGGCAATACACATATTCCGGGTCATAAACCATCCCACAGACATATTTAAAATTGTCATATTTTACGGGAATATCGGTTAGGACAGATGACATTACAATCGAGGTACTTGTACCCATAAGCGTATAGCCATCTGCTGCTTGTCCAGAAACATAAACCATCGCTGTTCCACCGCTTGCGCCAACACGATTTTCCACCACTAGATTATGTCCGTTCATATGCGGTTGAATGGCAGCACCCAAATTGCGCAGGAAAATGTCACCGCCGGAGCCCACCGCAGAAAAATAAACACAGGTGATATCCTTTTCCGGAAAGGCAGCTGCCGGTTCTTGTATAGGGGCGGATTGTGAGGATGTAGGAGGAGATGCTGTTTGACTGGAGGAGGCTGTTGGTGAGGAAGCACTACAGCCAAAAGTAGCCACTAAACTTGTTAAAGCAAAAATCGATGCGAGTAAACGGAACTTTTTCATTGAGAACCTCCTTAAAACAATTGGGTGATCTCGGACTGGTACATCATTCCCTGTAGCTGCCTTTGGAAATTTGTATTATCCGAACGGTTGATTTTATTATAACTGTTAAAATATATAAATCAAGCTTTTAAATCCAATGAAAATAGTGGAAATTGACCATATC
>CAJUJI010000168.1 GCA_910586875.1 uncultured Anaerotruncus sp. | reverse complement strand
AAAAACGGCTGTAGATAGCCGCTTTCCAGCACTACCTCAATGGGGATCTGCGCCAGCCGCGCGCGCACCTCTTGCAGCAGGTCGGGCGATACCCTGTCATGCAGGTAGGCCAGCGCGACGTCGGTGCGGCTCTTGACGCCGACCTGCGCCATCTCGAACACCAGGTCAGGGGACTTGATGCGCCGGCGCATCAGGGCCATGTTCGGACGCAGCTTTTCAATAAAGCCCTCGCGGGAGCCGCGCACGTTGACTTCGCCCTGTGGTTCGTCCACCCCGCGCCCTGGAAAGCCTTGGATGCCAAACGCAATGCCGGTGTGAATGCCGTCCACAAGCAGCACCACAAAACCGGACATGATAAACCGGAAGAGATCGGCATAGGTTTGGAACTCCTTTTGATCCGGCGCGAGCAGCGAACGGTTGCGCACCCACTCCAAAAGCGCCTGCGGGGTGTGGGAGGTGAGCCTTGCCTTGAGCAGCGGCACCGCCAGCATCTGGGAGAAGGTATTGGTGTCCACCATGCCCTCACAGAGCAAAATTGCACAGGAAACCCCGTCCACCTCCAGCTCATGCACAACAAGGTCTCCGGAATCCTCAAACAGCGCGCGTATCTCGATGAGCCGCGCGAGCAGCGAGGGCTGTAACGCCTTCTCCAGCGCCGGATTGCCCCGCGGCGGCTGGTAGGCCGGCGGCGGAGCGGTGATTTTTTTACATAAACGACCGAAAAATGTCATATGGTTCATCCCTTTAATACGGTTAAGATGCCATTAGTATGCCGCGCCTTGGCAGGAATATCCGCCGCCGCTTTCGTGCAAACTAATCCCCATCATCCATTTTGGGAGGCGTTTGACCAATGTATATTGTATTTTTCCGCGTGCTGCTGGTTTATGCACTGGTAATTGCTAGCCTGCGCCTGATGGGAAAACGTCAGCTCGGCCAGTTGCAGCCGTCCGAGCTGGTGGTGACCATCCTCGTTTCCAATATTGCAACCATGTCCATCGAGGATGTGAATGTGCCGCTACTTGGCGGTATCATCCCAATTTTGACGCTGGTTTCGTTTGATGTGGTGCTGTCGGCCCTCTCGCTGAAATTCAAGGCCGCCCGCCGGCTGATTTCCGGCACCCCGCGGGTGATCATCCGCGACGGAAAGGTCGACCAGCAGGAGCTTAAAGAGCTGCGCTTCTCGATTGATGATATGATGGAGCAGCTGCGTGGCAACAATATTTTCGATATCCGCGACGTTGCGTTTGCGATCGTCGAAACCACCGGCCAGCTCAGCGTCTATCCCAAGTTTGATGCGCAGCCGCTAACCGCCGGAATGATTGGGCTGAGCGGCACCGCCGCCGATGACGCCCCGCCGGTGGTGATCATCAGTGACGGGGTGGTCATCGACAGCGGACTGCAATATTGCAATTTGCGGTATGAGTGGCTGGAAAAGACCGTCACCGAGAACGGCTATTGTACAAAGGATATTTTTTTGATGACCTGTAACCGCTCGGCGGATTATCTGATTGTACCGGTGCAGCAGCACCCTCCAAAACGGAAGGAGGCGGGCAAATGAAACGGCTGTGGATTGCGCTTGCGCTGATCGTGGCGATCAACCTTGCAAGCGGTTGGGCGCTTTATCGGATAGCGGGCATCACAGAGGACCTGAGCGGCCGGCTGGACCAGATTCTAAAGGCGGCGCAGCAGCAGGACCAAAACGCGCAAAGCTTGACAGAGGAGCTTTTGGAGAGCTGGCGTGCGCAGGAGGCGACGTTGGAGCGGTATATTCACCATGAGGCACTGGACCTGATCACCGGCGAGATGGCGCGTCTGCCGGTGTATGCGGGGTATGGGGAGTATAGCGCGCTTGCAGCGGAGGCCGCGCGCCTGCGGGAGCTGCTTTGGCATACCTATGAGGCGGAGCGGCCGAGCCTGGGCAATATTTTTTAGTCGGAAGCGCGTCAAAATTTTACCCATCTCCCCGCTGTAACCCAAATCAAAGGTTTCGCCCCTCTTCCCCATAATGCAGCCCAAACCAAAAGTTTCGTCCACCTTTTCAAAGGTGGCGGGGTCCAGGGGCGGAGCCCTGGCCGCCGTGCGTCGGAAGGTCCGACGGCCTTCTGACGCACGGCGAAACGCGTCTTTTTCGTGAAAGCGCGGCCCGCAGGCCGCAAGAGTCCCCGCAAGCGCCATGCCAACCTCTGGTTGGCGTGATGCGCTTGCTTCCTTACCCAAAGGATTTTGTTGGTTGGCACGACCAGGGGCGCTGCCCCTGGACCCTGCGGCCTTTGAAAAGGCCGGCGAAACTTTTGGTGCGCTGCGCGGCTGTTGGGATGGTGAGGGTTTTCGTGCGCTGCATGGGTGGCCTCCATATGAACTTTAAAATCCATGATTTTTGAAAAGAGGAGAAATTAGATGCAACAGGTGATAATCGGCGCTTCTGCGGCAGGGCTTACTGCTGCCAAACTTATCCGCCAGCAAAGGCCGGAGGATGAAATTACCGTGGTATCCATCGACACCCAAACCTATTCCCGCTGCAAGCTCCACTATTTTTTAAGCGGGCAACGCACTGCTACGGAGATTAACTTTGTTGCAGCAGATTTTTTCGAGAAAAACCGCATCCATTGGAAAAAGGGAGTGCGTGCAGATCGATTGGAGCCACAAGAAAACCGCGTGCATCTCTCGAACAAAACACAGCTTGCTTATGATCAGCTGCTCCTCGCATCCGGCGCAAATTATGTTGTCCCGCCGCTGCCCAATTTTCGCACAGCAAACAATGTTTACGGGCTGCGCAGTCTTTCGGATGCACAGCGGATTGCTGCGGTGGCACGGCACGGGAAACAATGCGTGATCATCGGATCTGGCCTAGTGGGGCTGGACGCGGCAAGCGCACTCTGCGCACGCGGGGTCCGCTGCGCAATTCTTGAGCTGGCCGACCGGATTTCTCCACTTCAGCTGGATACAACCGCTGCGGCGGCCTATCAGCGTTTATTTGAACAGGCGGGCTGCCGCTTTTATCTTGCGCAAAAAGCCATCGGTTCTCAGACGGATGCACAAGGAAATATCACAGCGGTTTTGCTGGAAAACAATACCACAATCTCCTGTGATTTTGTTCTGACAGCGGCAGGCGTTCGTCCTGCGATCGACTTTTTAGAGGGCAGCGGGATTGAAACGGGCCGTGCTGTTATGGTGGACCAATTCTTACGTACCAACCTTGAAAATATCTGGGCGGCGGGGGATGTCACGGGCATCACAGGTGTTTGGCCGAGCGCGGTACAGCAAGGAGAGATTGCTGCTAAAAATATGTGCGGTGATAGGGTGCCGTATACAGATATACAAGGGCTGAAAAACGCGATGAGTTTTTACGGCTTGAGCACCCTGTCCATTGGGGTGAACGACCAACAGCCGACGGATCAGGTGGTCGTTGAGCACACCGGCAACAGCTACAAACGCGCGATTTTGCGGGATGGCGTGCTCACCCATGTCATTTTACAAGGGGATCTTTCTGACGCGCTGTTCTGGCAGGAGCTGGTGAAAAATCGCGTTGCGGTAGGAGGTCTGAAAAAGCCGCTGTTTGCGCTTTCTCGCGCGGATTTTTAGCGCAAGGCGGCCGGAAAACAAATGGTGCTTGCGAGCATTGTGCGGAATTTGCAAAAATTATTATTATTTTTTCGGCAAAATAACGAAAGCAAGTGTCTTTGAAACAAGAACACTTTTTGCAAAAATGCCGCGTTATTCAAAAAGTGTCCTTGTGTTAAATACAGATGACCTGTCTATATAGAAAAAACTTCCTTTTTCTGAAAAAGGAAGGGGGATTTTTTTGTATAGCTTTTACCTTGCAAATTGACGGAAAATCCCGTAAAATCCTAACAAGCTCTATTCACTGTCCACAACGACGAAACGGACGGCGGGAGCGAAAAGGAGGAAAGATTTCATGAAAAAGTTTTTTGCATTTACACTTGCAACCGTTATGGCGCTGAGCTTGGCAGCCTGTGGCGGCGGTCAAGCAAGCTCGAGTCCTGCACCGGCGAGCAGTGATGCTCCAGCTAGCTCGGATGCAGCTAGTGCGCCGGCTGCACCTGCGGGCGACAAGGTGGTAAAGATCGGCGTGTTTGAGCCAGCTACCGGTGATTCTGCTTCTGGCGGCAAGAAGGAGATGCTGGGGATGCAGTTTGCAAACGCAGAGACCCCAACCGTTGAGGTGGGTGGCGAAACCTATCAGGTTCAGCTGGTCTACGCGGACAATGGCTCCTCTACCGATAAGGCACCTTCCGCTGCTTCTCAGCTGGTCAGCGAGGGCGTAGCTATGGTGCTCGGTTCCTACGGCTCCGGCGTTTCGATGGCGGCAGGCCCAATCTTCGGCGATGCTGGCATCGCGGCGATGGGCGTAACCTGCACCAATCCGAACGTAACCGCAGGCAATGACTACTATTTCCGTATCTGCTTTTTAGATCCGTTCCAGGGCACCGTGCTGGCAAACTTTGCAATGGATAAATTCGAGGCAAAGACCGCTTATCTGCTGGGCGAGCAGGGCAACGAGTATGACCAGGGTCTGATCACCTTCTTTGAGCAGGCGTTTACCGCTGCTGGCGGCAAGGTGGTAAAGGACTCCTTCCCCAAGAACAACTCCGACTTTAACTCCTATCTGAACAAGGCAAAGAACGAGAATGCGGACGTAATCTTTACGCCTGTTTCGATTGCTTACGCGACACAGATTGTCTCGCAGGCGGCGTCTCTGGGCTTGGAGATCCCGTTCTTGGGCTCGGATACGCTGGATGACAACAAGGTTTTGGAGGCTGCAAAGGGCACCAATGTGCAGCTGTACGTTTCCACCTTCTACCAGGAAGGCGGCTCCCCAGAGTTTGATGAGGGCGTAAAAAACTACATCAACACCAATGCGGACGCAAAGACTGCGAACGGCGGTGACGATACCATCGCTGCGGTAACTGCGATGGGTTACGATTCCTATTATGTGGCACTGGAAGCGATCAAGGCGGCTGGCTCGGTGGATCCTGCCGATATTAAGGCAGCGCTGCCTGGCGTGAGCTATACCGGCGTGTCTGGCGCAATTGCGTTTGACGAGATTGGCGACGCTGTACGTGATACCGCGTATATCAAGCACTCCACCAACGAGGGCGCTTGGGAGCTGGAAACGGTCCAGACCGCGGGCTAATGGCATAGGCGAGACATTTTCGCCAGCCGAACGGCTACATAGCGCACCAAAACTTCCACCCCCAAACAGCCGCGCAGCGCACAAAACGTTTCGCCGGCCTTTTCAAAGGCCGCAGGGTCCAGGGGCAGCGCCCCTGGTCGTGCCCAACCAACAAAATCCTTTGGGTTTTGTTGGTTGGGTGCGAAACGGGCGTCCCGCGTGCCGCGCGGACGCCCTCGAGCAAGCGCATGGCGTCCAACGCTACGCGTTGGCACCGCGCTTGCGGGGGCTCTTGCGGCCTGCGGGCCGCGCTTTCACGAAAAAGACGCGTTTCGCCGTGCGTCAGAAGGCCGTCGGACCTTCCGACGCACGGCGGCCAGGGCTCCGCCCCTGGACCCCGCCACCTTTGAAAAGGTGGACGAAACTT
>CAJUJI010000167.1 GCA_910586875.1 uncultured Anaerotruncus sp. | reverse complement strand
ATATAACTTTTTAAGATAAGGAAAAGGAGGATCCAACCGTTGTTTTTTGACCATTTGGATCAATTTTCAGATCAAACAGCTTTAATTTTAGAGGATAGTTCCTATTTCAGCTATAAGGCACTTTTGGATTCTAGTGATTTATTTGCGAATATAATAGAGGAACGCTGTTTGATATTTATTTTATGTTGTAACAATATGGAATCAGTTGTGGGTTATGTTGGCTGTATGCGTCATCGAATTGTTCCAGCCTTATTGAGTGCATCCATAGACCCAGCGCTTTTTCTAGAACTGCTTAAAAATTACCACCCTAAGTTTTGCTGGGTGCCAACAAATAAAGCGCAAATGATTCCTGGTGAAAGTATTTTTCAGTTTAGGGAATATACATTGATAGCTACGAAATATGTGCAGGATTGCTCACTTTTTCCAGGGTTAGGATTGCTTCTTACAACATCAGGCAGTACAGGAAGCCCAAAGTTTGTACGGCAATCCTATCGGAACCTCCAAAGTAACACCGAAGCGATTATTTCTTACCTTGGAATCAGTAGAAATGATAGGGCTATTTCTACAATGCCAATGAATTATACCTATGGACTTTCTATCCTGAATACGCATCTTGCAGCGGGGGCAAGTGAGATTCTAACAGAGGCTACATTGATGGACAAGAGTTTCTGGAATCAGTTAAAAGAACAGCAGGCAACAACCTTTGGAGGTGTTCCTTATATTTATGAGATGCTGAAAAAATTGCATTTTGAGCGGATGGAACTACCGAATTTGCGATACCTCACCCAGGCTGGAGGAAAACTTCCCGCAGACCTTTGTATGGAATTTTCTACGCTTTGTGCAAAACGTGATATGAAATTTATCGCAATGTACGGACAAACAGAAGCTACTGCACGGATGTCCTGGTTACCATTTGAACATGCTCAGGATAAAGCTGGCAGTATAGGAATTGCAATTCCTGGAGGACGATTCGGCTTGCTAGATGTCAATGGTAATGAAATTGATGTACCCGATGTAACTGGTGAGTTGGTCTATTATGGCGACAATGTTACATTAGGTTATGCAGAGAACCGCTTTGACCTGTCAAAAGAGGACGAAAACCATGGTGTATTACAAACAGGAGATATTGCAAAGCGAGATCAGGATGGTTTTTATTACATAGTTGGAAGAAAAAAACGCTTCTTAAAAATTTTCGGGAACCGTGTCAATTTAGATGAGGTAGAAGGACTTCTGAAAAAAGAAGAAATAGAATGTGCCTGTACAGGAATAGATGATTGTTTAAAAGTATTTGTTACGGCTCCTTATATGGCAGAAAGGGCTATGAAATATCTTAACGAACATACATTGATTTCTCATGGTGGTTTTAAAGTTATTACGATTGAAAAGCTCCCGCGTAGTGAATCGGGAAAAATACTCTATTCGGAGTTAGATACCTATGATAGATTATGAGCAAATCTTACAAATCTCACCTTATTCCTTAAGTGCAGAAGAAAAGAAAAAACTTTATCAAAAAGTACTTTCAGATCTGGGAGTACATCATCAAGCAAATTGTGAGCCCTATCGCAGGCTATGTGAGCATTTAGGGGAAAATCCGCCATTGCCAGTGCGGTTATTTAAGCAATATACTTTACGTAGTGTGGCCGAGGATAGGGTTATAAAAACAATGACCTCTTCGGGAACAAGCGGACAAGCAGTATCCCGTATTTATTTGGATCGTGAAACGTCCGCGCGTCAAACGAAGGTACTTTCTAAAATTGTATCGAACTTTACTGGTAAAACACGATTGCCAATGCTGGTGCTCGATTCTAGTGCAGTTCTAAAAGATCGCAGTATGTTTTCAGCCCGTGGAGCAGGAATTTTGGGATTTTCTATGCTGGGACGGGATATGTCCTATGCTTTGGATGAAAATATGCAGCTTAATTGGAATGTGTTAGATACTTTTTGTGAAAAGTATGCAGGTCAGGAAGTGCTGATGTTTGGTTTTACCTTCATGGTCTGGGAGTATTTTTATCAGGCATTAAAAAGACAGAGGCGGTGTTTACCGCTCAAAGGGGTGCTTATACATGGAGGAGGATGGAAAAAACTATTAGACTCTGCTGTGGATGAAAACATTTTTCGTGCGAGTTTAAAAGAAGTGACAAGCCTGGATAAAGTACTAAATTACTATGGGATGGTAGAGCAGACAGGATCGATTTTTATGGAATGTGAATGTGGGCATTTACATGCCTCTGTTTTTTCTGATATTGAGATTCTACGGCATCAGGATTTGTCAGTTGCTGGAATTGGTGAACGAGGACTGATTAAATTAAGTTCCTTACTACCTACTAGCTATCCGGGTCATATCCTACTTAGTGAAGATGAGGGGGAATTGTTAGGAGAAGACGACTGTGCTTGTGGAAGGATGGGGAAATACTTTAAAGTACATGGACGTATCCAAGGAGCGGAGATTAGGGGGTGTAGCGATACTTATGAAAAGCATTGAATATTTGTTTGGTAGTACAGAGCCTGTTTCACTCCCTTTTGAACCATATAGCGATATTGCATGTGCATTTTGTCAGGCTCTTTCCCAGGAGCTGTTAAAGGATAAAAATAATATCCATTTTCCGGATATTACAGCGCTTGCTTTTTGGTGCAGAAAGGCCAATATTCTGCAACTAAAGCAGCGTTTTGGAAATATGGAAAAAAGATTGGGTAGAGGACTTGCTTTTCACATTACACCTTCCAATATTCCAGTCAATTTTGCATTTTCTTTTTTATTTTCTTTGCTATCTGGCAATGGGAATATTGTACGGATACCATCAAAAAAGTTTCCACAGATTACAGTGATTTGTGAGACAATCTGGAGGATACTAGAAAGGAAAGAGTTTGTAGAACTGCGCAACCGAACAACCTTCCTTTCTTATCCATCCTCTGATAATGAAGCAACTGCTTTTTTTAGCAAAATGGCAGATGTGCGTATTATCTGGGGTGGAGATGCAGCAATAGATGCCATCCGTCGGATGCCTTCTAAACCGCGTTGTGTTGATCTATGCTTTGCAGATAGATATTCTGTAGCAGTAATAGATGGACAAGCGGTTCTTACGTCAGAGGATAAAGTTTTTATACAACAGGTAGAAGGGTTTTATAATGATACTTATTTAATGGATCAAAATGCTTGCTCTTCTCCTCAGATTATTTTTTGGTATAATGAATCTTTAAAAGCAAAAGAGCGTTTTTGGAAGGCGGTTTTCAGGGAGGCTCAAAGACGGTATACCTTACAGGCTGCGTCTTCTGTTAATAAATATGTACAACTATGCAGGGATGTGATCTGTTTGCCATATCTTTCCGGCATCCGGAGGAAAGATAACCTATTGATGGTGGCTTCCCTCAAAGAGCTTCCACAGGATACAAGCGAGCTACGCGGTCAATGCGGCTACTTTTATGAGTTTGACCTGGAAGATCTTTCACAGCTTGCTACATATATCAATGGAAAATATCAAACAGTCACCTATTTTGGGGTTCAGCCAGAGAAAATATGTGAGAT
This sequence comes from uncultured Anaerotruncus sp., assembly GCA_910586875.1. GTDB lineage: Bacteria > Bacillota > Clostridia > Oscillospirales > Ruminococcaceae > Anaerotruncus. Next base: position 2,068 of record CAJUJI010000167.1, on the reverse strand, counting down.
CGTGCTACAGAACCAACTAATGGGGGTAGATAGGATTGTACCCTTTGGAAAAGCAATGGACATTGGAATTATTTGGGACGGTTATGATATCATCCGGAGTCTTTCGCGCATAGTTGCGCTACAATAATTTCGCAATTGATAAACAGAAGGATGGTTTGATGGAAAAACAATTACAGGGGAAGAGTGTGATTATTACCGGCGCGCGCAGAGGAATTGGTTGGGCGACGGTTGAATTGTTTGCAAGAAGCGGCGCTAATATATGGGCATGTGCAAGAACGTTAGATCCTGTATTTGAAACGAAATTGCAGCATTTAGCAGAGCAGTGTGGAGTTTGGGTAAAACCGGTCTACTTCGATTTAGCGGATGAGGATGCAGTCGCTGGTGAGCTTCACAAGATTGTCAAGGAAAAGGTGCCGGTTGATATCCTAGTAAATAATGCAGCTGTTTCTTACGGCACAGTATTAAATATGATGCCCATATCAAAAATACGACAGCTCTTTGACGTTAATTTTTTTGCACAACTTCAGATTATTCAAACCATCGCAAAGGTAATGATAAGAAAACGGCGAGGAAGCATTGTGAATCTTGCTTCGGTTAGTGGAATGGAAATCTGTCCTGGAAATTTAGCTTATGGAGCAAGCAAAGCTGCAATAATTTATGCAACAAAGCAACTTTCGAAAGAATATGCGCCTTATGGGATACGTGTTAATGCTATAGCTCCTGGCACAGTACACACCGATATGGACCAAACGCGTACAGAGCAACAAATGGCTGAAGTGCTAGGGCGTACGGCATTAAAGCGAGGTGCACAACCTGAAGAAATTGCACAGGCAATACGGTTCCTTGCAACGGATGAAGCGTCCTATATAACCGGTTCGGTTTTGGTTGTTGATGGAGGAAGAACGGATTTTTAATCGTTGGGGAGGAAATAAAATGGCATCCATAGTGTTAGGCGATACGAGTTTATTAAGTGATTTTGGACAGCCTTATATCATTGCAGAGATGGGGACAAACCACAATGGTAATATGCAAAAAGCAAAACAGATGATCTGTGCTGCGAAGGAAAGTGGCTGTAATTGTGTGAAGTTCCAATCATGGACTTCTGACACGCTTTACTCAAGATCCGTTTATGAAGCAAACCCGATTGCCAAACGGATGGTGGATCGCTTCTCCTTTTCGGAAAGCCAACTTTGGGAAGCTTATGAATACTGTAAAGAATTAGATATTAGCTTTTCATCGACGCCATACTCTAAGCAGGAGGTCGATTTTTTAGCGGATATCTGTAAAGTGCCTTATATTAAAATTGCTTCTATGGATCTGAATAATTATCCCTTTTTAAAATATGTTGCAAAAAAAATGCGACCGATTATTTTATCTACTGGGATGGCAGAGATAGAAGAAATAGAAAAAGCCCTAGAAACTATTTATGCAATTGGCAATCATCAGGTGTGTTTGTTGCATTGCGTGGCAGAATACCCACCTAAAATCGAGACAATTAACCTGAACAATATTCATACACTACGTAGACAATTCCCAGAGTGTCCTATCGGACTTTCTGATCATTCTCCAGGAGTAGAAGTTTCTACCGCAGCGGTTGCATTGGGGGTTTGTGTAATTGAAAAGCACTTTACTTTGAATAAGACCGCACCCGGATGGGATAACAAAATGGCAATGGAGCCAGAGGAAATGAAGCAGCTAGTAGAAAATAGCCGAAATGTCTTTACAGCAATGGGGACAGAGAAGCGCGTGATTGCGCAGGGAGAGATTGAACAAAGAAAAAATATTCGTCGCAGTGTTGTGGCCGCCCATAATCTATGTGCAGGGACGATTTTGACAAGAGATGACTTGGATTGTAAACGCCCAGGGACGGGTCTACCGCCAGAGTGTTTGGAAAAGATTATTGGTATGCGCTTGAAGCGGGATCTTACTGTGGATGAGATGATTAAGAAAGAGGATCTACAGTTAATCGTGTGAAATAGAGAGGAATAATCATTGAATAAGGCTTATAAATTAGATATTCTCAGATTTATTTTTGCTATTTGTGTTCTCGCACACCATACTTATTTGC
>CAJUJI010000166.1 GCA_910586875.1 uncultured Anaerotruncus sp. | reverse complement strand
TTACTCAAGCGGGCCTTGCTAAATTATTAGGACGCCCCGCCTCGCCAGGGGGTGGCCCATGGAGGGGGACGCGCTGCTCCCCCGAACGTGACTGCGAGCCGCAGCGAGCGTTTCGGAGCGCAACCGCCGCGTAGCGGCGGCTCTTAGCGCGTAGATGTGCGCCGCGACGAGCGCGGGTAAGCTGTCTGCCTCATTCCAAAGGGCAGCTTAATTACACAGGTGGCCCCTGCTCACTATTAGGACAGCTTGCCTTGCTAGCGGTTGCTCTGTTGTTTTAAAAGAAAGGACCTCCTTGGCTGATTACCAGCTAAGGAGGTCTTTGTTATGTGAACGTTTACAGTCCCAGGTATGCTCTGCGCACCTTATCATCTTCCAGCATGTCTTTTGCGTTGCCGCTCATTACGATCTTTCCAGTTTCCAATACATACGCGCGGTTCGCGATCGACAGCGCCATCTTTGCGTTTTGTTCCACCAACAGGACGGTAATGCCTGTTTGGTTTAGCTGTTCGATGATGCGAAAAATTTCCTTTACAAGCAGCGGGGATAGTCCCATAGACGGCTCATCCATCAGCAGGATCTTTGGGCGGCTCATCATCGCGCGGCCAATCGCAAGCATCTGCTGCTCACCGCCCGAAAGGGTGCCCGCTGCCTGCCGGTAGCGCTCCTTTAGCCGTGGAAAGTGCTGATAGACATTCTCCATGTCCTGCTCAATCCTGGCTTTATCCTTGTAGATAAACGCGCCCATTTCCAAATTTTCTGCCACCGTCATCGAGGCGAAAATCCGCCGTCCCTCGGGCACATGCGCCATTCCAAGGTGAATAATTTTGTCCGGCGCTGTTGCCAGCAGATTTTGTCCATCCAGCAGCACCTCGCCCGAGGTCGCTTTTTTTAGTCCTGAAATGGTATGCAGAGTGGTGGTTTTGCCTGCGCCGTTTGCGCCAATCAGCGAGACAATTTCCCCTTCGTTGACCTCCAGGCTGACTCCATGCAGCGCATGAATTGCGCCATAGGAAACGTTCAAATCTTTCACTTGTAGCATGGTAGCCCCTCCTTATTCTCCCAGATATGCTGCGATTACCCGCGGATTTTTTGCAACCTCCTCGGGTAGCCCAGTGGCGATAATCTGGCCGTAGTCGATGACCACCAGCCGTTCACAAATGCTCATAACCAAACTCATGTCATGCTCAATTAGCAGCACCGAAATATTAAACCGCTCCCGAATTAAGGTGATAATTTCGGTTAGCTCGGCGGTTTCGGTCGGATTCATGCCCGCAGCGGGTTCGTCAAGCAGCAGCAGCTTGGGATCGGTTGCAAGTGCACGTGCGATCTCCAATTTGCGCTGCTGTCCATATGGCAGATTTTCCGCGATATGGTCGGCCAGCTCCCGCAGATGCAACACATCCAGCAGCTCCAATGCGTGCTGCTCGATTGCGCGCTCTTCCTTCCAATAGGAGGGCAGACGCAGCACCGCAGCCAATCCGGAATAGCGCATATTTTGATTGAATGCTGCTTTGACGTTTTCCAGCACGGTCATTTTTTTAAACAGGCGGATATTCTGAAAGGTGCGCGCAATGCCGGCTTTTGCCATCTGGTGGGGTTTTTTGCCCTTCATCAGCTGCCCGTCCAGGTAGATCGCGCCTTCGGTGGGCTGGTATACGCCGGTCAGCATGTTAAATACGGTGGTTTTACCTGCTCCGTTTGGGCCGATCAGTCCGACAAGCTCCCCCTTGTGAATTTCGATTTCAAAGCCCTCTACTGCCTTGAGGCCGCCAAATTGGATGCCAAGGCGCTCCGCTTTTAGAATTGCATGTTCCATCACTTTGCGCCTCCTTTCGCCGTCTGTTGCTTGCGTTTGCCGGTCAGTCGTTCCAGCAGGCGGGTCAGAGAGAACTCATAGGTGCCCAACAGACCGGAGGGCTTAAAGATCATAACGATAATCAGCACAACCGAATAAAGCAGCATCCGGTAATCCGAGAAGCTACGCAGCAGCTCCGGCAGCGCGGTTAGGCCAATTGCCGCCAGAATCGAGCCGGTGATCGAGCCCATACCACCCAGTACCACCATCACTAGAATATCAATGGACTTCATAAAGTCAAAATCAGCTGCGCCCAGGATGGCCAGATATTGCGCATAGATGCCACCTGCGATGCCTGCGAAAAAGGCCGCAACGGTGAAGGCCATCACCTTATAGTAGGTGTTGTGGATGCCGCACGCTTCGGAGGCGATATCGTCCTCACGGATGGCAATAATCGAGCGTCCATGCCGCGAGCGCACAAACATGAACATGACCACAACACAGACGATCATCACAAAATAAGAGGTATCCAGCTGCGCCAGCTTGGGGATCTTTTTCAGTCCCTGCGCACCACCGGTGAACTTCAAATTTTCAATAATCGAGCGGATAATCTCGCCAAAGCCCAGCGTGATAATCGCCAGATAGTCCCCCTTTAGCCGCAGCGCAGGGATACCGACCAACAGCCCGAATAATGCCGCAACACAGCCACCTAGCAGCAGCGACAGCAAAAACATCAGCGTGCCCATTGGCGTGACCTTGCTTTTGATGATCAGCTCTAAACCAACGGTGTCCTGCATATATTTGACAAACAGTGCTGCGGTATAAGCGCCAATCGACATAAATCCAGCATGTCCCAAAGCAATCTGCCCCAAAAAACCGGTGGTCAGGTTGAGCGATACCGCCAGAATGATATTGATAAAGATGGTTATGATAATACCGCGCTGGTAACGACCCAGCATACCCGAGGCATTTGCTCCCATCAACAGCAGGAACAAAAGCAGCACCATTGCTGCATTGATCAGGTAGGAAACGGTATAATATTTTTTATTTCTCATGCCTGTCACCTACACTTTCTCGCCGACATTTTTGCCAAAGATGCCCGCAGGCTTTACCAGCAATACAATAATCAGAATGCCAAACACAACCGCATCTGATAGCTGGGTGGAAATATAGCCCTTGGTCATGCTCTCAACCAGCCCAATCACAATGCCGCCGAGCATGGCCCCGGGAATGCTGCCGATACCGCCGAGCACTGCGGCAATGAACGCTTTCAGGCCGAGCATGGAGCCCATATAAGGCTGTACCTGCGGATAAGCAGCACAGTACATGACCGCCGCAACCCCCGCCAGTCCAGAGCCGATTGCAAATGTAAGCGAGATGGTCTTATCGGTGCTAATGCCCATCAGAATCGCAGCGCCGCCGTCCTCCGAAACGGCCCGCATCGCCTTGCCCATGCGGGTGCCCTTGATGAACAGCTGAAGCCCGATCATGATGAGTACCGAAAGCAGAATGGTGACCACCGTGTTGCCGGAAAATTGGACCGGTCCAATTTGAAGCGGCTGGATATCAAATACATTGCTGACCGGCCGCGGCGCAGAGGAAAAGAGAATCAGCGCCAGATTTTCGAGGAACAGGCTCATTGCGATGGCGGTAATCAGTACCGAGAGGCTTGGTGCGCCACGCAGCGGCTTGTATGCAATTTTTTCGGTTGCACAGCCAATCGCAGTGCATACCAGCACCGATACCAATACACAAAGCCAAGGCGGAAGGCCCTTTGCCAGCAGCGCTGGAATGGTGAATACCGCCATATAACCGCCCACCATGATAAAATCGCCATGTGCAAAGTTAATCAGCTTTACAATACCGTAAACCATTGTGTACCCCAGCGCGACCAGTGCATAAATACTGCCCACCTGGATGCCATTGATAAACTGCTTGATAAATAGGATCATATCCAAGTGTCTCTCCCCTTTCCTCCTGCGGGCTGTAAACGTAGCAACAACCAGCTTTTGCAGGGCTGATTCTTGCCGCATTTCACCCCGCCAAATCTTAAAATCTATTTCATTTTCTTGCGCGTTATAGCACGCAAAACTTTTCTCTAATGCGATCCCCCGCACCGCAACGCGTATAAAAGTTTTCGCCAGCCTTTTTCAAAAGGCTGCGGGGTCGTGGGGCAGCGCCCCATGTCGTGCAGAATGCCGCCAATGGCATTCTACACGAAACGCGTCCTTTCCAGAGAAGCGCATTTTGGGGTGAATTGCCACCCGACGGGTGGCAAGAGGGGCTTTTTGCAAGAAAAAAAGCCCCTTTGTAGCCAGCTCCAATTATGCAAAAAATCCGTCAATAGGGCAGAGCGTCGGTGCCCTGCCCTATTGATGGACAAACATGCTTTTGCCGGATCGTATGCTTAAGCCTCAACCTTAGCGGCCAGCTCAGGCTTACCATCGACGAACTGAGTGATTGCAACCGTCTTGATCGGGTCACCGTTCTCATCAAAGGTGATGTGGCCGGTTACACCTGTGTAATCTGTCTGGTTGAGCGCCTCGATGATCGCGTCTGCATCGGTGGAACCAGCAGCCTCAATCGCCGCTGCCATGATGTATGCGGAGTCGTAACCCAAAGCAGAGAACGCATTGCCCTCAAGATTGAACAGGTTCTTGTACTCCTCCAGGAACTTCGCAGCAGCCTCGTCTGCGGTGGAGTAGTGGTTGGAGAAATAACCGTTGTTGGTTGCAGAAATCTTGTCCGCAGAGATTGCGCCCAGTACGCCGTCCCAGCCGTCGCCGCCCAGCATCGGGCCGTCATAGCCTGCGCTGTTGCGCGCCTGGTCGAGTGCCAGCGAAACGTCGCCGTAATAATCCGGTACAAAGATTGCGTCCGGACCAGCTGCAACGATCTTGTTGAGCAGGGTGGTAAAATCGGTATCCGCAGCGCCGTAACCCTCGAATGCTACGACCTCCATCCCCTTCGCCTCTGCCTGTGCCTTGAAGGAGTCTGCCAGACCCATCGAGTAGTCGGAGCTGGTGTCAAACATTGCAGCAACCTTGGTCGCCTTCAGGTTCTCTGCCGCAAAGGTCGCCATAATCTTGCCCTGGAACGGGTCCATGAAGCAGGTGCGGAATACATTCGGACCGACCTGGGTGATGTCCGCAGCGGTGCCGGTTGCGGTCAGCATCGGCATATTGTCCGCGGTCGCAACCTCTGCAACCGCCAGGCAGGGCTTAGAGGTGACGTCGCCGATGACCGCGACAACCCCCTGGTCAACCATGCTGTTGTAAACGTTGACCGCCTCGGTGGAGTCGCCCTTTTCGTCCATCAGAACCATCTCGATCTGCTGGCCGTTGATACCACCGTTTGCGTTGATTTCATCAAACGCCATTTTTACTCCGTTGGTGGTTGCGATGCCATAAACCGAAACGTCACCGGTCAGCGGGCCCATAACACCAATTTTAATTGTCTCACCGGATGCAGGCGCGCTCGGCTCGCTGGCCGCTTCGCTGGATGCAGCGCTGCTGGAAGCAGCCGGAGCAGCAGAAGAAGCCTCAGATGCGGATGAACCGCCGCAAGCAGTCAGTGCAGTTGCAGCCATCATAACAGCAACTGCTGTTGTCAAAAATCTTCTCATTTTTGTTTCCTCCTATACCTGGTTTGGAAAATCTATGCAAAACCGTGGTGCGCTTGCTCGAAAACACACCTTACGATGTAAAAAATTATATTGCAAAATCAGCCTAAAATCTATTGCTTTTTTCGCCAATCATCCCAAACCAAATGAAATTTGTTTTAGAAACATTTATAAAAATTATATTGATTCGCCAGATTTTCTCTTGTAA
>CAJUJI010000165.1 GCA_910586875.1 uncultured Anaerotruncus sp. | reverse complement strand
GGCGCACCCCATGGAGGGGGAGCAGCGCGTCCCCCTCCATGAACCACCCCCTGGCAAGGCACTGCGTAAGCTTCCCGCCGCGCTACACCAGCCCCTCCAACACATCCTTACCCGACCAACCGCCGATCCGCCGCAATCTGCCCGTCCTGAATCCTGATGACCCGCTGCGCGCTTTGCGCCAGTTGGTTGTCATGGGTAATCAAGATGATCGTCCGCCCATCCCGATGTAGCGACCATAAAATTTCCATAATCTCTGCCCCCGAGCGGCTGTCAAGATTCCCCGTCGGCTCATCCGCCAGCAGAATGGGCGGGCGCGCAGCAATCGCGCGTGCAATCGCCACCCGCTGCTGTTGCCCGCCGGAAAGCTGACCAGGGCGGTGTTGCAGCCGGTTCCCAATCCCCACCTGTTGCAATGCCGCACTCGCCAAACGCCGCCGTTCCCGCGACGGAATCCTCCGGTACATCAGCGGCAGCTCCACATTTTCCAGCGCGGTCATTGTAGGAATCAGATTAAAACCCTGAAAAATAAAACCTATCTTCTGGTTGCGCACCTGCGCAAGCTCTCGGTCGGACGCCTGTACAATATCCTGCCCATCCAGCCGGTAGCTGCCGCGGTCGGGCAGATCCAAACAGCCGAGCATGTTCATCAAGGTCGATTTTCCTGCCCCCGACTGCCCAATAATCGCAACGAACTCCCCCTCATAAATTTGCAGCGACACACCATCCAATGCGTGGACCTCGCCCTGTGCGGAACGGTAAATTTTATACAGCTTTTGAATATCGACGAGTGGGGTCACTTTCCTGCCTCCTTTTCCCATACTCCTTTTAGTGTTCATCCAAAATCTGCTTTTATACACCAAAAAAAGGCGCAGCCAAAGCTGCGCCCTTTTTGTATCCTCAGTGGATTTTATTTCTCTGCGTACAGATCAGCCAGACGGAGCAGGTGCTCATATCTCGCCTTGGAGGTCTCCTCTGCATCTGCAAACAGGGTTTCCGCTCTCTCAGGGAATGCGCGGGTCAGCGACGCATAACGTGCCTCGTTCATAATGAAGTCTCTGTACGAGGTGGTCGGTGCCTTGCTGTCCAGTGTGAACGGATTCTTGCCCTCTGCCTTAGCAGCTGGGTTGAAGCGGAACATGTTCCAGTAACCGCAATCTACCGCACGCTTCATCTCGGACTGGCAGTTGGTCATGCCGCCCTTGATGCTGTGCATCTCGCAAGGAGAGTAACCGATAATCAGCGACGGGCCGTTATAAGCCTCCGCCTCGGTGATCGCCTTGATGGTCTGGTTCATGTCAGCGCCCATTGCGATCTGTGCAACATACACATAACCGTAGGACATCGCAATTTCAGACAGGCTCTTCTTGGAGATCGCCTTACCAGCAGCAGCAAACTGTGCTACCTGGCCAATCTGGGAGGACTTGGAAGCCTGACCGCCGGTGTTGGAGTAAACCTCGGTATCGAATACCATAACATTGACATCCTCGCCGGAAGCAAGCACGTGATCCAAACCGCCGAAGCCGATATCGTAAGCCCAGCCGTCGCCGCCGAAGATCCAAACGGACTTCTTGGAGAGGTACTCCTTGTGGTCCAGAATCTCTTTCGCCAGCTTGCAAGCATCGCAATCGCAGTAAGCAGCGCCCGAAGCCTTCAGCTCTTTTGCATGAGCCAGCATCTTGTCGTACTGATCGCCAAAGACCTCCTTGCTCTGTGCGGACTCCATGAACGCCATAACCTGATCAACGGTCATCAGCGCATCCTCCAGCGCAGCGATATACTTCTTGGTCGCCTCAGCATTCGCCTTGCCGTCATTTGCAGTGTCAAGCCATGCCTGTGCAGCCTCTTTGAGTCCCGCGTAAGCGTGAGGTACCGCAATCAGCTCTTTGGTCTTCTCCATCATCCGCTCGCGGATTACCTTCTGTCCCAGGTGCATACCCAGACCATGCTCAGCGTTATCCTCAAACAGCGAGTTCGCCCAAGCCGGACCGAAGCCGGAAGCCTTGTTGGTGGTGTATGGAGAGGTCGCAGCCGGTCCGCCCCAGATGGAGGAACATCCGGTTGCATTGGAGATATACATACGCTCGCCGAACAGCTGGGTGATCAGGCGTGCATAAGCGGTCTCTGCGCAGCCCGCGCAAGAGCCGGAGAATTCAAGCAGCGGCTGGTTGAACTGGCTGCCCTTGACCGTCTCGACGGCTGGCATACCAGGCTTCTTGCCAACGTTTGCAACCATATAGTTGAATACTTCCTGCTGTGCCGCCTGGCTCTCCTGCGGCTTCATAACCAGCGCCTTTTCCTTTGCCGGACATACGCTTACGCAAACGCCGCAGCCCATGCAATCCAGCGGGGAAACAGCCATCGCGAACTTGTAATCGGCAGCACCGGTCATCTTTTCGGTGGTCTTGGTTGCCTGCGGTGCACCAGCCAGCTCGTCAGCGCTCAGCGCAAACGGACGAATGGTTGCATGCGGGCAGACATACGAGCAGCGGTTACACTGGATGCAGTTCTGTGGCAACCACTCAGGCACCATAACTGCAACGCCGCGCTTCTCGTAAGCGGAGGAACCCTGCTCAAAGGTACCGTCTGCATGTGGAACGAATGCGCTAACCGGCAGCGCGTCGCCGTCCATTCTTGCAACCGGCTCCATGATGTCGCGTACCATCGTGACCAGCTTCTGGCTGCCCGGCAGCTCCTCAACCTCATGCTCATCCTTTGCATCCGCCCAGGAAGCAGGAACATCAATCTTCACAAATGCAGTAGCACCTGCATCGATTGCCGCATAGTTCATGTTGACAACGTCCTCACCCTTCTTCGCATAGGAGTGATGCGCTGCCTCTTTCATAAATTTAATCGCTTCCTCAGCAGGCATAACCTTTGCCAGCGCAAAGAATGCGGACTGAAGGATGGTGTTGGTGCGCTTGCCCATACCAATCTTGATCGCCAGATCGATCGCATTTACGGTATAAAGCTGGATGTTGTTCTGTGCGATATAGCGCTTCGCCTCAGCAGGCATATGGCGTTCCAGCTCCTCAGGAGACCACTGGCAGTTGATCAGGAACACACCGCCCGGCTTAACATCATTGACCATCTTGAAGCCCTTGATGACATAGGACGGGTTATGGCACGCAACAAAGTCAGCCTTGTTGATATAATACGGCGCACGAATCGGCTGATCGCCAAAGCGCAGGTGGGAAACGGTGATACCACCGGTCTTTTTCGAGTCATACTGGAAGTACGCCTGTACATACTTGTCGGTATGGTCGCCGATGATCTTGATGGAGTTCTTGTTTGCGCCGACGGTGCCATCGCCGCCCAGACCCCAGAACTTGCACTCGATGGTGCCCTCTGCTGCGGTGTTCGGGGAAACCTCCTCGGGCAGGGACAGATAGGTCACATCGTCGGTGATGCCGATGGTGAAGTGTGCCTTCGGCTCATCCTTGGCCAGCTCGGTGTAAACAGCAAATACGCTGGAAGGCGGGGTATCCTTCGAGCCCAGACCATAGCGGCCGCCGATGATCTTCTTGCCGGTCACGCCGCACTGTGCCAGCGCGGTCACAACATCCAAATAGAGCGGCTCGCCCAGCGCGCCAGGCTCTTTTGTGCGGTCGAGCACCGCGATCTTGGTTGCAGTAGCCGGAATTGCAGCAGCCAGCTTTGCAGCAACGAACGGACGGTACAGGCGGACCTTCACCAGACCGACCTTCTCACCCTTCGCAGTCAGGTAGTCGATAACCTCCTCTGCAACGTCGCAGATGGAGCCCATGGCAATAATCACCCGCTCTGCATCGGGAGCACCGTAATAGTTAAACAGCTGATAATCGGTGCCCAGCTTGTCATTGACCTTGCCCATATACTCCTCAACGATTGCGGGCAGATCCTCATAGAACTTGTTGCAAGCCTCACGATGCTGGAAGAAGATGTCTCCATTCTCGTGGGAGCCGCGCATCACCGGACGCTCCGGATTCAGTGCGCGCTTGCGGAAGCCATCAACCGCGTCCAGATCGACCATCTCAGCCAGATCCTTGTAATCCCAAATATCGATCTTCTGAATTTCATGAGAGGTGCGGAAGCCGTCAAAGAAGTTGATGAACGGCACGCGGCCCTTGATGGTAGCCAGATGCGCAACTGCACCCAGGTCCATAACCTCCTGCGGGTTGGTCTCAGCCAGCATTGCAAAGCCGGTCTGACGGCAAGCGTAAACGTCCGAATGGTCGCCGAAAATGTTCAGCGCATGGGAAGCGACGCAGCGTGCGGAAACATGGAACACGCTGGGGAGCAGCTCACCGGCGATTTTGTACATGTTCGGGATCATCAGCAGCAAGCCCTGGGACGCGGTGTAGGTGGTGGTCAGCGCGCCAGCAGCCAACGAACCATGCACAGTACCGGCAGCGCCCGCCTCAGACTGCATCTCGATTACCTTGACCTCGGTGCCGAAGATGTTCTTCTGGCCGGCAGCAGCCCACTGGTCAACGTTGTCAGCCATCGGGCTGGACGGCGTAATCGGATAGATACCCGCAACTTCTGTAAACGCATAGCTCACAAAAGCGGCGGCCGTATTGCCGTCCATGGTTTTTTTCTTTCTTAGAATTGCCATGTTTGTATTTCCTCCCTAATGTGTGATAGATGAACAAAAGCCGGAGCCTGTCCGGTACAGGAGCAGAAAGCCGTACACCCTCCAAACAATTGAAGGCTGCGGCTCATCTTCTTAGATTCTACCATCTTTATGCCCTATTGTAAAGAAGATAAGCGATAAAATTTGTGAAAATTTTCTGGTAAAAATCACTTTCGAGCGGCCGAGCCCTTGCCAGCTGGCGAAAGCCCCCTTACAATTTATCATAAACCAATCACGCCGACGGGACGCCCGCAGCACACCCCTGCAAAAGCTGACGGGCAACCTGCGATGCGATCAGATAGCCAGCCGCCGGCGGCACAAACGCGATGCTGCCTGGCACATGGCGGCCGTTTGCGCCAGAAAGCGCGACCTTTTGCGGCTGCTCGAGCGAGTATAGCACCTGTAGATGCGCAATCCCGCGGCGGCGCAGCTCCCGCCGCATCACCCGCGCCAGCCCGCAGCCGCAGCCGCTGGCTGTCTGTGCAAGGTCGCCCACCCGCAGCTGGGAGGGGTCGAGGCGGTTGCCGGTGCCCATGCAGGAGAGCAGCGGCAGCCCGCGTGCAGCCGCCTGCTGTGCAAGGTGCAGCTTTGCGGTCACCGTGTCGATCGCGTCGACGATATAATCCGGCTGCCAGTCGTACAAAAACGCGCTGTCCTGTGGCAGATAGAATTTTGCGGCATAGCAAAGGTCGCCGTCGGGATTGATCGCGTGCAGCCGCTGACGGGCGGCCTCAATTTTGGGCAGCCCGACCGTGTCATGCGTCGCGAACAGCTGCCGGTTGAGGTTGGTCAGGTCCACCGTGTCATGGTCGATGAGCAGCAGATGGCCCACACCGGCGCGGCAGAGCGCCTCGGCAGCGGCGGCGCCGACCCCGCCCAGCCCCAGCACCGCAACCCGCGCCGCTTGCAGCCGCGCAACGCCCTGGGCCCCGATCAGCAGCTCGGTGCGGGCCAGCCAGCTACCATCCACTGATATGCCCCCTTTGCATCGCCCCAAACAGGCGTTTTGTCACGCCTGGGT
>CAJUJI010000164.1 GCA_910586875.1 uncultured Anaerotruncus sp. | reverse complement strand
CTTGTATATAGTTAATAGGCATATATTCAATCTGCTGCTAGCATGGTCATTTTGACCTGTTTGATCTTTCCAGCAGTGAGCCAGCCAGCGAGGAAGAACAATACTGTAATGAGGCTGCCGGGAAAGAGTATTGCTATCAACCCTGGGTGGGAAGAAAAGTTGCTGATGCCTGCTAGCTCCATGGCAATAGAGACAAGAGGATCGGTGAGGATAGCCGCTAGGACGGTCCCGATCACAGCCCCGACTGCCGCAGTGATCCCAAAACGCAGGGAAAAGGCAACCTGTAATCGTCTAGGAGAGAAGCCTATAGCCCGGAAGATAGCCAGATCCCTCCGCTCGCTTGCCAGCAGTTTTTCCCCTGTGAGAACGGTGACAATAAGGATAAAGACCACCGCCATCCCGTAAAGAAATGTCGTTAAGGTGTTCATAGCGTTGATGATACCGAACAGCCCCGGCCAGGTATTTTCATGGACATGGATATCCCCTCCGTAGGCGGATTCCAGCGCCTGGGTGATGGCCCCCTTTTGGCTGGGGTCGGCCAAAAAGTAGTGCCAGCACCAAAGGTTGGGGTGGTCAGAACCGATACGCAGGTATCCTTCCCGGCTCATGCCAATAGTGGCCCCCATGTCGTTGGCACAGGAGTAGATGCCGGTGACGGTGAACGCCTCCCTCCCTCGGTCCGCCCCCACCGTCAGGGTGTCCCCGACAGAAACGCCGAAATCCGCCGCCACAAACTCGGTGATGACAATTTCTCTCTCCCCTGTGCAGGAATGGCCTTCCAGCAGGTGGAACCGCTCCGGCTGGTCGATGACATTGGCGGTGTGGTCCACCCCGTTCACCGTGACGTCGGGCATAGCCAGGAGATAGGTATCGGTGATCTCCGAATACTGCCGGATGGCGTCCTCAAAGTCCTCCCGTGTCAGGGTGCCGAAGGACTGCACCCCGATGTCGTGGTCGGCGGGGTTAAAGGCGTCCATCATCCCCTTGCCATCGGGGCCCAGCCAGCTGTCCATCCGCCCGATGAGGGAGGCAAAGAAGACCAGCAGCACCGCCACCGCCAGGGCCGCGTTTGCCACCCAGGCGGTGACCTCCCCGTACCCGGCCCGATCCAGCTCCAACCCTAAGTAGCTGCCGGAATTGTGCCACACCGTCAGCACGGTGGCCAGGGAGAGAGAAACCAGAAAAATTAGCAGAAAAATACCCAAGAGCCCGCCCCGGTGCCGCCGGAGGTTGGCCCGCAGCAGTGTCCAAAATTCCATATGCCGCACCCCCTCACCACCGCAAAGCGGAAAGCCACCGGTTGGCCTGTTCTTCCCGCTTTTGGTCCGGCTTTTCGTAGGGGGACAGGGTCAGCTCGTCCAATATCTTCCCGTCCTCCAGGTAAAGGATACGGTTGCCCCGCACCGCCGCCCGGGCGTCGTGGGTCACCATAAGGATGGATTGACCTTGCTGATTCAGTCCTGTGAGCAGGTCCAGTACTTCACGGCTGCTCTGGCGGTTCAGCGCCCCTGTGGGCTCATCGGCAAAGAGGATGCAGGGGTCGCCGATCATCGCCCTGGCGATGGCCGCCCGCTGGGCCTCGCCGCCGGAGACATGGACAGGAAGCCGGTCCTTGGCCCCCTCCACCCCCATCTGCCGGAGAAGATGCTCCGCTCTGGCCCGGATGGTTTTGGGCGGCTCTTTGCCTGCAAGGTACCCCGCCACTGCCACATTCTCCAATAGGGTGAGGTTGCTGACCAGATGGGTCTGCTGAAAGACAAAGCCAAACTCTTTGGCCCGCAGCTCCGCCATTTTGTTTTCCGAAAGACCGGTGACCGGCTCGCCCTGATAGGCCACTGTTCCGCCGGTGATAGCGTCCATCCCGCTGAGGGCATAGAGCAGGGTGGATTTGCCTGCACCGGAGGGCCCCATGATGACGGTGAAATCTCCGTCATAGACCGTTATATCCAGGTCGTGGAACAGCTCCACGCCGCCGGGAAAGGCTTTGCAAAGGCCTCGGCCCTCTAAAATGGTTTTCTTCATCCCGCATTTCTCCTTTCGCCCTGGGGCAGCGTGAGGATCAGCCGCTTTTTTCCTGTGGCCGGGTCGGGGCGTATCTCCTCCACAAAGCGGATGGCAAAGGTGAGGTAGGAAAGGCCCTTTTCCAAAAGGATCTCCCCCAGCTGCCGCCGCAGTTCTCTTTTGATGCCTTCCCGCCCGGCGGCGGGGGCTGTCTCCGCCAAAATCTCAAAGCTGTCCTTGCCGGTCTGCCGGAACTGGTAATCCAGCAGGCCGAGGATACAGAAGCCCTCAATGGCCAGGGGATGTAAAAATTCCCGGCGGCCCTCCCCGTCCTCAAACCAGAGGACATCCTCGTTTCGCCCTAGAAGGCCCACGGCGCGGGAGAAGGGCCAGCGGCCCGACGGTTCCTCAATGGAGATGCGGTCGGTCAGTTTATATCGGATGAGGGGGTGGACGAAGTTATACAGACAGGTGAGATAAAGGCCGTCCGGCCCCTGCTCGATGATATTCAGGTCGTCAAAGAGGAGCATCCCCTCAGCAGGGTCGCCCTCCACACCCAGAGCCAAAGATTCACTGGCCCCATAGAAGTTGATAACCTCTGTGTGAAAGGTATCCTCCAAAAATTTCCGCAGGCTGGCCCCTAGCGGCTCCCCGCAGGAGACCACCCGCAGCACCGAAAGGGCGACCTCTCCGCGCTGAGTTAGCTCGGCCAGTATCTTAATAGCGGAAGGGTAGCCGATGATGAAGTTGGGGCGGAACTGCTGCACCTGTTCCACCCACTGGGAAAGCGGGGTTTTGATGTCCAGGTATATTTGACTGGCTCCTACCCCGTCCACGCCGTCCCCCACCGCCATGGCCCCGCCGTATCGTCCGTCGGTGGCGGCGATGTAGAGGATGCGGGGCCGCCCTACCAGGAGTTTTAATATCTGGGGCATGGGCATTCCCCACAGTGCCCCTCGGAGGATGCCCAGCAGCATGGTCTCCCAGGCAGCCTCATCATAGACGAAGTATCCAGGCTCCCCAGTGCTGCCGGAGGAATGGACCAGATGGTATTTCCCCAGAAAGGGCCGGCGGTCTGTGGCGCTGTTGACATCAAAATAGCGCAGCTCGGCTTGCTTCAAATTAGGGATAGTGACCAGGCGGTCAAAGTTTTCCAACAGAGCGGACTTGTCGATGGTGGGAAAGGCGGAGAGGGGCGCAGTGTCCAAGCTCGCTTCTGTGATACCCACATGTTCAAAGGTTTCCCGGTAGTAGGGGGAATGGTCCCAGGCGTAGCGGAGCAGCTGCCGCAGCTTGTTTTGCTGATCGTTTTGTATCTGAGGGGCAGTCCGCTTTTCGTTCTGTTTTAGTTGGTACAGATGCCATAAAGTCTTTGGAATGTTCATGATATCCTCCTATCTCAAGGCGAAAAGCCAGCTGTCGTTGTAGTTTTCCCGGCGATAATATAGGGCTGTTTTGGCGGTGAGGTCAAAAACAATGCTCCACTCGGTGGATTCAAATTCTCCAAAGTTTCCCTTGCTGACGCTGGAAAGCGCATCACGGACCCCCTCTTGGGTGAGCGTGGGATTTTCCGCTAGCAGGTTGGTTAATATCTCATATCGAGCGTGGGACTGGCTGGTGCCAACTCCATACTTCTCCCCAGGGGTAAGGTAAAAGTTGGTTACCACAGGGGTTCCGACAACGTGTATCTCATTTTCGATATACTCCACCACTACGCTATGTCCAGTGCTGTCCGCCAAGGCGAAGTGGACCATTAGCCCCATGGAGGCGTGTAGGTCGTACTGACAAAGTAGCTCTAACGCCTCCTCTACAGTGGCGGCCTTGTCCAGTAGCAACCGAACGGCGGTAGTAGTGGTGATCCCCGGTTTTCCGGTGCTCTGGCTGATGGTGGCATTGTCCTGGATCATGTTCACCGATACCGCTAGCCCCTTCTCGTTCATTCCATCCAGGGGTGCATAAAGGGCGGCTAGAGTCCGCACCTGGTCCAGCTTCAAGGCCGTTCCCATCATACCACCAGTTCCTATGGTGATAAAGTCCATGTTGACGGTGGAAAGAGAGGCATAGCCATTTTCGGGGTGTGCCTCCACAATCATGGCTTCACAGGTGTTCCAGTCAAAGTTGCGGCCGAAGAGAATGCCGCCATAGGGACCGTCGGCGGTGATGGTGCTGCACCCAAAGAAATTTCCAAGGAAATCCAGTCCCAGATTGCCAATGAGGTTTTCCGTTAGATATTGGACGACCTCCCTGTCAGAGGTGGCTCCGCCTTGTGCTAAGAAGTTATCAAAGCCATAGTTTCCGTTATACCGGACGGCAAAAAGGTCTGGTTCCAGCTCTATGATGTTGTTCCCCAGGGAGATAGCATTCGCCAGGGGTAATTCTGGCCCAGGGATAGGAGACTTGTCCTCTGGAACAGATGTTGGCTGATTTTTAGGAGAATTGTTGGCAGTGGACGAGGGATGGGAGGTGGTCTGTTTGCCGCCGCAACCGGTGAAAACCAGAGAGATGGTCAAAATCAAGCTCAATAAAGAGCGCCTTTTTTTCATAGGATCTGATCCTCCTTTGGAAAAACCCTTTTGTTGGGTCTTATAATACCATGAGAAAAGAGAGATAACAAATACTTATTTTAAATACTTGTTTATGTTTGATAGGCATAGTGATTTGCGCTATACTGTGCTATAGAGGTGAAAATGATGGAATTTCGTGTACTACAATATTTTCTGGCGGTGGCTCGGGAGCAGAGCCTTTCCGGAGCAGCAGAGTATCTTCACCTTTCCCAGCCTACCCTCTCACGGCAGCTGAAAGACCTGGAAGACGAGCTGGGTAAGCAGTTGTTTACCCGGAGCAATAAGGGGATCGCCCTTACCGAAGAGGGGATGATCCTGCGCAAACGGGCGGAGGAGATCGTCCAGCTGATGAAAAGGACCGAGGACGAGATCGCCCTTTCTGATGAAACCTTTTCAGGGGATGTTTATATTGGGGCAGGGGAATCGGATATTAACCGGCTGATTGGTCGAGTGGCCTTTGAGCTGCGGAAAAGCTATCCCGGCATCTGTTACCATCTCTCCAGCGGCAATGCAATCTTTGTGTTAGAGCAGCTGGATAGGGGCCTCATCGACTTTGGGTTGGTGTACGGCTTGGTAGACCACGCTAAATATGAGGCTCTCAAGCTGCCCTTTCCCGATACCTTTGGCGTGCTGATGCGTCGGGATTCTCCCCTAGCGGGAAGGGAGTATATTGTTCCAGAGGATCTGGTGGACAAACCCCTTATTGTTTCCTCTCAGGATCGCCGGGATGGTTGGCAGACGCTGCGAAATATTTCGGAGGACCCGTCCAAACTGAATGTGGTGGCCTCCTACACGCTGCTTTACAATGGCTCCCTTCTGGTAGCGGAAGGGCTGGGGTATGCTGTTTGCTTTGACAAACTCATCAATACCGAGGGGACCAACCTTTGCTTTCGCCCCTTACGACCTGCCCTTGAGATAACAGCCAGCATGATCTGGAAAAAATATCAGCTACTTTCTAAGCCCGCCCAGAAGTTTTTGGCGAAAATGCAGGAGTTATGCGGAGCATAGAAAAGGCCCAAGGATTCCTGTTACAGGGACCCTTGGGCCTTTCAATATTTGAGTGATTACCTGCCAAAGCGCCAGTAGACAGCCTTTGACATCGTCCACCAGCTTTTCAGGCTTCTTTTTAGGGGAGATAAACTGCAAGTAAGGTAATTTCAGTAGGGAAGCGATTGCCGCCATGATAGCGCAGCCAGAAGCGGTAGC
>CAJUJI010000163.1 GCA_910586875.1 uncultured Anaerotruncus sp. | reverse complement strand
GATTTATGTATATATTCGGTATTTCCGGAAAATTATCATTGAAAATGATATTCCTGCACCTAGTTTCCACTGGTTGTGTGCTTTTTATGCATTTGTAATGCTGGGGATTGGTTGTTGGTTCTACAAAAAATATAATACTAGATTTTTATACTATGTATAGGACAGAAAATCTATGAATTTTGAGGAAGAGAAAAGGATAGAAAATAACTTGACGTAGCACTATAACTATCTAATTGTTGGTGCAGTACTGTATGGTGCAACTTTTACAAGAAAAGTTACAGAACATGGGAAAAAATGTTTGGCAATAGATGAGCGCTTACATGTTGGAGGGAATCTCTACTGCGAAGAAACAGAAGGAATTACTGTCCATAGATATGGTGCGCATCTCTTTCACACAAATAGGAAGGACATATGGGAATACATAACCCACTATATGAAAATGATACCATAGGTTCGTTTGTGGGGTCGGAAAAAGAAAAAACGCGGCAACAACGGGTTGTGTTCAGAGGTCAACAAAAAGGAGGACAAAATGCAGACGAAAAAACAAACACCGGAAACCGTTAAAGAACGGATTCCGGTGTATTTCTATCCACAGACGATTTGCCAGGTGGAAAAGACAATAGAGCTTGCAAACTGCAAGAGCCGCAGCGAATTTCTCGACCAGGCGGCGGTATTTTACGCGGGCTATGTCGCCGCGCAAAACAGCGAAGAATTTCTTTCCCCCACGCTGGCAGCATCCTTGCGCGCGGCGCTGAACGATTCGGAGGGGCGTACCGCACGGCTGCTGTTCAAGCTGTCGGTGGAGATGAGCATGATGATGCACGTGATCGCCGCAACCGCCGAGATCGACGAGGAAACACTGCGTAAGCTGCGCGGGAAAGCGGTCAGCACCAGCCCAGGGAAGCCGCCGCTGCCAACCCATGTTTGTTTACGGCGGAATCAATTTGGCCCGTTCCGTGATTCAGTGGTGATGCTCGTGCCTGTGGGAATACATGGGGACGTTGGATGCGGAAAGCCTGCGCAGGGTGGATCAGGCATTGGCAATCAGCATCGGGCTATCTCCAGTGGAGGCAGCATGTCGCGCCTGATTTTAAAGTGTCCATATCTCAAGGCGGGGAGTGCGGCGGCGCACAAGGAATATTATACACGCTACGTCGCCACCAGGGATGGGGCGGAGCCAATCGAGCCAGAGCCAGACTTAACTACAAAGCGGGAAAATTATGTGGATTACATCGCAAAGCGCCCACGCGCCGAACGGATTGGCACACACGGACTTTTTACACAGAACGGGCCGGTGGTGTTGTCCGAGGTGGCGCAAACGGTCGCGCAGCACAGCGGAAATGTTTGGCTCCCCATCGTCAGCTTACGGCGGGAGGACGCGTGAGCGGTTGGGATATGACAACGGCAAAGCCTGGCGGGAATTGCTGCGTGCGCAGGCAGATTTGTTTGCGCGCTGTCTCAAAATCCGCAGAGAGAATTTTCGCTGGTACGCGAGCTTTCATAACGAAGCGCATCACCCGCATGTGCATATAATTTGCTACTCCACCAATCCCAACGAAGGATATCCCACCGAACACGGAATCGAGCAGCTAAAATCCGGCCTGGCAAAGCAAATCTTCCGGCAGGATTTGCTGGAGATTTACGCAGAGCAGACCGAGCGCCGAGATGAATTGGTAACGGACAGCACCGAAACGATGCGCAGGTTATGCCAGCAGATCGAAAGCGTCAGACTTGAAAATCCGGCGTTGGTGCAGATGCTTTTGCAGCTGAAAAAACGGCTGGACAACACCGGCGGCAAAAAGGTGTACGGCCATTTAAAGCCGGAAGTCAAGCGATTGGTGGATGGGATTGTGGACGAGCTTGCGAAAGAAGAGCATCTTGCGAAGCTGTACACGCTCTGGTACGAAAAATATTTTGATGTCCTGCGCACCTAGACCGACCAAATGCCAGATATGCTGCCGCTTTCGCAGCAGAAGGAACTGAAGCAAATCCGCAACATGGTCATTCGGGAGGTGTTGCAGCTCTCACAAAATTCTACGCCGGAGCTTCTCTCAACCGCGGTTACACGGCTCGCCAAAAATCTGGCGCGGCTGTTGGAGGAGGATTACCAAAAACGTTTCACTACCCATCCGCACACCGACCGCAAGCTGCTGCAAACGCTGGCACACAAAAAAGAAGCGATGGGCATTAAAATTTCTTAGAGCCTATTCAAAATCTTTTCTATGGTTTTCCTTTGGAAAATGGCATCAGGAAAGCCACGAAGGGGGAACTTTTTCTCTTGCAAAAAGTTCCCCCTCTTGCCGCTGTGCGGCAATTCACCCCTTCCCAAAATACGCTTCTACGGATAGAGAATTTCGCTCGTTGCGACGAGCGACCAAAGGCTTTGCCTTTGGAAACCACGATTTTTTGAAAAAAATCGAGTAAAACTTTAGATTTTGAATAGCCCCTTAACAGTTGGGGGTAAAAATATGACTTATATCCCGTTCACCGATGCACAAAAACAAGCGGCCAACCTGGTAGAGTTTTTGCGCGGACGCGGTGAACCGCTCAAGCGTGAAGGGTGGGAATACCGCTGGCAGCGGCACCCTGGCGTTGTGCTTAGCGGCAACCGCTGGTACGACCATTACCAGCGCGAGGTCGGCTATCCGGTGAAGTTTTTGCAGCGTTTCTTTGGATTGGATTACAGGGATGCCATGGCCCAGTTATTAGGCAGCTCGGCTACCCTCACGCTGCTGAGGAGCTTTTGATCTCGGTGATTCTGTTGATCACAGAATTTTGTGAGCCGGAAAATGGCATGTTGTAAGCGCCTTCAAATTGATTCAAGAGCGGCTTGTGCCTTCAAAAACCAGAGGAAAAAATCAGTTCCAGTTACTGATTGAGAAGCTGCTGCCGGAGCATAAGGCGCGCTGGTTTGCGGGGGCTGCGCTCAACAAATTCCTTGACAGCGAGCTGGAACAAATTCTCTGCTTTGACACCACAATTGACACGGAGCGCTTTTGCAGCCGAAAATCTGCGGTGTTTATCGTGCTTCCGGAGGAGGACAATACGAAGTATTTCATGGTGTCGCTGGTGGTGCAGTAGCTCTATTAGGAAATTCTTGCGGTGGCCGATGAGAGCGACGAAAAACTGCAAAGTAGGGCGATGTTATTCATGGATGAAATAGGCACCATCCCCAAAATTGAGAGCTTGGAGATGATGTTTTCCGCGGTTCGTTCGCAGCGGGTTTCGATTGTCGCAATCATCCAGTCATTTGCGCAGCTGGAGCGCAACTACGGAAAAGAGGGCAGCGACATCATCATTGACAACGCACAGGATGTGATTTTCGGCGGGTTTGCGCCCAACAGCAGTTCTGCGGAACGGCTTTCCGAGGCGCTGGGTGAGCAGACGGTGCTTTCCGGCTCAGTGAGCCGCGGCAAAAACGACCCCAGCCAGTCCTTGCAGATGATAGGTCAACCCTTGCCACAATGTCAAGTGAATAGTTCAGATTTCCCTCAAAAATTTCATCCAGAAACGACAAAAGGCCCTTTTCTCAAAACAGAAAAAGGGTCATAACCATAAGATTTAATTTTCAATTTCAACCACAAAGTTGTAAACAATGCGTACTTTCTGCACCTTTTCGCCATCAATGACTTCGACTGTGCTGATGTAGATTTTATCAATCAAACGGTTCAAAATCGCTTCGTCCAGTTCCGTGATGGACGCATACGCCTGAATTTCACCGATGAACCACCGCACATCGTCCTCCGCGCTGCTGGCAATCCGCAACTCATCTGTTATGTCCTGCATCCGTGCCTTGTTGTCGTGCTGTTCCTGCTCAAGCGTTTCGGTCATACGCAGGAACCGCTGCTCGGTTAGGATGCCTTTGGTCTTATCTGCATACAGGCTCATGAACATATCGTCAATTTCCTGATTGCGCTTTGTAAGCGCTTCAAGCTCGCGTTTCAGCCCATTTTCGTCCAGGGTGTACTGTTCCTCCAAATGCCCCGTTAAACGCCTGTAAAAGCCCTCTGCGTCCTTTAGGGCCATTGCTGCGTGCGCCATGATGTCAGACAGTACAAGGTTGTAGAGGTCGCGGGCTTCAATCTTATGGCTGGTGCAGGCGTTTTTGCCCAGCCGGTTATAGGTCTGGCAGATATAATACGCCTTGTCGATAGGCTCCCGCTTCTTTTTGGTAATGCGGTTAACATCCATGCGTCCGGCTTTTTCATAACGCACCTGCATGGACTTCCCGCAGGTCGCGCAGTAGACCAGCCCGTGAAATAAATTGTAAAACGGACAGCGGTTGCCCTGCATAATGGGAGGGCGGCGGTCAATCAGCGTCTGCACCCTGTCCCACTGCTCGCGGCTCACAATCGCCTCGTGACAGTTCTCAACGATTTCCCACTGGTCGCGCGGAATGGCATTTATGGTATTGGAACGTATCGCTTTCTGGTGTGCCTTGCAGACCACATGGTCGCCTTTATAAACGGGATTGCGGAGCATCTTGCCAACCACCGAACCGCTCCAGGAGAAATAGCGCACCTCGGATTCTACGGGCGTTTTCACACAGGTAATGGGAATTTTATGTTCTAACAGGTGCTTTGCAATCTTCATTGTGCCGCACCCGTTCAATGCCAAATCGAAAACCAGCTTGACCGTAGGCGCGGTTTTAGGGTCGATAATCAGATGCCCATGATCTTCGGGGTCACGGCGCAGTCCATAGGGAGGCGGGCCTCCCATGAATTTGCCCTGACGGGAACGCGCCATCCAGCCTGTCAGCACTTTCTTTGAACTGTCACGGTTGTATAGGTCGTTGACCACGGTGATGATCACAATGGAAAGCTGTGTCAAAAGGCTGGAAGTACCCAGAGCCATAACAGGCTTCAAAAGGGCCGCGCTTGGTTTGAAGCTGCTGCCTTCTATCCGAAAGTTTTTGGAACGGCCCAAATAAGCGGCGCAAATGACAAAGCTGACAAACTGTCCCAAAATGGTGGCCCAGGCCGCCCCCTGGATTCCCATATCCAGTACGAAAATTGCCATAGGGTCCCCGATGATGTTGATGACCGCCCCCGTGAGCATGGACGCCATTGCGTATTGCGGGCTGCCGTCCGCCCGAATAATGGAGGCCAGAGCGTTCTGCGTCATGGCGAGAGGCATCATGGCGAAGATAATCACTCCATAATCATGGGCCATCTGGAGATTTGCGTCGGTTGCGCCGATCAGCCGGAGCAGGCCATCCCCCCACAGATAGGCAATCACGGCTACCATCACGCCGAAGATTGCGCTGCCGACGCTTCTGTGGATATCTTTGGTTTCTTCCCGTCCCAGAGAAACGCTTAGCATGGCGGCGGCACCGTCCCCGAAAAAGAGACTCAACCCCCAGCCCACGACGGTGATGGGGAAAATGACACCGGTAGCGGCATTGCCCAGATAACCGATGCCATTGCCGACAAAAATTTGATCGACAATATTGTAAAGATAGGAAATAATCAAAGAGCAGATACAGGGGACTGCAAACTGCCGCAGAAGTTTTCCCACCCTTTCGGTACCAAGATACTGACTGTTTTCCATAAAGTGACCTCCTTGGATTCAGACAAAAAACAGCACACGCAGGTGCGTATGCTGTATAAGAACCACACCGACACACCTTGCATCCGTACCGTGATCAGACTTATGCACCGATAAGGTGCTGTGTGTGTCGTTGATTGCCTATTAAATTGATTGTACAGCTAAGTATATCATTTCTTTTCGATTTTTACAAAGGCGATTTTGCACAAGAATAGCCCCTTGTTTTCTCGTGCAATTTTTCCGCAAAGAAAGCGCAAAAAGCTGTTGCAAACAGGCTCGCTTTATCCTATGGATAAGGCAGAAACATGGCCCAATAAATTGTTTGAAGGAGGAATTTCCATGATGCAAAGTCC
>CAJUJI010000162.1 GCA_910586875.1 uncultured Anaerotruncus sp. | reverse complement strand
ATATTATTTTGTTTCAAAACAAGCAGCCCGATAGAAATGAGGGAGGGTTCTTATCATGATCATTCTTCCATCCATTGCATCAGCAAACCAGGCAGATTTAGCCACTGAAATAGAGCGTTTACAGGGGCATCCCTACCTTCACTTTGATGTAGAGGATGGCAACTTCGTTCCCAACCTTACCTTTGGCGTGAAAACAATTCGAGCGTTACGGCCGCTTTCCACCGCTGCATTTGACGCGCATTTGATGGTGACCAATCCGCTGGACTATATTCCGGCGCTATGCGCGCTAAAGTTTCGAGCGATTGCGTTTCATTGGGAGTCTGCGCCTTATCCCCTGCGCCTGATTCACGCGATTCAAAGCGGTGGATGTTATGCAGGGATAGCTCTAAATCCCCGCACTGCCGCCCAGCAGCTACAGCCTTATCTTGCCGCGGCGGACTATGTGTTGGTGATGACCAGCGAGTGCGACGGCAAAGGAGATCAATTTCAGCTGGCAATGCTGGAGAAAATCCGCTGGCTGCGAGCAGCAGCTCCAGGGCTGAATTTGGTAGCAGATGGCGGGATAGACCGCAGCAACCTGCCCGCTGTGATTACTGCGGGTGTGGATGCGGTGGTCATGGGGCGCGCGGTTTTTGGCGCGGATGATCCGGCTGTTGTGGTGCGGGCATTTGAAGCGTTTAACTGACAAGTACAACAAGAGAAATTGTTGGAAAAGGCTAGAAAGGTCGTTTGAGATATGCTATAATGTAGGCGATGGAAGTAGCGTGTTGGTTGGCGCAAGCAGGAGTGCTTGCGCCAATGCCGATTTTAAAGGGGGAGCGTTTGTGCCAGAGCGGATGGTGGGGGAGCTTCGTTATGAATTGACCCGCAAACGGGTAAAAAACTTGAATCTGCGCATTCGGACGGATGGTACGATTGCGGTATCCGCGCCACAGCGAACACCTCTGGCGGAAATTGACCGGTTTGTAGCATCCCGCGCACAGTGGATAGACAGGGCAAGACGGCGGGTATTAGACCGGATGCAGGAGGCGGCCTGTTCACAGCACAGTGATGCGGAATGCTTGGAGGTGTTCGAGCAGGTTAGTGACCGTATTTATCCATTGTTTGCAAGGGTGCTGCCGAGTAAGCCAGAACTGCGGGTGCGACAGATGAAATCCCGCTGGGGCAGCTGCTGCCCCGCGAAAAACCGCATCACCCTGAATAAGCAACTGCTTGATAAGCCGTATGAAGCATTGGAATATGTGGTGCTGCACGAATATGTGCATTTTTTGCATCCTGACCACCAAGCTGGATTTCATGCGGAAATGGCACGGTTAATGCCGGATTATAAAACACGTAGGGCGCTGCTGAAATAGGAGGAAAGCATATGGCTGTAAAAAGAAAGAAGGGTGTAATTCAAATTCAAACTGCGCCAAACCGTTGCATGGCAATTGCAGGGATGGAACAGATTCGGAAGGTAGAACCACAGGATTACGCCTGTTGGCTAGCGTGCTGTGCAGAACTCGTGCAGCCCTGTGCTCATACAATTTCGGAGGTCGAGGAATATCTGCATACCCTGTGCGACCTGCGGCGGCTTCCGCCGGAGGATGTGCATTTATGTAATTTTAAGGCGCAGCGAATCATCAGCAAATTCGGGGAGCAGCTGACCCATCGCCCGCCGGAGTTCTCGCCAGAAATGACCGATGCGCAGCTGGAAGCATGGGAACAGGAAACCTTTGCACAGCGCCAAGAGGCGATGCAAATTCCACCGGAGCGGTTTGGGCTAATAATATGGGGGTATGCGCTGCCCAAAACCACACGCAATGCGCCTTTTTATGCAGATGTGCTCCAACAATACCGGAATAATTGTCAGCGTTTTGGCCGAGAAACACACGAAGCTCAATTGGTGATACCGGAGCCGTTGGTATTTTTTGAGGGAGAGGAAAACATTAGCGTAAATGGCGGCGGGGATTTGTTGATACAGCAGATATATCGTTATTATGGAATAAGCGAGCAGGACATCATACAACGCAGTCCGCGTTTCCGAATCTATTGTGATTGTCTGCGCAAGGCAGGGGAACTGCCACCTCTTACAGAGGGTGAAAGATGAATGGAGGAGAGGAGATTTCATATGCAATTTTATTTGGAAATGCGGGAGGAACGCCGGCCGGCAATTTCGGTTTTATATATGCGCAGAGTGGGCGCGTATGGAGAGCAGAACGCCGTGCTGATGGAACGGTTCAAGGGATGGCTTCGAGAGCAGCATTTGTATCAGGATGACACGGTTATTTTGGCGGTACCGCTGGATAATCCCAATGTAACAGCAGCGGAAAATTGCCGGTATGACGTGTGTATTCCCGATACGGCAGACAGGAGGGTTGATTCGGACGAGATACACAGCAGACTGCTTGCTGGCGGACGCTACGTGACCTTCCTGCTGGAACACACTGCGCAAGCTGTGCAAAAAGCGTGGGAAGGATGCTTTTTGGAGGTAGCACAGCAGGGATATTCATTGGATTCGGCCAGGCCGGTCGTTGAGCGCTATGCAAAGGCGCTGGTGGACCAGCATCGCTGTGAATTATGCGTACCAGTTTTATAGCCGGAACATTTGGAAAGGGTGCAATTCTACCCTTGTGATTTTTTTAGCAATATGCTATACTATTTATCGTAATCGAAACCGGACTGACCGGAAATAACCAAGGGAGGCAATCGTATGGATATTTATGTTTGCATTGGAAGTTCTTGTCATTTAAAAGGTTCTTATAACATCATTGCGGCGCTCAAAAAGCTGGTTGCGGAATATCACCTAGAAGACAAGGTGAATTTGAACGCATCCTTCTGCCTGGGGCATTGCCAGGATGGCGTGACGATGAAAATTGATGACCAGCTGGTTTTGAATGTCAATACCGAGAACATCCGCGAAATCTTCCAGGAGAAGGTTGTAAAGGAGCTGGGCGCATCATGACGGATGTTTTAAGCCAGCGCCGCGCCAACTGTAAAAACTGTCATAAGTGTGTGCGGTATTGCCCGGTCAAGTCCATTCGCTTTGTTGATGGACAGGCAAAGATTATTATGGAAGAATGTATTATGTGCGGAAACTGCGTGGGTGCTTGTCCACAGTATGCCAAAACCATCCGCACAGATTTGACCGAGGTGATCGGCGCAATCGGGGAGGGGCGCCGGGTGGTTGCCAGTGTGGACCCCTCCTTTATCAGTGAATTTCATGTGGCAGGCATTGATATGATGGCTGGCTATCTCAAGCAGCTCGGATTTTCCGAGGTGCGCGAGATGGCCGAAGGTGCCTATATGGTTAAAACTGAATATGAACGTCTGCTTGCTCAGAAATATAAGGATGTGCTCATCACCTCCTGCTGTCCTACGGTGGTAAAGTATATTCAAAAGCATCATCCGTTGGTGTTGCCGTATCTCGCACCAACCATTTCGCCGATGCTTGCATCTGCGCGGAAAATTCGTGCAGAGTTTCCGGACGCATATATTGTTTACATA
Source organism: uncultured Anaerotruncus sp. (assembly GCA_910586875.1). Classification (GTDB taxonomy): domain Bacteria; phylum Bacillota; class Clostridia; order Oscillospirales; family Ruminococcaceae; genus Anaerotruncus. The sequence goes on along the minus strand of CAJUJI010000162.1, from coordinate 2,506 downwards.
AGCCCTTGTATCTCCCGCAAGGATGAGGGGCAGCAGTATGCGGGCTTTGTGGACTGCGTGATCACCTATGCGGAGCTGCGCAAATGGTTTACCCAGCGGCATATTGAGGTGCAGACCAGTGAGGTGAAAAAGACCGATGGCCGCCTTTCGCGTCTATTTGCGCGCACTGGCGGTGTGATTGCAAGTATGAGCATCGAAAAAACCGGCTATCAGTATGTTGCGGTGGATGGGCTGGAGAACTGTTTCTCAGCGGTGCAGGAGATCGAGCGGGGCGGTTTGCGCAACTGCTTTGTGGAGATGTATGCCTGCGAGGGTGGCTGCATCAATGGGCCGGTTTGCCGCGCCTTTTCAGAGTCGCTGCTGAAAAGCAAGATGCGGGTGGATATTTACGCGCGTCCGGACAAAACGCAGGAGCGTGACTTTGATTTTCCATGTGACTACCCAATGCACCAGGAATATTGTAATGAGCAGGTCCCGGTTCAGGAGCCGCCGGAGGAGGCAATCCGTGAAATTCTAGCGCAGATGGGCAAGACGCTACCCAAGCATGAGCTCAACTGTGGCGGCTGTGGCTATCCGTCCTGCCGCGAAAAGGCGAAGGCGGTTTATAACGGCAAAGCGGATGTAACCATGTGTCTGCCGTTCCTGCTGGAAAAAGAGGAATCCTTCTCGGACAATGTGTTCAATATTTCACCAAATGCAATTTTGGTGCTGGACGACAAGCTTGGAATCCAGCGAATGAATATGCCCGCCTGCCATATGTTCAACATCAACAACCCCGCGCGTATGATCGGTTCCAACATCAGTGAACTGATGGATCCAACCGAGTTTAAAACCGTGCTGGAAAGCGGCAATGATATCATCGATAAAAAGCTTTATCTGGAAAAATACGGGAAATATACCGAGCTTTCGGTGGTGCTGGACAGCGAGCATCATCTGATTTTTGGAATTTTCAAGGATATTACAGAAGATCATAACCGCAGGGAAAATTATAAGGAGCGGCGCGCCAAAACGATTGATATTACCGACAAGGTGATTGAAAAACAAATGCGGATTGTACAGGAAATCGCATCTCTGCTGGGTGAAACGACCGCAGAAACAAAGGTGGCGCTGACCAAAATTAAAAGTACCGTTCTCTCAGAGGAGGAGTAAGATGGAACGCCTGTTTTTGGAGAATGCGTATATCAGTTTGATCAAGTCGGGAGAGGAGCTCTGCGGCGACCAGGTGGAGGTCAAAGGCAACAACCTGAATGGCGATTTTACCATGGTGTTGGCCGATGGATTGGGCAGCGGCGTCAAGGCAAGCATCCTGTCCACCCTGACGGCAAAGATTATTGCGACCATGATTGATTCTAAGATGCCGGTCGAGGAGTGCGTTTCCACCATTGCGCAGACTCTGCCGGTCTGTTCGGTACGCCAGGTGGCGTATTCTACCTTCAGCATTATCCGGAGCTGCGCCAACGGGGATGTCCGGCTCATCCAGTATGACAACCCGGAGGTGATCTGCCTGCGGGACGGCAAAAACTACGAATACCCATATGAGGAGAAGATAATTGCGGGCAAGCGAATTACCGAGTCACGTTTTCCGGCAAAGCTGGGAGATGTGTTCATCGCCATGAGTGATGGCGTGGTACATGCAGGGGTTGGCCAGCTGTTAAACTTTGGCTGGGAGCGAGAAAATGTTATTGAGTATGTCGAACGCAAGTATCGCCCAGATATGACCGCACGTGCGGTTGCATCGCTTGTCAGCGACGCCTGCCGTGAGCTGTATATGGATAAACCGGGCGATGATACCACTGTAGCGGTCATGCGGGTGCGCAAACGCCAGCCAGTGAACCTGATGATCGGTCCGCCGGTGAACAAAACAGATGACGAACGGGTGATGCAGGAATTCTTCTCACAGGAAGGGAAAAAGATCGTTTGTGGAGGTACTACCTCTACACTGGTAGCGCGGCATTTGGGAACCACCGTGAAAACCAAGCTGGATTATTTGGACCCCGAAATTCCGCCCATCGGTTTTATTGATGGAGTGGATTTGTGTACCGAAGGGGTATTGACCATGGGGCGTGTGGTGGAGATCGCGAAAAAGTGTGCGACCTCAGGCGCTTATACCGACTGGATTGGAAAACGGGATGGTGCTTCCCGAATTGCACAGCTGCTGTTTGAGGAAGCAACAGATGTGAATTTGTTTGTTGGGCGTGCGATGAATCCTGCACATCAAAACCCTAAGATGTCAATTGATTTTTCTATCAAACTACGGATGATAGACGATTTGGCAAAGTATCTTGAGAAGATGGGCAAAAATGTAAATGTGAATTACAACTAAAAAAGACGGGGCGTTTGCCCCGCCTTTTTTTGGTTCCTTAATCCAAAAACAACAAAGTATAATACCAAAATATGCCCTCAAAGTAGTTTTTACAAATGCTTTCAGTAGATTGCAAATAATATTGCGAAAACGATAGTTTAAAATCTTGCGGGGATAGTGGTTAATCCAATCTTCTATTTGCTG
>CAJUJI010000161.1 GCA_910586875.1 uncultured Anaerotruncus sp. | reverse complement strand
GCAAGCAGTGTCTTTGTTCCCACAAAGACTCGAAACTGCGGTTTCCGGCGATGCCGGAAACCGCAGTTTCTGCTTGTTGGGGTCGTACCCCAAACCCCGTGAACAGCCCCGTAGCCGGGGCTGGCTGTGCGTTCGTTTCACAAATGCTATTGTTCCTGCTTCGCAGGAACAGACGGAGACTGCGATCCCCTGCAAAGTGAAAAAGCGGCAATCCCAATTCTCACCACCATCATCGGATAGCGGCAAGACTGGCGAGGGACTGCCTGGATAGTTCCCAAATCTCGTCCAGACGGTTCTGCAAATCCTCAATGTCCGCCGCATAGATGCTCCCGGTTTCGTTCGCCCGTTTAGCGTATTGGTTCAGATTATTCGTGCATCGCTGGAGCATAGAAACAAGCTGGCGCACATCCTGCAAATCCAGCCTGATGCAGATTCCGTCCAGCGCCATCTTGCGGACATAGGCGCTCATGTTCAGAACGCCAGCGTCCTCCATTTTGAGTTTTATCCGCTCCTTGTCCTCCGGCGAGATGCGGATTTTCAATTCTTCTGTCCGTTTACTCATTGCGTTTTGGTTCCTCCCATCGCAAATAAGATCAACCGTTTTTGATTTTCGGCATCGTATCACAAATCAGATTTTCAAAAAGGTGCCGGACACAGGAGACAAATTCCCGTGTCCGGCGCATATTCCGTATTTCCGTTACGGTTAGTGGTAGTGTTCAAATTGACCACCACCAGCATCCGTAACACTTTTCGGCTTTTTGTTACGGTTAGAGCAAGTGTTCAATTTGGACACTTGCCTTATCCGTAACGCTCTGGCGATACGCCCGCTGGCGGCAGGCGTTGCAGCAGTAGACTGCATCCGACCGCTTGGGGGTGAAGACTTTTCCGCAGCCTTTGCAGACTCGATTCTGCCGTTTTTCCAATCGTCGCTGTTTCAAATCTTTCTGATAACCCCGGTTCCCGCACAGGCCATAATAGCAATATTTCTTGGTTTCAATCAATGTGTAGAAATCCCGTCCACAGCCCTTACAGATGATTTTCCGTACAATGGAATTTGGTCTTATACCAGCGATTTTTTCTTCATACCACTGTTTCAGCGTTTCCTGATTTTCGTATTCCCAATCGCAGTTCCACATGGGATTTTCCCTCCCTTCCATAGGACAGGGCAGGCCAAAAGGATTTGACCCGCCCCATCCCGCATTATACGGTTTCCGCTTCCTGATCCTCGACCCGCTTCTGCCGATACCGCATCTTGCTGTGCGCTTTCCTCTGGCAAGCCTCACAGCAGTATTTTACATCGCTTCTGGTCGTGGTGAACGCTTTCCCGCAGCTCCCGCAGACACATTCGCGGCTCCTGCTCGCCGCCGTCTCCTGGCGGTAGAATTTCGCCCGGCAGTTCGGGCCGCAGAACAGAGTGTTCGACCGCGTGGATTCAAATTCTTCCCCACAGCATTTGCAGACCAGCTTGAACGGCTGACCGACAATGTGTTCGCCGGCCTTGATCTTCTGATAGCGTTCCCGGCTCTTGACCCGATGCCTGTGCAAGGCAGCCTGCCGCTTTTCTTCCTCCGGCGTCAACTCCGGGGCGGGAAGGTCGAACCGCCCGATAAACTTCAGATAGATGTCCACTTGCTGCGTCCTGTCGCCGTCAATCTTTTCTGGGGCATGAACGATGATTTTTTCGATGAATTCATTTATCATCGGCGTGGTCAGTTCCGAAAAGTCCGTGTACTTTTTCGCCAGGGCGAGGAACCGTTCCACATTGGCGGTGTCCTGCTCGAAGCTGTCCAGCGCCGCTTCCGCCTCCATGACGGATTGACGGAGCACCGTTTGCTCCTGCTCGTACCCGGCAAGGAGGGTGTCGAAGCGGTCTTCGCCAATACGCCCAACCGCGTAGGATTCGTACAGCTTCTTGATGATGGTGTCCAGTTCCTCACACCACCGCTTGTCCTTGTTCAGCTTGCGTTTCAGTTCTTTCGCCGCCTGTGCCTGCCGGACTTCGGATGCCGCCCGGACCTTCCGGATAAAATCGGCCTCATTGGAGATGGCATAGGCGCTGGCGGAGCGGATTGTCTCCAGGATCAGCGTCCGCAGGGCCTTGGTGGAGATGTGATGATTGCCGCAGGCCGTGTCATGGGACTGACGGGCCAGCGTGTAAGTGGAGCAGTCGAACCAGTCTGATGAATAGGGCTTGGCGGCGGTTCCCCGTGAGCGGTGATTATACAGCTTCGCGCCGCAGTCGGCGCAGTAGAGAAGCCCGGTCAGGGGATTGGCCTCGCCGATGGTGTCGTGGCGGCGGGGCGTCTTTCTCAGTTTCTGGGCCAACTCCCAGGTCTCCTTGTCCACGATGGCCTCGTGGGTGTTTTCAAAAATCAGCCAGTCCTCCGGCGAGTGGACTACGGCCCGTTTGTCCTTGTAGGACTCCTTGTGAGTGCGGAAGTTGACCGTATGCCCCATATACTCCGGCTTGGAGAGTATCTGCCCGACGGCAAAGCCGTTCCAGCTATAAGGCCGGGGAATGTCCTCTCTGCTTTTCCAGACGCCACGCCCATGTCTGGCGAAATAAGCGGCAGGCGTCTCGACCTTCTCCTCGCAGAGCATTGTGGCGATTTCATACGGCCCGTGGCCCTCGATAGTAAGCTGGAAGATGCGTCGCACAACCGCCGCTGCTTCCTCGTCAATCAGCCAGTGGTATTTGTCGTTGGGGTCTTTCTTGTAGCCATAGATGGCACAGTTGGTGGTGGGCTTGCCGGACTCGCCCTTGACCCAGATAGCGGTTCGCTGCTTGCGGCTCAGGTCCCGCAGATACCATTCGCTCATAATGTTAACAAAAGGAGCGAACTCGCTGGAACTGGGGTCGGCGCTGTCGATGCTGTTGCCGATGGCGATGAAGCGCACCCCGAATTTGCGAAAGAGAACCTCCGTATAAAATCCTGTCTGGAGGTAATCTCTGCCGATTCTGCTCATGTCCTTTGTGAGTACCAGAGCCACTTTCCCAGCCTCGATGTCGGCCACCAGCCGTTTCCACGCCGGCCGGTCGAAAGCTGACGTTAGATAACGATACTTTTGAAAACACTGGAAAATCAAGGTTTTTCGAGCGACGGACAAGCAGGGTATTGTACTAAAAACTGAATACGACGCAGAAGCGGCGTTTCTTACTCTCTACATGGGAGAACAGGAACGCCGCTTTTTTCATGCCCTTTGTTACGCAGTAGGGGCAGAAAAAGCCTTGCTACAAGCGGTTTTCCGGGCGCGTATCTGGCGCGGAAAGGGATTTATACCTTATCCCCCGAAACCGCGCTTCTACTGCGTAACAAATCCAAAGCAAAGGAGCTATGAACTATGGCAGTTTTCAGAGTGGAACGGAACAAGGGCTACACCGTAATGAGCAACCACCACCTACGCAACAAGGAGCTTTCCCTAAAGGCAAAGGGGCTGTTGTCGCAAATGCTGTCACTCCCCGAAGATTGGGACTACACCTTGAAAGGCTTATCCCTTATCAACCGGGAGAAGATAGACGCTATCCGCGAAGCCATTAAGGAGCTTGAACGCGCCGGGTATATCGTCCGGTCAAGGGAGCGCGACGAGAAAGGACGCTTGCGGGGCGCGGACTATGTGATATTCGAGCAGCCGCAGCCGCCTACGCCGGATTTACCTACATTGGAAAATCCAACATTGGATAATCCAACGCAGGAAAAACCAACATTGGAAAAACCTACGTTGGAAAATCCAACGCAATTAAATAAAGATATACAAAGAACTGACTTACCAAAAAAAGAAAAATCAAATACAGATTTATCAAGTACCCATTCCATTCCTATCCTTTCCCCTAACCCCTCACCTTGCGGGGAAGCGGCTACGCCGCCGGAACGGAAAGGAACGGAAGCGGCAGCACAGAGCGCGGTAGAGATATACCGGGAAATCATCAAGGACAATATCGACTACCACATTCTCAAACAGGACATGAAGTTTGACAGTGACAGGCTTGACGAGATTGTAGACCTCATGCTTGAAACCGTATGCACCGCAAGGAAGCGGGTGCGGATTGCGGGGGACGACTACCCGGCAGAGCTTGTGAAATCTAAGTTTATGAAACTGGACGGCGAGCATATCCGCTTTGTGCTTGACTGTATGCGGGAGAACACAACGAAAATCCGCAACATCAAGCAATATCTGAAAGCAGCCCTTTTCAACGCCCCGTCCACTATCGGCAATTATTACACTTCCCTTGTCGCCCATGACATGGCAAGCGGCGCACTGTCACCGAAGAAGCCGCAGTACGGCGACCCGGACTATTATTCATGCAAACCGGGCGAAAGCCTGTAAAACAACAAAAGGAGGATTTTATTATGGCACAGAAAATGACAGGAGCATTGGTATTTGACGAGCGCACCGACCGTTACGACATCCGCTTTGACTTAAACAGCTACTACGGGGGCTTGCATTGCGGCGAGTGCTTTGACGTATTCGTGCGGGGCAAGTGGAAGCCGACCCGGATTGAGTACGGCGACAACTGGTATCTTGTGGGTATCAGAGCCGAGGATTTGAACGGGCTGCGGGTGCGTATCTGACCGCCGCCCCGTAAAGAAACGCGAAAGGAGGACGCGACAAATTGCAGGACGAAGTAAACGAAAAGACCATAGCCCTTTACATCAAGACCGGGAAGCTGACCGCCCAGACGCTCCAAAAGGCAATGAAAGCCATACTGTCAAAGGGCAAAAAGCAGCTTGCAAAACCGCCACAGGGCAAGCAGAGCTTAAAGCAGCTTATGAAGCAGAACGCGGGCGTTTCCAACATTGGGATTACCGAGGGCAATATCAAAGCCTTTGAGAGTACGGCGAAAAAGTACGGTATCGACTTTGCGCTGAAAAAGGACGCAACGGAAAGCCCGCCCCGCTATTTGGTTTTTTTCAAGGGGCGGGACGCGGACGTGCTAACCGCAGCCTTTAAGGAGTTTTCCGCAAAGAAGCTGACACAGGAGAAAAGCCCTCTATCCGAAAGCTGCTCTCTACGCTCAAAGAAGCCGCACAGGGCAAGAACGCGGAACGGGCAAAGGTCAAGAACAAGGACAGGGAGGTATCGCTATGAAGCCGGAAATCAAGAAGCTGCTTATCCTAAATCTCCCGTATCTGCTCTTTGTCTGGCTCTTTGATAAAATGGGCGCGGCTGTCCGTCTATCCCCCGGCGCGGACGCGAGCGCAAAGCTGCTACATCTTGGGGACGGTTTTACCGCCGCCTTTTCCAGTATCGCGCCGAGCTTCCACCCGGTAGACTTAGCTTTAGGCATTGCGGGGGCGGTCATTGTCCGGCTGATTATCTACACCAAAGGCAAGAACGCGAAGAAATACCGCCGCGGGACAGAATACGGTTCGGCGCGTTGGGGCGGGGCTGACGACATAAAGCCGTACACCGACCCGGTATTTGAGAACAATATCCCGCTTACGCAGACGGAACGGCTCACCATGAACAGCCGCCCGAAGCAGCCGAAATACGCAAGAAACAAAAATATCCTTGTAATCGGCGGTTCCGGCAGCGGCAAGACCCGGTTCTTTGTGAAACCGTCGCTCATGCAATGTACGTCAAAGGATTTTCCAACGTCGTATATCGTCACTGACCCGAAAGGAACACTGATTTTGGAAACCGGGAAAATGTTACAGCGGTACAAATACCGTATCAAAGTGCTAAATACGATTAACTTCAAAAAATCCATGAAATACAATCCCTTTGCCTATCTGCGGAGCGAAAAGGACATTTTGAAGTTAGTCAATACCATTATCGCCAACACCAAAGGCGACGGGGAAAAATCCGGCGAGGATTTCTGGGTGAAAGCGGAAAAGCTCTACTACACCGCGCTAATCGGCTATATCTGGTATGAAGCCCCGGAGGACGAGAAGAACTTCACGACGCTGCTTGAAATGATAAATGCGTCGGAAGCCCGCGAGGACGACGAGGACTTCCAGAACCCGGTTGACCTCATGTTTGAACGTCTGGAAGAAAAAGACCCGGA
>CAJUJI010000160.1 GCA_910586875.1 uncultured Anaerotruncus sp. | reverse complement strand
GTAATATGGCATTTCAATACAAAATACCATACCAGGCTCAAATACAGCGTCGCTGGTCGGGGAGATAAACGGATATTCTTCCGAGAACTTCTGGCAGCCGATGGAATGACCAAAATGCCCGCGGTTATATTTTTCCAGGCCATTTTTGTGCTGGAAATCCAGCACCTTATGAAATACTTCGCTCATCTTTACGCCAGGTCCAAGCAGGGTGATCTCATAATCGTGGCCAGCTTTCAGCTTGGCATACAGCTCCGCCTGGCCAGGGCGGGGCTCGCCCAGCACAAAGGTGCGGCAGAGGTCAGAATTGTATTTGTGGATACACGGACCACAGTCCAAACGCACAATGTCGCCTTCTTCCAGAACAACGTCCTCCAAAGGCAGCTCCATAGAGGAATAACGTTTGCCGATAGATGGCACCAGAACATAAGAATCCACCTCTGGATCCTGGCGGAAGCACGCTTCCCGGAATGCGTCAAATACCATCTTCTGGGTCCAGCCAGGCTGAATATAGCCGGCGGTTTCTAACATGGCGCGCTCAGAGCTTTTAGCGGCGCGGCGCAGGATATCAATTTCCCATGGGGTTTTGATCGAGCGTACCCGACGCATAATCTCGGTGCAGTCCAGCAGATTGTCGCCAAATACCTGCTTAGCATGGGCGTAATTGTTGTGTGGCAGGAACTGGAATTCCATACCAACCTTTGCATTCGGGTTTTCCGAGCGGATGACCTCCGCCAGAATATCAAATGGTGCATTCAGATCCGGCTGGTCAGGTTTTTCGCCGGTATCCATTCCCTCATCATCAATATAAATCCAGGTGGGGTAGGTTAAAATTTTTACGTCCTTGAGCTGTGCATAGGCAGTCTGACGTTCCATCTCCATCATAATAACCGAACACTCGCCGCTGGCGGGAACCAATGCCATACAATAACCAGTCTGATTGGTGGTGTAAAGGAACGAGCTAGCATAACCGGTTGCATAATAGATAGCATCAGAGGAGGTGAGAATCAGCGCGTCAAAGCCTTTGCGGGCCATCTCGTCCTGTAGTTTGGTTTGTACTAATTTTTGGTCGCGTTTACTAAGCATAGGAGGTCATTCCTTTCATGATTGATCGATGTGCAGATAGTTATGCGAAACTTTTGAGCGTTAGGCATTTGATTTTGCTTGTCTGGTGTGAGGCCGTTTTTTCTTGCGGTCGTCGCGGAACAGTTGGATGCGGTCGCTGAGCATCTGCTTGATTTCCGTCCAGGTTTTTCCGACCAGAGAAATCAGTCCATCCGGCAGGAAGGTGAGCGCCAAAATAACCAGGACGCCATAGGCGACCATGCGCAGCTGTGCGTTGAATGCGCCGCGCAGCACCTCCAGCAGCACCGTCAGAGAGATTGCGCCCAATACGCCGCCTTCCAGGCTGGCAATGCCGCCGATAATGGCCATCGAAAGCAGCTCGAGCGAGAACGACCAACGGAATTCGGTGGCGTTGATAACACCGAAACATTGCGCATAGAATACGCCTGCCAGACCCGCAAAGGCGGAAGCAATTGTAAATGCAGTAATTTTATATTTCATGGTATTCACGCCAACCGATTGAGCAGCCGCCTCTGATTCGCGAATAGAGATAAAAAACCGGCCATATTTGGATTTTACAATTTTGTTTGCAATAAAGAATGCCAGCATGGTGAATGCGGCAACCACCAGCAAAAGGCGGGAAGGATTTCCCAAATTAACCGGACCCAATGTAGGGGAGGGAATACCATTGATGCCAAAGGTGCCGCCGGTAATCGGTTCAAGGTTGATAATCAGTACATAAATAACCTCTCCAAAAATTTGGGTGACCAGCGCAAGGTACGGGCCATCACGCAAGCGAAGGGTTGGAATGCCCAGCAGAACACCGATCAATCCCGCCATGACCATAGCGCAAGGGATGGTCAGCCAGAAGTTCCAGCCCAGTTTGGTCAGCAGAATAGCGGAGGTATACGCGCCAATTCCGACAAAGGCCATCTGGCCCAGATGAATTTGCCGGGTATAACCGGAGATAATAACCAATCCGATGACAGCGATCGCGTTCACACAAGAACGGATGGCGACGATCGAATAATAGGAGTCGAAGGAGCATAGCAGGATGAATAGCAGGAAAAGGGCAACCTTAATAATAAGCCCATGCTGGTGCAGCTTGCTTTGCAAACTGTTGGTGGTAGAGCGTTCGGCCATGATTATGATTCCCCCTTTTTAATGTTTGGTGGCAACACGCCGGAAAATTCCGTATGGGAAGAACCCAAGCACGATAATTCCTACAATATAAACGATAGCATCCTTGTAGCCGGAAGAAATATAGGTGGCGCCCAAGCTTTCCACCACACCAACAATCAGCCCGCCGGCAACCGCGCCCACAAAGTTCCCGAGTCCGCCAATAACCGCAGCAATGAAGGACTTCAAAGAAATTTGGGTGCCCAGTTCGGTCGAGATGGAAAACAGCGGTCCCATCAGCATACCAGCGACGCAGCCCAGTCCCGCGGCAATTCCGAAGGTAGCCGCGCGGGTGGACAGCACATTTACCCCCATAACAGAAGCCATATCGGGATCATCCTGCGCCATGCGAATCGACAATCCAAATTTGGTTTTGGTGAAGAATAGCTGTAGCACCAGCAGAATAACCAGAGAGATTCCCAGGATAACAAAATTGTTCAGTGAGATTTTGGTGTCGCCAATCATGAAATAGGCGTCGGTATAGTTGATGTCCAATCCATGTGGAAGAAACCCGTAAAGCATCAGTGTGACATTTTTCACAACAGTAGACAGGGACATCGCAACCAACATAAAAGTGATTGGTGAGGTTTTGCGGAAGCGGACAAAGATCAGCTTTTCAGTCAAAACGCCGTAGCCGATGGTGAGGATAAGCGCCGCAAAAAATGCCACAAATGGGGGAAAATGCAGCGAAGAGATCAGCAGGTAATAGAGAATTGCGCCAATCATGATGGTGTCAGCGTGTGCAAAATTCATATATCCCAGTGCTTTAAAAATCATGGAGAACCCTAACGCAGCCAGCCCATACAGCATACCAATGACCAGGCCGTTTACAATTTGCAGTACAAATAATCCCATTTATTTCACCTCATTATCGGCCATGCAAGGAAAGGCAGGGCCATTGGTTGCCAGGGAGAAGGTTGCATTTCCTCCCTGGCAAAACGCGTTTGAAGCGGTAAAGGACGTTGCTCCTTAGACGGTGTAGCTAGTGATGAAATCAAAGGTGTTGGTGCTGCTGTTTGCTTTGGTCAGACGTACCTCAGCCTCATACTCACCGGTTTCGTGGTTGATGGTCAAAATTCCCTTGAGGCTCTTGAAGTCCTTGGTAGAACGAATCTGCTCCTGAACCTTTTCCGCATCGGTGGAGCCTGCACGTTCAATCGCCTCAGCGATCAGCATGATCGAGTCATAACCAACCGCTGCGGTCTGGGAGGCAGCGATCTTGTATTTTTCCTCATAGCGCTTGATCCAGTCCTGTACATACTCGTCAGGGTCAGCAGCAACAAAGCCGGTGGTGTTGACAACTCCGTCAAGTGCGCCATCCGACAGCTCAAATGCCTGCGGGTTGTTGATACCAGGGGAAGCATATCGATTCGGCTCCCAACCCATGTCCCGCATCTGCTTGCAGATCAGGCTGCCGGGGGTGTATACGCACCAGAGCATTACGCCATCGCAACCAGCATCCTTGAGCTTACTGATCTGGGTAGTAAAGTTCTGGTCGTCGCTCATAAACGACTCGCCAACAACCTCAAGGCCGTATTCCTCGCCAGCCTTGACAGCAGCGTCATAGCCGCCCTTGCCGTAATCGTCGTTGGAATAAAGCACGCCAAGCTTTTTGAGGTTATCCTGTTCCTTTGCGTATTTCACCAGAATGCGGGACTGTAAGCGGTCGTCCGGAATACCGCGGCTGATCCATGCGCAGCCCGAGGAGGTGATGGTAGGGGAGGAAGAACCAGGGGTAACACAAGGAATGTGGTACTTGTTGAGCACCTCCATAACCGCCAGCGTGGAAGAGCTGCCGTGCGCGCCTGCAATTGCAACCACCTTATCCTGTGTGATAAGTTTGGTTGCGACAGTGGCTGCCTGCGCTGCCTGCGCACCGTCATCCTCTGAGATCAGCACCAGCTTTTTGCCCAATACGCCGCCCTTGGCGTTAATTTCCTCAATCGCCATCATTTTACCATTCAGAGAGTCCTGTCCAAAGACCGCCTGTGCGCCGGTGATGGGGTCTATCGCGCCAATTTTTATTTCGTCGCTGCCGCCGCAGGCAGTGAACAGCGTGGTAGAGGCCATTGCCAATGCTAGAACAGATGCTAGAAATCGTAGTTTCCTCATAAGTTTCCCTCCGTAATTGTTCAAATTATCTTTCTCTGCAAGGCCGTTTACCTCACAGGATGGATCCCTAAAAAGCTTATGCGCCCAGGTATTTGTTTTTGACCTCGTCGCTTTGCAAAAGCTGCTGGCCAGAGCCCTGCAAGGTCAAATTGCCTACCTCCAAAACATAGGCGTAGTCTGCCACCGAAAGGGCCATTTCAGAGTTCTGCTCGACCACGATAATCGGGATGTGCAGCTCGTTATGGATGCGCACCATCGTTTCAAACACGAAATCGATCAGATTGGGCGCCAGTCCCATCGATGGCTCATCAAGCAACAGCAGCTTTGGGTCGGTCATCAGCGCGCGGCCGATTGCGAGCATCTGCTGTTCGCCGCCCGAGAGGGTACCCGAAAGCTGCTTTTCACGCTCCTTGAGCCGAGGGAACAGCCGGAACACCTCCTGGATATTTTCCTCTATGCGTTTTTTGTCCTTCATAATGTAGGCGCCAGCGACCAGATTCTCATAAACAGAGATGCTTTTAAATACGCGGCGTCCTTCTGGACATAGTGCAATTCCAGCGCGAATGACATCTTTTGTATGTAGTGTGGTGATCTCGGTTCCATTAAAACGAATGCTGCCATCGGTGGGGGTGACCAGCCCTGCGATGGAATTGATTAAGGTGGTTTTGCCCGCGCCGTTTGCACCGATCACAGCAAAGATGCCATCGTCAGGGATGGTGAGAGAGATGTCATGCAGCGCGCGGATCACCCCGTAATGGCAGGTCAGATTGTTTATTTCCAGCATACCGCTCACCTCCGTTTGCCCAGGTAACAGGCGATGACTTCTTCGTTATTCTGAATGTCTGAGGGCGCCCCCTGTGCAATGACACAGCCGGAATTGAGTACCGTCAGCTGCTCGCACAGGTTCATAACGAACCGCATGTGATGCTCGATTAACAGGATGGTGCGCCCGCCCAGATCGCGCATTTTATGTACGATGTTGGCGACCTCATCGCTTTCCTGTTCGTTCATGCCCGCTACCGGTTCGTCCAAAAGCACCAGCTTTGGGTCGGTTGCCAGCAGGCGCGCGATTTCCAGCAGCCGCCGTTTGCCATAGGGCAGATTTTTCGCCTTGGTGTTCAGGTCGTCCTTTAGTCCGACAAACTCCAGCTGCGCAATCGCCTTGTCGCGCGCTTCGGCCTCCTGCTGCTGAAAGCGCTTGCTCTGGAATACCGCATCCAGCATATGATAGTTGGTGTGGACGCAGCGAGCGGTGACGACATTTTCCAGCGCGGACATTTCCGGAAATAGGTTGATGTTTTGGAAGGTGCGCCCCAGCCCCACATGGCTGATTTGGTGCGGCGGTCTGCCGCTGATAACCTCACCATCAAACAGTACCTCGCCTGAGGTGGGCTCATAAAATCCGGTGATTACATTGATTAGGGTGGTTTTGCCGGACCCATTCGGGCCGATTAAACCATGAATCTCACCCTTTTGAACCGACATATTGACCTGATCCAATGCGACCAGGCCTCCAAAAACAATGCCAACCTGTTTAACCTCCAACATACCGATTCCCTCCGTTCTCCGTATGAGCTGCCCGCGAGTGCATCTATGTAGCAATTTACACAGAACGTTAACGTATTGATTATATCTGATTTATTAAAAAGTGTCAATATGCAGATTGAAAGGCGACCGATTTGTATATTTAAAGAGCAAATTTGATGCCAATGTGCGTTTCTCTTTGGAACGCCCTAAAAC